>PLNE01000149.1 GCA_003141695.1 Candidatus Dormiibacterota bacterium
TAATGCGGCGTTTGAACCTTATCTTAAAAGGATTGATGAAACCTATCCGGGCAGCGACAAAGAAGCAATAATCAGGCAGACAAAAGCCGCTTTGCTTCAGCGGTTCATAGATGATTTGTTGATTGAACAGGAGGCGAAAAAGGCGGGTACCAGCATTAAAGAGGAAGAAGTCATGGAGGTTCTCCGGGATTCACTGGCCAGGCAGAATATCCGGATGGAGGATTTTTTGAAAAAAACGGAAAGTGAAGGCAGGTTCCTGGAGACCGTTAAAAATGAGGTAAGGGGACAAATGATGCGCACGAGGCTGATGCGGCGGGAAATCAAGTCCAAAGTAATGATCAGTGATCAGGAAATAGGGGAATATTACAATCGGCATCGGGATGAGTATGAAGGTAAAGAAGCGGTAAGAATTAAGCAAATATTACTGCTGATACCCAAAAACGCTGATGAAGAAACCAAAGCGGGAATAAGGAATGAAGCGCAGCAAATTCTTAACCGCGCCGCAAGCGGCGAACCTTTTGATCTGCTGGCCATGAAATATTCGCAGGGGCCGGAGGCGCAGCAGGGCGGTGATATCGGGTTCATTGAAAAAGGCGTAATCATCCCGGAAGTGGAAAAGGCGGCTTTCAGCCTGCCGCTGGAGCAGATAAGCAACGTGATCGAATCCAGCCTCGGTTTTCACATAATTAAAGTGATTGACAAAAGAGGGGCCGGACTCAAGAAGATTGAATCAGTGCGGGAAGAAATAAAGACGAAACTGGAAGATGAAAAGCTGGAAAAAAAGTATGATGAATGGATATCCGCGGTACGGAAAAAATCATTCATTGAAAAACGATAACCGCGCAGGTGAACAGACCGACTGAGGGCCTACGCAGGGGAATCAGTCTGTAAGCCTCAATCCCTGATCTGCCATGAAATGAGATTATCAAAAAGTCAGTAAAGTGGAAACATGAATGTAATACGAATCAAAGGCGCCGCCCAGCACAATTTGAAAAAAATCAGTCTGGACATTCCGCGCGATAAGATAGTTGTTATCACCGGGGTTTCCGGTTCGGGCAAATCTTCACTGGCCTTCGATACGATTTATGCGGAAGGGCAGAGACGCTACGTGGAATCTCTTTCCACTTATGCCCGCCAGTTTATCGGTCAGATGGATAAACCGGACGTGGAATCAATCGAAGGATTGTCGCCGGCGATAGCCATCGAGCAGCGCGCCGCCAGCCACAATCCGCGTTCTACCGTGGGCACGGTCACCGAGATTTACGACTACCTCCGGCTGGTGTACGCCCGGATCGGGCACCCACACTGCCCCCGCTGCGGTCGGGAGATCAGCAAGCAGACCATCGAGCAGATCGCGGATCAGGTTCTGGCCCTTCCCGAGGGCACCCGCCTGATGGTGGCGGCGCCGATGGTCCAGGGGCGCAAGGGCGAGCACCGCGAGATCTTCGCGGAGGCCCGCCGCAAGGGCTATGCCCGCGCCCGGGTGGACGGCGAAGTCCGCGACCTCGGCGATCCGATCGTCCTCGACAAGAAGTTCAAGCACGACATCGAGATCGTGGTCGACCGCGTGGTGATCGGCCCCGAGCTGCGCAGCCGGCTCAGCGACTCCCTGGAGCAGACGGCCAAGCTGAGCGATGGCCTGATCCTGCTGATTCCGGCGGATCCGCCCGCGAGTGGGGGAGAGGAGGGGGCTGAGGGTGCCGCTCGGACAACCGCTCCCGAGGCGGGGCGTGTCGCAGACGCCGGGACGGCGACCGGCTCCGTCGCGTCCGGCGCCGTTGCTGCCCGCGCCGGGACCGAGGGGAGAGACCTCCCCGCCGTGAGGGATGAGGGGCCCCGACTGGGCCTGCCCGGCGGGGAGTCCCGCCGAGAGGTGGGTGCCGGCGACGGCTCTGCCGGCGCCAGAGCCGAGGGGGGAGACCTCCCCCCGGTGATGGATGAGGGGTCCCCACGAGGCCTGCCGAGTGGGGAGATGCTCTTCTCCCAGGACTACGCCTGCGTCTACTGCGGCATCTCCATGGAGGAGCCCGCCCCTCGCAACTTCTCCTTCAACAACCCGCACGGCGCCTGCCCGACCTGCACCGGGCTCGGGCTGCGCATGGAGGTCGACCGCGACGCGGTGGTGCGCGACCCCTCGCTCTCGATCGACGATGGGGCGCTCTCCGGCTGGACAAAGGGCCCGTCCCAGATGTGGCTCCTCGACGTCCTCCAGAACGTCTGCCGCCACTACAAGATCCCCACCGACGTTCCCTTCCGCGACCTCTCCGTCCGTGAGCAGCGGGTCATCCTCTACGGGCTCCCCAAGGACGAGACCGTCCGGATGCGCTACGTCTCCCACACCGGCCGCACCCACGCTTACGACGCGTCCTACGAGGGCGTGATCCCCAACCTCGAACGCCGCTACCGCGAGACCGAGTCGGAGTGGGTCAAGCAGGAGATCGAGCGGCTGATGATGCAGAAGCCGTGCCCTGCGTGCGGCGGCAAGCGGCTCAAGCCGGAGTTTCTCGCCGTCACCGTCGACGGCATGAGCATCATGGACTTCACCGCCCTCACGGTCGTGCTCGCGCTCGGTCGCACCGAGAACCTGCGTCTGACCGAGCGCGAGATGCAGATTGCGGGCAGGGCCTTCAAGGAGATTCGCGAGCGGCTCGGTTTCCTCAGCGACGTCGGGCTCGATTACCTGAGCCTCGACCGGGCTTCGGCGTCGCTCTCCGGCGGCGAGAGTCAACGCATACGGCTCGCGACCCAGATCGGAAGCAAGCTGATGGGCGTCCTCTACATCCTCGACGAGCCGTCCATCGGTCTCCATCAGCGGGACAATCACAAGCTGCTCGCAACCCTCATGACCCTCCGCGATCTGGGCAACACCCTGATCGTCGTCGAGCACGACGAGGAGACCATCCGGAGCGCGGACTTCATCGTCGACATCGGTCCCGGAGCCGGGGAGCGCGGCGGTGAGGTGATGGTCGCCGGCACCCTCGCCGACGTGCTCGCGTCCGCGCGCAGCGTCACCGGCCAGTACCTCCGCGGCGAGCTGCAGATCCCGGTCCCACAGCTGCGCCGGTCCACCGACGGCCGGGCCCTCACCGTCAACGGCGCCACCGAGAACAATCTCAAGTCGGTGACCGTGCAGTTCCCCCTTGGGCTCTTCATCTGCGTCACCGGGGTGAGCGGCAGCGGCAAGTCGACACTTGTCAATGACATCCTCTACCGCCGCCTGGCCCAGGCCCTCTACCGGGCCAAGGAGCGTCCCGGCAAGCACGAGAAGGTCGACGGCATCCAGCACATCGACAAGGTCATCGACGTCGACCAGTCGCCGATCGGCCGGACCCCGCGCAGCAACCCCGCCACCTACGTCGGCGTCTTCACCGACATCCGCGACCTCTTCGCCAAGCTGCCCGAGGCCAAGATCCGCGGCTACAAGCCGGGCCGCTTCTCCTTCAACGTCACCGGAGGGCGGTGCGAGGCCTGCTCAGGCGACGGGATGATCAAGATCGAGATGCACTTCCTACCCGACATCTACGTCGCCTGTGACGTCTGTAAGGGCCGCCGCTACACCCGCGAGGCGCTGGAGGTGAAGTTCCGCGGCCAGTCGATCGCTGACGTCTTGGAGATGACCGTTGACGATGCCGCCGAGCTCTTCGCCAACCAGCCCCGCATCGTCCGCCGCCTCCGCACCCTCCAGGACGTCGGGCTCGGCTATATCCGGCTGGGCCAGCCGGCGACCCAGCTTTCCGGCGGCGAGGCGCAGCGGGTCAAGCTCTCCACCGAGCTCTCGCGGCGCGATACCGGGCGCACCCTCTACATCCTCGACGAGCCCACCACCGGGCTGCACTTCGCGGACGTGGAGAAGCTCCTCACGGTCCTCCACCGGCTGGTGGACGCGGGCAACACCGTCATCGTCATCGAGCACAACCTGGACGTTGTCAAGACCGCCGACTGGATCATCGATCTGGGCCCGGACGGCGGGGACGCCGGGGGCGAGGTGGTGGCAGCCGGCACCCCGGAGATGATCGCCGGCGAGCCGCGCAGCGCCACCGGCGAGTACCTGCGGCCGATCATCGGCGCCGCCGCCGGCAACGGCAGCCGCCCCCACCGGCCGGACCGGCCGGCCGCGGTGGTCGAGACCCCGCTCGCGGCGACAGTTCCCGGCTCCCGGGCCCGTCCCCGGCGGGCGGGGGCGGCCTTCCGCTGATCCTGTCGCCCTCTGCACTGGGGTCGGCGCCAGGCGCGAGGGTCGGGAGGGCTCCGGGGAGCGGTCTCAGCCGTCAGTCGCGGTCACGCGCCGGCGGGCGACGGGTCCCCGGCGCGGCCCCGAGGGGCCGGCCCGAGCTCTCGCCACGGCGGGACTCCCTGTTTTGGTCGAATTGCGCTATTTTTGACCCATGATCGAGTTGCAAGGTGGTGAGGACCGTCGGCAACGGCTCCGTCGCCTTGATGACTGCCTGACCCTCTTGGAGCAGGCACACGAGATGGAGATCACGGTCGTCACCGAGAAGATGGCGGACGCCCTCGCCGATCGGGTGCCGACGGTCCACGGCGGGATGCTGGTCGCCGAAGCCATCGAGGAGGTCCTGCGCGAGCAGGAGCCCTACATGGTCCAGGTCCGCCCCGAGGTGTCGAGGCGGATCCGGCGGCGTCGCGACCCCTTCGACGTCCGTCTCCTGCTCCAGCGGCGCTGACCGCCGCCGTCCGGCGCCACCCCAGGACCGGGACCACCGGGGAGGGGAGGCCCTGACGCGACCGCCGGGGTCAAGGCGAGTACCATCGGCCGGGCTGTGAGCTTCAACTTCGACCCCGAGTTGCTCTTCCGGCGGCGCCGGCCCCGGGTGGTCCGGAGCCCCCGCTACACCCGGTTCCGCAAGATCGCCCTGATCGTCGTCGCCGTGATCGTCGTCCTGGTGATCGTGGCCTTCGCTCTCGCCCAGCTGAGGGTCAACTACCTCTATCTCTCCAGCCTCGGCCATACGAACGTCTTCTGGACCCCGCTGATCGCCCAGGTCGTCCTCTTCCTGATCGGGCTGGTCATCACCGGCGGTCTGGTCGGGGCCAGTGTGCCCTTCTGGACGCGCGCCGTCCGCGGCATCGACGCCCTGGCCGGCCGGGTCACTTTCTGGGCGGGGATCGCCATCGCCGTCCTTGCCGGCATCGGTGGAGGCGCCCACCTCGCCGGCTCGTGGCAGGACGTCCTGCTCTTCATCCACGGCCACGCCTTCGGCGCCGCCGATCCCGTATTCCACATGGACTACGGCTTCTTCGTCTTCACCCTCCCCGTGATCGACTCCTTCTCGGCGCTGCTCTGGGGGGGCGCGGTCGTCGGCCTCCTCGGTGCGATCGCGGTGGTCTGCGTCGCCCTGATGGTCATCCATGCCCCCGATGAGCTGGACGTCCAGCTCCATCCGGCCAAGGGGATGAGCCCGGACGACGCGCTCAGGATCGGCACACGGCACGTGGGGGTGGCGCTGATCGGCGTCTTCATCATGGCCGCGCTGGGGGCGCACTTCGGCGTCTACCACCTGGCGACCGAGCAGAACTCGCAGTACTCGTTCGTCGGTCCCAACGCCACTGATCTGAACGTGCTCATCCCCGTGCTGGGCGCCCTCCAGGTGATCGCACTCGTCTTCGCGATCGTGACCGGCGCGCTTCTGATCCGGAGGAGCCGCCGTCGCCCCACCTGGGGCATGGTCGCCTGGATGGGTGGGTTGCTCGGGGGCTGGCTGGTCGTGGCGGGAGCGCTCACCATCATCCCCGAGGCCGTCTACACCGCCACCGCCGTCAACCCCAACGCCGAGCAGGCTCAGGCCAAGTCGATCGACGACTACCTGACCTCGAGTCGCTACGCATGGGGCCTGGAGACCACCGGCAGTCAGGCGTCCGTCGTCAACGAGCCCTTCAAGACGGTGGTCAGCCCGACCCTCACGGGGGATCTCGCCGCCGACCCCGGGACGCTGGCCAACATCCGGGTCCAGGATCCCACCCAGCTTCCGGCCGTCCTCAACCAGGTCGATCGCACCCGCAGCTACCAGACCTTCGACAACGTCACCATCGACCGCTACCCCAATGCGAGCGGGCAGCAGACCGAGGTGATGATCGGGGCCCGCGAGATCTCCGATTCCGACATCCCCAACTCCAACTTCGTCAACGACACCTTCGTCTACACCCACGGCTACGGCATCACCGCGGTCTCCGTGAACCAGATCGGGGCCGAGGGCGAGCCCGACATCCTGGACGGCAAGGAGCCGCTCCAGCAGGTCGACTCCAGTGCCCCTCCGGCACTGGACTTCGACGGCACCGGCGGCAACCCCGAGATCTACTGCGGTGAGCAGACGAAGCAGCCGGTGGTGGTCAACACCAACCAGCTGGAGTTCAACTACCCATCGACGCCGGACGCCTACATCCACGCCGGCACCGGCATGGCCGGCTTCACGATCAACAACCCGATCGACAAGCTGGCCACCTCGATCACCGAGTTCGGGGGCCTCAACCTCTTCCTGAGCAACATCCCCAACAGCCAGAGCACGGTCCTGATCAACCGGACCATCGACCAGAGGATCCAGAGCATCGCTCCGTTCCTGACCGTCGACTCGGACCCCTACATCGTGGCCGACCCGCAGACGGATGATCTGATGTGGATCGCGGACGCGTACGTTGAGACCGGCAGCTTCCCGGAATCCGACAACATCAACGGGATCTCCTACCAGCGCAACGCCGTCAAGGCGGTGATCGACGCCCGCACCTGCGCCGTCACCCTCTACGCGGTCGACATGCAGGAGCCCCTCACCGCCGCGTGGAGCGGCATCTACCCCGGGCTGCTCCACCCGATCAGTCAGATGCCCTCCTTCCTGGTCCAGCACCTGCGCTACCCGGAGGACCTCTTCAGCAACCAGGTCAAGGTCTACGCCCAGGTGCACGTGGATGACACGCTGCCGGTGAGCAACCCCCAGGTCGCGGCCGACTTCTTCGCCAAGAACGACTTCTACAGCGCGTCCCAGGGGCTCCAGCCTGACGGCACCGTGGTCACGACCACACCTCAGTACGTCGAGCTGACCCTGCCCGGCAACCCCACCCCCCAATTCGTCCTGATGCAGACGTTCAGCCCCTATCAGAGTGGGAGTGGTGGGCAGGCGAGCAACATGACCGCGTGGTTGGCGGCGGAGTCCGACTACACGACGACCGACCACCCGCCCCTGGTGGCCGTCCCCCTGGGCAATAACACCAACGTGCGCGGCCCCTACCAGTTCGACAACAACTCCAACACCGACCCCACCATCAGTGAGGAGCGCACGCTGGTGGGGCAGTCGGGCTCCCAAGTCTACCTGGGCAACGTCATCGTGCTGCCCTTCAACGACGAATCCTTCCTCTTCGTGCGCCCCTTCTACGTGCTGCCCAACCAGGCGAGCGGCGTGAGCTTCCCGCAGCTCCGCTTCGTCATCGTCGGCACACAGAACAGCGTCGCCATGGGGACGAGTCTGTCCACCGCGATCGCGACCCTGTACAACGTCACCACTCTGCCCACCGGCCTGGCTCCTCCCGGCACGACCGCGCCCGCCTCACCCGAGGCGACCCCCGTGGCCTCGCCAGGTGCCTCACCGACCCCGACTGTGAGCCCATCCGCCTCTGCGCCCGCGGGGGGTTACACCGCCCCGGAGCTGGCGCTCATCGGCGATCTGGTGACGCAAGAGGCCAACCTGAAGGCGGACTACGCGAGCGGCAACCTGAGCGCGGCGGGCCAGGCGCAGGCGGCGATCAACGCCGACATCAGCCAGCTCGAGCTGCTGCTCGCGGCCGGCGGGGTGAGCCTCCCGACGCCGTCGGCCAGCCCGGCCGCCGCGTCGCCGAAGCCATCGCCGTAGCGGCAGCCGGCCAGGGCGGTTCGCGGCAGGGCCTGGCACCACGGGAGCCCCGAGGCGGGATCCAGACGCGCCGGCCGCACGCAGGCCGAGTGGGGCGGCGAACGGCCGCCCTCCGGTGTCGTACCCTGCGGGATCGATGGAAGAGATCGCCCCCGAATCCCCGCCCGCCCAGCCGTTGATCCGTCCCGGTCCCCGGGTACGGGTGCTCGCGGCCGCGCTCCTCGCCGCCCTGGTCGGGGCACTCGGCGGCGGAGCGGCCGCCTGGTCGATCTATCAGCACTACGGCCCGGTCCAGCGCATCGTCTACCAGCAGATCACCGGGTCGACGAGCACCCAGCCCCAGACCATCGGCCAGCTGGCCCAGGCGAACGCGGCGTCGGTGGTCACCATTGCCACGCAGCCGGTGACCGCCGCCGAGCTGGCGGACGGGACGGCCAGCCTCGTCGATGGCGTCGTGGTCCGCGCGAATGGATTGATCCTCACCAGCGCTCACGCCGTCGAGGGCGACAGCCAGCTCCGCGTGGGGCTCGCCGACGGCCAGGCCTACGATGCCGTGATCGCGGGCGTGGACGTCACCCACGGCCTGGTGGTGCTGAGCCTCTCCGGTGCCACCAATCTCAATCTCGACGCGATCCCGCTCGCCGCCTCCCCTCCGGCGGTCGGCGACCAGGCCATCGCTCTCAGCCGCCCGGCCTCCGGGGGACTGGACGTGGGCGTGGGCGATGTGAGTGCGGTGGGAGTGACCGTGACCACCGCCACGGCCACCGCCAACGGCCCGACGACCCTGCAGGGGGCGATCAGCATCGGTGCCATCAGCGAGCCCGGGGCCGACGGGGCGCCGGTGCTCAACGCCGCTGGCGATCTGATCGGCATCGTTGACACCATCACCCAGGCCCCCGCACCGCCTGGTGTCACCGCCCTCTCTCTGAGCGCGGCCGCGACCCTGATCTCGAGCGTCCCCGGTGGGGCGGGGCAGGCGCAGGGCACCTTCGGGGTGGCCTCCAGCTATCTCGACCCGGCCCGCGCCGCCGCGGCCGGCACCACCCCCGGCGCCCTGATCAACTCCATCGACGCCGGCGGCCCGGCCGCCGCTGCCGGGCTCCAGGTCGGCGACATCGTCACCTCGGTCAACGGGATCGCCATCGACGCCGGCAATCCCTTCGATCCAGCCTCCCTCGGCCTGAGCCCTGGCGATACTGCCGAGGTCACCATCGTCAGGGGGACGACCACCCAGACGATCGCCGTCCAGGTGGCGGGCCCGGTCAGCTCGCCGTCGCCCGGGTCGTCCTGAGCAGGCCCGCGATCGGCCGCCGGCCACCGGCCCCGGCCCCCCTCACCGGCCCGGGCTGTCCTGACCCCGATCCCGGCTAAGATCGCTCGGACCGTGGAGATCACCTATCTCGGCCTTTCCTGCCTCCGCCTGCGCGGCCGTGATGTCGTGGTGCTCGTCGACCCGCCCGCAACCACGCTGCCGGGCCTCGGCCGTTCGCACCCCGACATCATCGTCCGCACTGACGGCGTGACCGTCCCCGAGCATCTGCGATTCCGCGAGGGCGAGGCGCAGGAGGTGGCCGGGCCGGGGGAGTTCGAGGTCCGAGGCGTGACCATCCATGGGTTGCGCTCCGGCGAGACGACGATCATGCGCATCGAGGTCGACGAGGTGTGCGTCGCCACCCTCGGCAGGCTTGACCGCCAGCTCACCGAGGACGAGGTGGACGAGTTGGGCCGGGTGGATGTGCTCGCCGTGCCCGTCGGCGGCGTGGATGCGCTCGGCGCGGTGGCCGCCACCAAAGTCGTGAATGCCATCGCTCCGTCGATCGTCGTGCCGGTCCGCTACCGCAGCAGTGCAGTGGAGGGCAGTGGCGACTACGAGCCCCTCGACAGGTTCGCCAAGGAGATGGGGCTCACCGAGGAGACCCTGCCGACCCAGCCCAAGCTCAGCCTCACGGGGGCGATGGGGACGGCGGAGGAGACGCGGGTGGTGATTCTCGAGCCGCGGGGAGCCGGCTGAGGACCCGGAGGGCGGCGCGGCCCGGGCGATCCGGATGCGGAGGGAACGCCTCCATTCGTCAACCGTGTGTCGCGCAGATAGGTACCTGCTAACATCGGCAAAACCACGGCACCGGGAGGTCTCCACGATGGCCAAGTTCGTGTTCGTGACCGGCGGTGTCGTCTCCTCCTTGGGCAAGGGCATCACCGCCGCCTCCATCGGCACGATCCTCAAGGCTCGGGGGCTCCATGTCGGGATGCAGAAGCTCGACCCGTATCTGAATGTGGATCCGGGCACGATGTCGCCGTATCAGCACGGCGAGGTCTTCGTCACCGACGATGGTGCCGAGACCGACCTTGACCTCGGCCATTACGAGCGCTTCGTGGACGTCGCACTCTCTCAGGCGAGCAACGTCACGACCGGTCGCATCTACGCGAGTGTGATCGCCAAAGAGCGGCGAGGCGACTATCTCGGGGGCACCGTCCAGGTCATCCCCCACATCACCAACGAGATCAAGCAGCGCGTGCTCAGGGTCGCGGAAAACGAGTTGCCCGAACCCGATGTCGTGATCGTTGAGGTCGGTGGGACCGTGGGCGACATCGAGTCGCTGCCGTTCCTGGAGGCGATCCGCCAGTTCAAGAACGACGTCGGCCGCAGCAACGTCTGCTACGTCCACCTGACCCTCGTGCCCTACATCGCGGCCAGCGAGGAGTTCAAGAGCAAGCCGACCCAGCATTCGGTGAACGAGCTCCGCTCCATTGGCATCCAGCCGGACGTCGTTGTGGCGCGCAGCGAGCATCGGATCGGTGAGGGCCAGAGGGAGAAGATCGCGCTCTTCGGCGACGTTCCCCTGCGCGCCGTCATCAATGTTCCCGACGCGCGCTCCATCTACGAGGTGCCGCTGATGCTCGAGGCGGCAGGGCTGGGCGATTACATCGTCGAGCTGTTGGGCATCTCCGCCGGTCCGCCGGATCTCGAAGACTGGCGCCGGATGGTGGCCCGCATCCAGGCCCCCAAGCCGGCGGTGCGCGTGGCCCTGGTCGGCAAGTACGTGGCCATGCCCGACGCCTACATCAGCGTCGCTGAGGCCCTCCGCCATGCTGCGGTGCACTGCGGTGTCGACCTGCACCTGGAGTGGGTCAACGCCGAGGAGATGACCCCGGAGAGACTCGAGGGCGTGGAGGGCGTGGTGGTGCCCGGCGGCTTTGGCCACCGTGGGATCGAGGGCAAGGTGCTCGCATCTCGCTTCGCACGTCACCACCAGGTCCCCTACCTCGGCCTCTGTCTGGGCATGCAGTGCGCCACCATCGACATCGCGCGCGAGGCCCTGGGCACCGAGGACGCCAACTCCACCGAGTTCAACGCCTTCACTGCCAACCCCGTCATCGACCTGCTGCCCGAGCAGCGCGACATCGAGAACAAGGGCGGGACCATGCGCCTGGGCGTCTACCCCTGCAAGCTGCTGCCGGGCAGTCACGCCGCCGCCGCCTACGGCGAATCGGTCGTGTACGAGCGTCATCGCCATCGCTTTGAGTTCAACAATCAATACCGGGAGCGCCTCGCCGAATTCGGTGTCGTCTACAGCGGGACCTCACCGAACGGCCGCCTCGTCGAGGTCATCGAACTGCGCAACCACCCCTTTTTCGTCGGGTCTCAGTTCCACCCCGAGTTCCGCTCCAGGCCGGGCCGGCCCCACCCGCTCTTCCGGGAGTTCATGGCCGCGGTCTGCCGCCGAGCCGGCGTCGACACTGCGGCGACGCGTGCGGATGCTCCCGTGGAGCGTGTCGCACTGGCGCCGGCCGCCGATGAGGTCGCGGGATCCGTCCGGGGCGTCCTCTCGCCGCGTGTCGACCCTGCCATGGAGGCCGCTGAGCCCTGACCGCAGCAGAGCGTCGGACGGCCACGGTTTCGCCGGCACGGTTGAGCCGCGAACGGCACCGCGGCCTCGAGCTCCTGCGTGCCACGGAGGCCGCCGCCCTGGCCGTCGGCCGCTGGCTCGGCCGCGGCGACAAGACGAGCACGCGCGATGTCGGGGAGCGCGCGATGGAGGAGGCCCTCCTCGGCATGCCCTTCGACGGTCACGTCGTCATCGACGCCGGTGGTGTGGCGGACCCCCTCAGCCCGGGGCGGCGCGTCGGTGTCGGACGCGACCAGGTGGACCTGGCGCTCGACTCGGTCGACGGCGTCAGCCTGGTCGCCAAGGGTCTCTCGCACGCACTCTCGATCGCCGCGGCCGCCGAGCCGGGCGGGATCGCCAAGCCGCCCCCCTGCGCCTACATGCACAAGCTGGCGGTGGGACCCCGGGCGCGGGGTGCCATCGACATCGCCGACACTCCCGAGAACAACCTGCGCCGCATCGCCTTCGCCATGGACGTGCAGGTCCCGGACCTGACCGTGATGCTGCTGGACCGCCCCCGTCACCAGAGCCTCATCGAGCGGGTGCGCACCCTGGGGAGCCGGCTCGTGCTGATCAGTGATGGCGACATCGCCGCCGCCCTGATGACGGCCTGGCCGGGCAGCGGCATCGACGTCTTCATCGGGTCCGGGGGCACGGCCGAGGCGATCCTTGCCGCCTGCGCGCTCCGTTGCCTCGGCGGGGAGATGCAGTGCCGGCCCTGGGTGCGTAACCAGGACGAATCGGCGGCGCTCCGGGCCGCCGGGTTCGATCCGGAGGCGAAGCTCGGCATCGCCGACCTGGTGCCGGGCACGGACGTCGCCGTCGCGGTCACCGGGGTGACGGGCGGAGGCCTGGTGCGCGGTGTTCAGTACCACAACTGGTGGGCCGAGACCCACAGCCTGGTCATGCGCGCGCAGAGCGGCACGGTGCGGGACATCCGGACCAAGCATCACGTCGCCCTCGACCCAAGGGACGCCCACCGCCTGGTCTGAGAGGCGGCTCAGGCGCGGTGCCGCGCCGTCCGCAACACGCTGAGCGGGAGCAGGGCGAGGATCGCGGTGGGCAGCACCCACCAGCTCGGGAACGTGGTCCGGCTGATCGCCACCGTCACGACCACCGCCGCGGCAAGCCCCAGCGCCAACGTCCAGTCGTCGCCGATGACGAGGTCGTACACGAACGCGGCCATGGCCCGCAGCCTCCGGCTCATCAGCTCGCCTGCCGGGTGGGCGACGAGGCCGCGATGCGGCGATGCCGGGCGCCCTCCTGCCGGCGCAGCCCGGCGGCGAGCAGCAGGGCGAGGAGCGCGATGCCAGGCAACAGGACGAGAAGCGCCGCGTCCGAGCCCGGCCAGCGCGCTCCCGCCCCCTCCGCCGCCCAGAAGGCGCCGAACCCGGTCAGCATGACCCCGACCAGGAACTTCAGAGCGTTCTCGGGCACACGGGCGAGCGGCGCCCGCACCGCGAAGCCGGCCGCGCCCACCAGCAGGATGGCGGCGCCGGCGGCGGCCGAGGCCAGGGGGATGGCGTGCTGGTTGCTCCCGAAGGTGAGCACGATGAATGCCACCTCCGTCCCCTCGAGGAGCACACCCTGGAAGGCGAGCGTGAACCCGTACCAGTCCGGCACGGTGCCCCTCCGGTGCGAGGCCGCCCCCCGCGCGGTCGCCAGCTTCCTGGTGAAGATTGCGTCCTCGTCGTGCAGGGCGGTGACGCCGCCCGCGCGCAGTACCGCTTTGCGCAGCCACTGCACGCCGAACACGAGCAGGAGGGCGCCGATGACGAGGCGCAGGGCATCCGTCGGGATCGCGGTGAGCGCGGGCCCGAGGGCCGCCACCACGACGGCGAGGACGGCGACCGCCGCCACGGCGCCGTACGCCGCTGACCTCCAGCCGCGGGCGAGGCCGGCCGCCAGGACGATGGTGGTCGCCTCGACCGCCTCCACGGTGCAGGCGAGGAACACCGCGATGAATAGCGCTCCCGCGCTCATCGGCTCTCCTTGAGTGACGTCACCGTCAATGATGGCGTGACCTCGCCGGTACGCGCCGGAGCCCCCTTCTCGCTCGGAGCACGCGGGCAGCAGTGGTCGCTCGCGGCGGTTCCACCCGGCCTTCCCATGTATCGTCGGCGCATGCCTGCCGATGCCCGTCCGACCGCCGGTCTGGGCGACCTGCTGGCTCGCGTTCCGGAGCCGGATGTGGCCATGCTCACCCGTGCCCACGCGATCGCCGAGCGCGCCCACGCAGGACAGCCCCGGCGCCAGCGGACCCCGTACATCGACCACCTGGTGGAGGTGGCGCTCATCCTGCGGGAGCAGCTCGGGGTCACCGATCCGGCGATCCTCGCGGCGGGGCTTCTCCACGATGCGGTCGAGGACTCGGAGCTCACCGTCGACGGCCTGATGGACTTTCCGGAGCGGACGCGTCAGCTCGTTGCCCTCCTCACCGACCCGGCGTCCGAGATGACCGGCGCGATGAGGCGCGCCCACTACCGCGAGATCTGGAAGGACCCCGACGCCACCCTGCTCAAGGCGGCGGACCGCCTCTCCAACATCCGCGATGTCGCCGCCGTGGGGGACCCGGAGTTCACGCGACGCTACATCCGCAAGACCGAGCGCGACATCCTCGGCAGGGGCTCGGCACTCGCGTCGCACCCGGTCGCGACGCCGCTCCTCCGGGCAGCGCTGGAGGATGCCGCCCGCGGCCTTCCCGGCTGAGCCGCCGTTTGACTCGGGCGCTCCCCGCCTGCGAGCATTCCCCATATGAAATTCGGCCGCCGCCAGTCCCCCGAACCCGAGCCCGTCCCCGTGCCCCCGCCCAGCTACGATCCGCCCGCCGGCGACACCTTCACCCCTGGCTATTCCCCGGCTTCGCCCGTCGACCAGGCCGCGGGTTTCCCGCCGCTCGCGGCGGACGCCATGCCTCCTGGGTTCCCGCCGGCTGCCGCGGACGCCATGCCTCCTGGGTTTCCCCCGGCTGCCGCGGACGCCATGCCTCCTGGTTTTCCCCCGGCTGGGCCGGGCGCGATGCCTCCGGGCTTCCCCGCGGCTGGGCCGGGCGCGATGCCTCCCGGCTTTCCCGGCACATTCGACGGTGGCATGCCGCCGGGCTTCTCGGGGGCATTCGGCAGTGGCATGCCGCCCGGCTTCCCGGGCGGAGGCGGATTGCCCCAGCTCACCGCCATGCAGAATCCACGGGTCCTCGACGCCCTGGTCAGGTCGGGCAAGTTCAGGACCCGGGACGAGGCCCAGGCCTGGATCAGCCAGATGGTGGCGATGGCCACCCAGAGCGCAGCCCAGCAGGGCGCGATGGGCGGGATGCAGCCCGGCACCTGGGGCAATGGACAGCAGATGCCCGGTCCAGGCCAGCAGACCTTCCAGGACCTCACGGATCAGGCCAAGCAGAAGCGCCACAAGGGTCGCGGCACCTGATCCGCGCACGTCCCCGGAGGATGTTGACTCTTTAGGCTTGCTCTGTAATCATGTAATTCATGAGATTCGAACACCAACACCCGCACCACCAGCCCGAAGCCACCCCCGCCCCCGAGCTCACCGACGAGGAACTGCAGGGCTGGTTTGCCGGCCGGCTTCCCGAGGGACTGTTCACCGGCGCTCCGACGATCACCGGTGACCGCGACGAGATCCTCGTCGTGGGCGAGATCCCCGACGTCGAGCTGGCTCCGGAAACCGGGGACTCCGCGCGGGCCACGGCGCGTTCCGCGCGCATCGAGCGCTTCCGCGCCGACACCAAGCAGGCCCGGATCGCGGTCGCCCGTGACGCCGAGCGCCTCTTCGGCCGCACGATCTCCTGGGGAGCCCGCTGTGGAGACGTCACCCAGCACTTCACCACCCTGGGCGTCCCGGTGATGACCCGGCTGCGGCTCGCCGACCGCCGTGTCCTCGACACCCTGATCGACGCGGGCGTGGCTCGTAGCAGGAGCGAGGCGCTCGCCTGGTGCGTCCGCCTGGTGGCCCGTCACCAGGGCGAGTGGATCGACAGCCTTCGCGAGGCGCTGGTCCACGTGCAGAAGGTGCGCAGCGAGGGGCCGGGCGCCTGAGGGCGACCCGACGACCTCGCGGAGCCTCTCGCCTGAGGTTGGCCCCTCAGCCCTGACTGGTCCCCTCGCCCTGCGGTGGCCGCCGGCCGCTCAGGGCAGGGGCGCCGGCTCCAAACCGACCGGGCCGGGGGAGGGCGTCGGTCCGGACGGTGCCGTGCCGCTGTGCAGGCGGATGAGCGCGGCCAGGGCCAGCAGGCCGCTCAGGCCCCGCGGCACCGCGACGTCCCGGCTCTCCCAGCAGGTGGCGAACTTCGCCTTGAAATGGGCGAGCCCCCGGTAGCTGTAGCCCCAGAAGCCGTGCTCGTACAGGTGGGCTCGGATGCCACGCGCCAGGCGGCCGTCCGGCGGGTCGCCGAGGGTCTCGCGGAAGGGCACGGAGCCCAGCGACACCCGGGCTCTGCCGTCGATCCGGCTCCGCTCGATCGCGGTCACGATGCAGACGTCGACGGCACCGGCCGCGGCGTCCGGCCGGCGGCGGATGAGGTCGAGGGCCATCCCGTCGTCGCCCATCTCGATCCACGAGCAGAAGGCGTGGACCCGCCCGTTCCGGTCGCGGGCGACGGTGTACCGGGTCGTGCCGTCGACGTCGCGCAGACGTCCCAGGGAGAATCCCATCTCGCGGCCGCCCCGCACCTGGAGCCAGTCGCGTGAGACCTGCTCCAGCTCGGACCACAGTCCCCCTGGCGGCTGGGGATCCCAGACCGTGACGACCTCCAGGCCTGCGCGCCGCGCCCGGGCGACCTCGTGCCGGGCATCCGCACGCGCTGGCGAGGCCAGGTCGAATCCGTCCACCTCCACCACGGCCTCCTCGCCGAACTTGATGAGGCGGAAGCCCGACTCGCGGTAAGCGTCGCGGAGGGCGGAGTCCGTCTGGAAGAAGCAGGGCACCCAGCGCCGGCCGGCGCACATGTCGAGGAACCCGGTCACGGCGATCCGGCGGAGCCCCGGGGCGACCAGGGGATCCCCCACCGCCACCGCGGCGCCCCAGCGTTCCTGGAACCCGATGACCCCGCCCCGGACGTGGAGCACGCTCTTGGCGCGATCGCCGGCAAAGCAGGAGATGTGGGTCCGGCCGTGGAGGAGGCGGAGCCGCTCCGTCTCACCAGGGGTCTTGGCCTCGCCCAGCGAGCCGCGGGTCGCCAGGGCGAACCCGACTTCGAACCCCACCGCCGCGGCGAGAGCGACCAGGCCCAGCCAGTCGGCGAGGGGGTTCCGCGGCACCATGAGGCTGAACGCACCGGCCAGGACGGCGAAGGTCGCGGCTGCGACCACCGGCCGCGAGTGCCGAACGCTCCCGCCGAAGGCGGCCAGCAGCCCCAGGGCGATGACCACCGGTCCCAGCACATGCCCGAGCAGGAGGGGCGCCTGGCCCGGGACGGCATTCTGGGCGAGCGCTGCGACGAATCCCACCGCGGGCATCATAGGGCCCCCACTGAGCTCACGTTGCCGGCCGACGCCACCGATGGCAGGGTCTGCGGCGGGCTGACCGGCGTCAACCACGGTTCAGGGCCCCACAGCTGTCCGAGCATGGTGAAGCTCTGGACCATCTCGGGCGTCCAGGCCACCCAGCCATGCCCACCCGGCACCGTCTGGAAGTCGAGGTCCGGCCAACCTAGCTCGGTCAGGGTGGTGGCGAACTGGACGGTGTCAGGCTTGAAGTCGTAGTCCGTTTTCCCCGCGCCCAGGTAGATGGGCATGCGCTCCGCGACCGGCAGTGTCGACGCGGTGTACAGGGGGCTGTTGGCCTTCCAGGCCGACCCGAAGGTCGCCGAATGGCCCACGAAGTACCCAGAGTAGCTGCCCGCCCAGCTGAACACCGTCGGATTCTGGAAGGCGATGTTCACGGCCCCGTACCCGCCGCTGCTCAGCCCGGCGATGCCGCGGTATAGGGCTCCGAGGGTGCGGTACTGGGTATCGATGCTGGGGACGACCTGGTTGACGATCCAGGACTCGATGTCCCCGGACGAGCTGTCTCCCCACTCGGTGTCCGTGCTCTGAGCCGTGTTCCCGTTGGGAAGGACCACGATGGCCGGAGGCATTGTGCCCGCACTGATCATCTGATCGAGGACGGCGGCGAGTTGAGCGCCGGTGAGCCAGTCGACCGGCTGCCCCGGCGTGCCATGAAGCAGGTAGATGACCGGGAGGCTCACCGCGTCGTCCGCGAAGTAGAGGCCGGGGACGTAAACGTCCACGGGGCGGTTGGCGATGGTCAGGTACTGCACCTGCCCCGAGGTCTGGCGGAGGATTTGGATGTCGGGCGTGGGGTCGGGCACGACGACGGGAGAGCTGGCGGCAGAGCCCGCCGGGGTGGGCGTGACCGGGGCGGCGGCCGTCGGTACCTTGTTCACGGTGTAGTTGCGGAGCGCGCTGAGCGGGCCATTCTGGAGGGCGGTCACCGCCGCCCCCGACGCGAAGACGACCAGGGCCATCGCCACCGGGATCGCCGGCCAGAACCGGCGCCGGCGAAAAAAGGAGGGGAGGTGGGTGGCGTCCCGGGCCAGGCCCACCCCGAGAGCGGCACCCACGACCACGGCGATCAACGCGAGGAGGAGCATGCCGAGGGGCTGGAGGATCCAGCCGAGGATGTTCTGCTGGTACTTGATCCCCGCGATGGCGGGTTGGTTGGCGGCCCGCACCAGGAAGGGCACGATCTGGATGCCCATGAACCCGACCAGGCCACCGACCCTGGTCGGCGCCGGGCGCCGCGATGCGGCCCCGACCACCGCGGTTGCCAGGATCACCAGGACCATGGCGGTGAGCAGG
>PLNE01000182.1:0-1277 GCA_003141695.1 Candidatus Dormiibacterota bacterium
CCCTGCGCCGACACGTTGCAGAGTATCCCCACCGCGGCCAGGTTCATCACCAATGCGGTGCCCCCGTAGCTGATGAAGGGGAGCGGGATGCCGGTGGTCGGGATCAGCACGGTCACCGCGGCGACGTTGACGAAGGCCTGTATGCAGATCCAGGCGGTGATCCCGCCGGAGAGCAGCGTCCCGAAGCGGTCGGGAGCGCGCAGTGACGCCCGGATCCCCCGCCAGGCCAGGAAGGTGAAGGCGAGCACCACCGCCGCCGTTCCGATCAGGCCCAGCTCCTCGCCGATGATCGCGAAGATGAAGTCGGTGTGGGCCTCGGGGAGCCAGGCGTACTTCAGGATGGAGTTGCCCAGCCCGACCCCGGTGAGACCGCCCCGCCCCAGCCCGAAGAGGGCCTGGGTGCCCTGCCAGCAGGTGCCCAGCGAGGTGTCGCTCACCGACTGGCCGAAGCAGGTGATCCGGCTGAGCCGGTAGGGCTCGGCGAGGACGGTGAGCCAGCCGACACCCCCTCCGAGGACCAGCAGAGTGATCAGGTGCCGGTAGCGGGCGCCGGCCAGGAAGAGCAGGACGCCGCCGACCGCGGCGATGACCACGGTGCTGCCCAGGTCCTTCTCGCCGAGGATCAGCGCCACCGGGATGCTGAGCAGGATGACGTAGTCGCGGATCCCCCGCCAGCTCCGGACCAGCGTGCCCCGGTCGCTCAGCCACCTCGCCAGGACGATGATCGCCGCGAGCGCCGCCACCGCCGACGGCTGCAGCTCGATGACCCCGAGGTTGAACCAGCGGCGGGCTCCATTGATCTGGGTGCCGATGTGGGGCACCAGTACGGCGAGCAGCATCAGCACCGTGATCAGCCCGATGGCGCGGGACAAGCGAAGGAGGTGGTGATAGTCGAGCCGGGCGAGCACCAGCATCCCGGCCAGGCCCACCACCATGTAGGCGACCTGGCGCTCGAAGTAGTAGCTGGGATTGCCGGTCTGCTGATAGGCGAGCACTTCGGAGGCGCTGTAGACCATCACCAGGCCAAAGGCACAGATGGCGGCGATGGAGACGTACAGCCAGCCATCGACGGCTGCGAGCCCTCGCGTCGCCGGCGTGAGCTCGACCCTGGCCCTGCGAATGGGCAGGTCGAGACTGCGCGTCGGGGACGTCTGGACGGCCATGCTGCTCCTGCGGTGCGGCGACGTGGGGGGGACGGTTGCGGGAATCAGGCCAGGCGGACATTGTTACGCACGCGGCGGCTTTGTGGCGAAGCATTGCGACGTCAGTGCTGCGCG
>PLNE01000182.1:1304-3519 GCA_003141695.1 Candidatus Dormiibacterota bacterium
TGGAAGCGGGTGATGGCGGTGACGTTGACGATGACGCTGGCCGTCTCCACCACGAAGACGATGCCGAGCAGGGGCAGCAGCCAGAGCAGGTGGGCCTCGACGCAGATCGCGGTCAGGGCGGCTCCGAGACCGAGGGCCCCGGTGTCGCCCATGAAGATCCGGGCAGGGTGCCAGTTGTAGAGAAGGAAGGCGGCGATGGTCCCGAGGAGGGCGGCGGCGAGGGCGGCGGCGCTNNGCCAGGCCGTCCACCCCGTCGGTCAGGTTGACCGCGTTGGTGGTGGCCACCACCGCGATGGCGGAGAGCGGGACGATCGCCCAGCCCAGCTTGACCATCCCGGCCAGGGGGAGGGCCTGAGCGGTGGCGCCGACGGCGTGCAGGCCGAATCCGACCGCGACCCCGACCACGATCTGAAGGACCAGCTTCTGCCGGACCCGCAGGCCCAATGAGCCGAGCCCGCGGACGTTGGCGAGGTCGTCGAGGAATCCCACCGCCGCCCCGCCGACGAGCGCAAAGGCGATCACGAAGCCGGCCTGGGTGCGGTCGGTGGCCAGCCACACCGCGACGGCGATGAGACAGAAGAGGATGCCGCCCATGGTCGGTGTCCCCGCCTTTGCCCGATGGGTCGAGGGGTTGTACGCCTGCACCATCTGCCCCGCCCCGGCACGGGCCAGGATGGTGATCAGCACCGGGTAGAGGGCGACGCCGGCGACGAAGCAGACGGCGGCGACGATGATGGCGTGGCTCATGCCAAAAGGTGCTTCACGACCAGGTCGAGCCCGATCCCGCGGCTCCCCTTGACCAGGACCACGGTGCCGGGGCGGAGGAGCGGGAGGGCGAGCTCGGCCGCACCATCCGCGTCCCCGGCCTGGGTGACCGCAGCGGCAGGCATCCCGGCGGCGAGTGCGGCGGAGACGACCACGCCGGCGTGCTCTCCGACAGCGATCAGCCGGGTGGCGGCTCCAGCGGCCTGGCGACCGGCCTCACGGTGGGCGGCGAGGGTGCGGTCCCCCAACTCCAGCATGTCGCCAATGATGGCGAGCCGCTCAGGGGCCCCGCTGGCCCGGAGCATCGCGAGGGCGGCCGCCAGGGAGGTGGGGCTGCTGTTGTAGCTGTCGTCGACGAGGGTGGAGCCGTGGAGGCCGGTCACCACGACCCCGCGGTGGTCGGCCGGGGTGAACTCGCCGATGCGCTGGGCTGCCTCGGCGATGCCGACCCCGAAGCAGGCCGCCACGGCCGCCGCGGCGGCGGCGTCCAGCAGGAGGTGGCGCCCCGGGGCCCGCAGGCGGATCGGGCCGCGCCCGTCGGGACCGACCAGGACGGCCCGGCTGCCCAGCACCCCGTCGGCGGAGATGTCCTCCACTCGCCAGGCGGCCTCGGGGCTCTCCTCGCCGAACCAGCGGATGGGGGCCGGGCTCTGCGCCGCGACGCCGACCACCCGCGGATCGTCGGCGTTGAGGATGGCGGCGCCCCGCAGGGGGAGCGCCGCGAGCAGCTCCGCCTTAGCCTGGGCGATCGCCTCCTCGGAGCCGAGCCGGCCGATGTGGGCCTGGCCGACGTTGAGCAGCACCCCGTAGGTGGGATGGGTGAAGCCGGCCAGATCGGCGACCTCGCCGGGAGCGGTCATCGCCATCTCGACCACCAGCCGCTCCACCGGCGGGTCCAGCCGGAGCACGTGGAGCGGGATCTGAGTCCAGGTGTTGAGATTCCCCGGGGTCCTGGCCGTCGGCCGCCCGGAGAGGGCCAGCGCGCACATCTCCTTGGCGGTGGTCTTGCCGACCGAGCCGGTCACCCCCACCACCGTGGCCCCGAGCTGCGCGATCCGGCGGGCGCAGGCGGCGCGGAGCGCGGCGGCGGTGTCCGGGACCCGGATGAGGAGGGGCGGCGCCTCCTGCCCCGGCCGGAAGGCCTCCCCCACCACGGCGAGGGCGGCGCCCCGGCGGACGGCCTCGGCCACGAAGGCGTGACCATCCATCGCCTCACCCAGCAGGGCGACGAAGCCGGCGCCGGGGGTCACCTTCCGCGAGTCGCTGACCAGGTCGGAGATCTCGAGGCTGGCGCCCGGCGGGGCCTCGAGCCGACCGCCGAGGAGGTCGGCGAGCGAATCGGCGAGGAGCACCGCCGGATGGTGCCACAGCCGGGCGGAGGGCGGATGAGGCGGGAGGTTCAGGGGGTGAGGTGGTAGTAGTCGATCATCTGCTCGGCCATCTGCCGCCA
>PLNE01000166.1 GCA_003141695.1 Candidatus Dormiibacterota bacterium
GCAACACGCTGCTCGGCCTGCTCAACCTCTTCAGCGGCAACGGGCTGGCGAAGTTCACCATCGTGGGCCTCGGGCTCAACCCGTACATCAACGCCACCATCATCATGCAGCTGATGACCGTGGTGTCGGTCCGGCTCAAGGAGCTGTCCAAGGAGGGTGAGCTGGGGCGCAAGCGGATCACCCGCTACACCCGCTGGCTCACCGTCCCGCTCGCGGGCCTCCAGGCCTTCGGCTTCATGGCCCTCTTCACCAACCCGAGCGTCGCGATCCTGGTCAACCCGAGTGTGACCGAGACCTTGACGATCATCATCACCCTGACCGCGGGCACCATCATCGCCATGTGGCTGGGCGAGCTGATCACCGAGTACGGGGTGGGCAACGGGGTCTCCCTGATCATCTTCACCGGGATCATCGCCCAGCTTCCCGGTGCCCTTGTCAGCTATGGCTCCGAGGGCACGCAGAACGTCTTCCACATCCTCGAGATGGCGGTGATCGCCCTGATAGCGGCGGCCGGGATCATCGAGGTCCAGCAGGCACAGCGCAAGGTGCCGATGCAATCCGCCCAGCGCGTGCTCAACCCGCGAACCGGCATGTCGTCGGCGGGTGGGCGGCGGAACTTCCTGCCGCTCCGGGTCAACACCGCGGGAGTCATCCCGATCATCTTCGCCATCTCGATCATGGCGTTCCCGACCATCTTCGCCAACCTCTTCGGCTCCACCGCCGGGTTCATCGGCACCCTGGCCACCTGGTTCCGGACGAACTGGCAGCCCAACGGCGGCACCGTCCTGCTCGACGTCCTCTACAACGGCTTCGAGTTCGTGTTAATTCTCGGCTTCACCTACTTCTACACGGCGGTCGTCTTCGATCCCAACGACGTTGCCGACAACCTCAAGAAGTCGTCCACGTTCATCCCCGGGATCAGGCCCGGGCGCCAGACCGCCGAGTACCTGGGCAGGGTCATGAGCCGGATCACGCTCGCCGGGGCGCTGTTCCTGGCCGGGGTCACGGTCGTCCTCCCGCTCGCCACCAGCTTCCTGACCGGGGTGTCGACCACCCAGTTCCTCCTGGGTGGCACGGCGATCCTGATCGTCGTCGGCGTGGCCCTCGACACCATGAAACAGATCGAGACCCAATTGCTGATGCGCCAATACAGGGGCTTCATCCGATGATCGTCATCCTCTTCGGCGCGCCCGGAAGCGGGAAGGGCACCCAGGCTGAGCGCGTGGCGGTCACCACCGACACCCCCCACGTCTCCACCGGGGCGATCCTCCGGGGCGAGGTGGCCCGCGGGTCGGAGCTGGGCCGCGAGGCCAAGCCGATCATGGAGAGCGGCGCCCTGGTGCCCGACGAGATGATGGTCCGGATGATCGAGAGCCGGCTGGCGGAGCCCGACGCCGAGCGGGGCGTGATCCTGGACGGCTTCCCCCGGACCGTGCCCCAGGCGGAGGCACTCGACCGGATGCTGGGGCGCAATCAGCGTGAGGTCGGGCTGGTCCTCTACCTCGAGGTCGACCCGGAGCTGATCCGCGAGAGGATCCTGCGCCGCGCTGCCATCGATGGCCGGAGTGACGACAACCCGGACGCGCTCGCCGAGCGGATGCGGGTCTACCAGCGCGACACCGCGCCCGTGGTGGAGTACTACGAACGGGCGGGCACCCGGATCGAACGTATCGACGGGTCGCCTACGATCGACCAGGTGACCGAGCAGATCCTAGCCGTGCTCGGCGCGGAGCCGGCCCGGTGAGGAGACCGATGCGATGAAGATCGAGGGTTTCCGGCTCAAGAGGCCGGACGAGATCGAGAAGATGCGGGCGGCGGGGCGGGTGCTCGGCGCCTGCTTGGCCCATCTGGCCGCGACGACGCGGCCGGGGCTCCGGGTCATCGATCTCGACCGCGAGGCGGAGACCTTCATCCGAGATCATCACTGCATCCCCGGCTTCATCGGCTACAACGGCTTCCCCAATTCCCTCTGCGTCTCCATCAACGAGCAGGTCGTGCACGGCATCCCCGGCGAGCGGGTTATCGAGGATGGCGATCTGGTGTCGCTGGACTGCGGTCTGACCCTGGACGGCTGGTGGGCGGATTCCGGCCTCTCGCTCTGTGCCGGGTCGCCCGATCCGGAGGTCGCCAGGCTGCTCGAGGTGACCGAGGAGGCGCTCCGCCGGGGCATCGACGCGGCCCGGCCCGGAGGCTTCATCGGTGACATCGGCAGTGCCGTCCAGAGCTACGTCGAGAGCTGTGGTTTCTCCGTTGTCCGCCAGTACGTCGGTCACGGGATCGGCCGCAACATGCACGAATCCCCCCAGGTGCCCAACTTCGGGAAACCGGGGACCGGCAACCTCATCAAGCCCGGCCTGGTCATCGCGATCGAGCCGATGGTCAACGCCGGAAGGCCGGAGACCCGGGTCCTGGCAGACGACTGGACTGTGGTCACCGCCGACGGGCTGCGCTCCTGCTACTTCGAGCACACCGTCGCCGTCACCGCCGCCGGTCCGGAGATCCTCACGCTGCGGCCGGAGTTGGCCTCGGTGGAGGGATGACGGATGGGGCCGGCGCCGTGTTTGCTCGGGGAGGCACCCTGGTATACTCAGCGGCCGTGGCTGCACGGCAGCCCGATTCGGCACGCCCGATGACGCGGGCTGACGAGCCGCTCGTGGGGCGAGTGATCGAACCGCTCCCGGACGCGCTCTACCGGGTCGAGCTGCCGGACGGGCACAAGATTCTCTGCCATCCGGCCGGGAAGGCCCGCCTCCAGGCGGTCCGGATCCTCCCGGG
>PLNE01000132.1 GCA_003141695.1 Candidatus Dormiibacterota bacterium
GTCGGCCGATCACCGTCATCGCCAACGCATCGCGCTCCTGAGCTGTCAGCGGCCAGGCAATAGGACCACCCACGGCCAAGTGATAGGTCCACCCGCGGCCACCGGATAGGACCACCCGGTGCCCCGTCAAGAACGGATCGTAGCCTGCTCTCACCTCCTCGTGGTGATGGGTTGGTCGAGGGCCTCAGCGGCGTCGTCCGGGGAGGTTCTGGGAGACGTGGGCGCGCCGTGGCGCGGCTCCTGGGCGCTCTCAGCGGCACGCNNGGGTTGCCCCCGCCATCAGGCCGGCGCAGGGGCCGATAGGTCCGTCCCCGGAAGATGACGTGGTGGGCGCTGTTGACCAGACGGTCGAGGGCGCTCTCGGCCAGGACCGCGTTGGGGAAGAGCGCATACCAGTCGCCGGGGGAGCGGTTGGAGGTGGTGATGATGGAGCCGGTGCGGGTGCGGGCGCAGATGAGCTCGTAGAGGTCCTCGGCCTGGGCGGGGGTGAACTCGCGCATGCCGAAGTCGTCGAGGATGAGCACGTGGGGCTGGAGGTACTTGCGCAGCCGCGGCTCCCAGCTGCCGTCGGCGCGGCCGCCGGCCAGGTCCCGGAGCAGGGCGCTGGTCTTGGTGAACAGCACCGTGAAGCCAGCCCGGCAGGCAGCGTGGCCGAGACTCTGGGCGCAGTGGGTCTTGCCAACGCCGACGGGGCCGCACAGCAGCACCGACTCATGGCGCTCCACGAACGTGCAGGTGGCCAGGTTGCGCAGCTGCTCGGCAGGGATCTGGGGGTTGAAGCTGAAGTCGAAGTCTGCCAGCGTCTTCGGCTCCTCGAACCTCGCCCGGTGGAGGCGCTCGGCCAGCATCTTCGACTGGCGACGGTCGATCTCGTCGTCGAGGAGCAGGGCCAGGAACTCGACGTGGCCGAGGCGTTCCGACTCCGCCTGGGTGCGGCGGACGTCGAGGGTCTGCAACATGCCTCCCAACCGCAGGACCTTGAGCTTGGCCTCGAGCTCGTGGGCTCTCATGGGGTCACCTCCGGAAGCAGCGCCTGGGGACCGTGGAGGAAGGCGCCGGCGTTGCTGATGTGGGTGTCACCGTCGTCGCGGACGACGTCGAGGGAGTTGGCGAGGATGTTCTTGACGGTGCGATAGCTGCCGTCGGCGGTGAGCGCCCGGCGGCAGGCGGCCTCGAGGCGCTCGGCGCTGTAGCTCTCCTGCAGGCGGATCACCGCCTGGGCCTGGCGGAGCAGGTACAGAGGATGGGGCGGGCCGCCCAGCAGCTCATCGACCAGTTCCACCACCGCCGGGCCCAGCTCGGTGGCGCGATGCCGGCACCAGGCCGGGGTGCGCAGCAGGAAGGCGACCTTGGTCTCCGGGTAGTCGGCGGGGTCGACGTAGCGCCGCTCGCCACGGCGGAGCAGATGGGTCTTGACCAGCTCGCCGCCGTCATAGATGCGCGCCACCCGCTCGCCGATGCAGACGTCGAGCTGCTTGCCGACATGCCGGTGCGGCGCCGTGAAGAAGCGGCCGCCAACCTGGAGCTGGCAATCGGGGTGCAGCTTGGCCTTGGCCCAGTGGGCGATCTCGAACGACTCCTCGGGCAGCGGCCGCATCGCCGGCCGCTCCACGCTCTGGAAGACCTCGAGCACCGATCCCGGCAGGGTGCGATGCGGGCGTGCCCCGGCAGTGCCACAGCTCCACTGGCGCGCTCCCTCGCGCATCTCCACCTGGCCGCGAAAGTCGCGGCCCCTCCAGTAGCTGTCCCGGACGTAGGGGACCGCGCGCTCCACCCGCGGCTTGTCCTTCGGCCTGCCCGCCCGGCAGGGGTCGATGAGCACCCCGTAGTGCTCCGCCATCTCCGCATACGCCCGGTTCAGCTTGGGGTCGTACAGGTCGGGCCGCAGCACCCCCGTCTTCAGGTTGTCGATGCGGAGCACCGCCGGCACCGCCCCGAAGAACTCGAAGGCGGCGACGTGGGAGGCCACCCAGGACCGCTCGTCACAGATGAGGACAGGATCCACAAACACGTGGCGGCTGAACGCCAGCGTCATCAGGAAGCCGTTCACCACCCGGCGGCGCTGGGACAACGGATCGAACCACGGGCCGAGCCGGCCATAGTCGATCTCCGCCACCTCACCCGGCGGCGTCACCTCCTTGCGGACCGTGAACTGGTCGGTGCTGGCACCGCCCGGGATCCGCTCTCGCACGTAGCGCCGGAAGGTGCGAACGCTCACCCTCAGGCCCTCCTCGTCGTGCAGCCGCTGCCACACCGTCTGCGCTGTGTTGGTGGCCAGACCGGCCACGATCGCCTCGTGGAACCGCGCCAGCTCCTGGCGCTGCTCCGTCGCCGTCGGCGCCAACCGGTCGACGAACAGGAGGGGGACCCGCGCCTCCCACTCCTGCCGGGTCAGCAGCGGCTCCCCCGGCGACAACCCCGCCGCCGTCGCCGCTCCGATGATCGCCCGCACCCGGTCGCGGCCCACGCCCAGGCTGCGCGCCAGATGCCGCACTGATTGCCCCGCCTGCCAGTGCTGCAGGACCTCCACCACGTCTGCCACCTCGAACCTCCTGCCGGCCATCCCGCTCCTCCTGGGTTGGGTCTTGGCCGGGAATCGTCGCTGTGGCACCGGGCGGTCACGCCACCCCAACGGGTGGACCTATTCGTTGACCGCAAGTGGACCTATTGGGTGACCGCAAGTGGTCCTATCAGTTGGCCGTGGGTGGACCCATCACGTGGCCGCCGACAACCATCCTTCCCAGTGGCCACTATGGTCGCCGCCGACCAGCTGCTCCGTGTCGCTTGCCACCCAGAAGGGACCTCCTTGGTGCCACAAGGAAGGGACCACCCCGGGGGGGTTGCAGAGCCGGTCGGATGGAGATGATGGGAGACGCCCCGAGGGACGCTAAGGGTGGCGACGTGAGCGTGGCCGACAGCCAGGTGCTGGGGGTCATGGAGACCGCCTTCCGCGCCTCTGAAGGCAGGATACCGTCGCAGGGCTCACCGGGACGGAGGTGCTGTGCTACAACAGGAGCAATGTCGAGGTCCATGCGTTGAGGCCCTCAGGGGAAGAGGAATACGAGCGGTATCAGGGAATGCCTGCCGCTCTTTCACCCCAGTGCGATCCCGGCCGGGTTGACCTGCGCTGGCTGCGACGACCCCTCACCTGGTTTCGCTGGCGGGCCGCGGTTCGCCGTCAAGGAGCCTTCGCTCCGGACTTCGACGAATTCCGTCGCAGACGGTAAGCCGCGTGAAGTAGCTCAATTCCCAATCCGCTGTGGGGCGGCTCCCAACTCGCGAGTTCAGGGCTCAACTCCGTTCAGGGGCTTAAATAAGAAAGAGATACTCGGCAATGACCT
>PLNE01000057.1 GCA_003141695.1 Candidatus Dormiibacterota bacterium
GGGCGCGGTGCTGATCGACGGCGTCGACGTCAGGGATCGCGCACTTGAGGAGCTGTGGGCCAGCGTCGGGCTGGTACCCCAGCAGGCATACCTCTTCGGCGGCACCGTGGCGGACAACCTGCACTTCGCCGCCGAGGACGCCAGCGACGCCGACATCTGGCACGCCCTCCAGGTCGCCCAGGCCCGCGATTTCGTGGCCACCATGGACGGGCAGCTCGAGGCTCCCATCGACCAGGGTGGCACCAACGTCTCGGGTGGACAGCGCCAGCGGCTGGCGATCGCCCGGGCCGTCATCAAGCGGCCGCTCATCTACCTCTTCGACGATTGCTTCTCGGCCCTGGACGCCACCACCGACGCGCGGCTGCGCGCGCAGCTGAACGCCGAGACCCGCAACGCCACGGTCGTGATCGTCGCCCAACGGGTGAGCACCATCCTCAACGCGGACCGCATCATCGTTCTGGACGACGGCGCCGTCGTCGGGTCCGGGACCCATGAGCAGCTGATGGTCACCTGCGACGAGTACCGCGAGATCGTCGTCTCCCAGCTCGGGGAGAACGCGGCATGATGCGCGGTCCCGGGGGCGGGCCTGGGAGAGGCGGCTTCGGCGGGCCCGGCCGGATGATGGCCGCCGCCGGTTCATCCAAGGGCGCCAAGGATCTCTGGGGAGCGCTGCGGCAGTTGGTGGCGCGGCTCCGCCCCGATCGTTGGCGGATCGCCGCCGCCGCGCTGATCGGGTCGACAGGGGTCGGGATGCTGGTGGCTGCGCCCCGGATCATCGGCAATGCGACTAACCTGCTCTTCGACGGCCTCATCGGCAAATCCCTTCCCGCGGGGATGACCCAGGCTCAGGCGGAGGCGTACCTGAGACTGCACCATAGCCCGCTGGCGCAGTTGCTGACCGGCACCACGGTGAACCCCGGCCATGGGATCGACTTCAACCAGCTCGGCGTGAGCCTGGGGGTGATCGCCGTCCTCTACCTCGTGGGCGCCTTCTTCAGCTGGGCCCAGGGTTACATCATGGCCGGGGTGGCGCAGCGCACCGTCTCGGGCATGCGCCGCGACGTGGAGGCCAAGCTCGCCCGGCTGCCCCTCCAGTACTTCGACAGCCATCCCCACGGCGACGTCCTGAGCCGGGTCACCAACGACATCGACAACGTGACCACGACCCTGCAGCAGGGGCTGAGCCAGCTACTGACCTCCATCCTGACCATCGTCGGGGTGCTCGCCATGATGCTCTGGATCAGCCCGCTGCTGGCCCTGATCTCGCTGGTGATGGTGCCGATGTCGATCGGGGTCACGTTCCTGGTCGCGCGGCGATCCCAGAAGCACTTCACCTCACAGTGGGCCCACACCGGCACGGTGAACAGTCTCGTGGAGCAGACCCACACCGGCCATGCCCTGGTCCAGGTCTTTGGCCGCTCCCGCCGGACTCTGGAAGAATTCGATCGCGAGAACCAGGCCCTCTACGAGCCCAGCTTCCGGGCCCAGTTCCTCTCCGGGATCATCCAGCCGGCGATGATGTTCCTCTCCAACCTGAACTACGTGGCCATCGCCGTCATCGGTGGGTACCTGACGGTCAATGGGGCCATGTCGCTGGGCGACATCCAGGCCTTCATCCAGTACTCGCGCCAGTTCACCAATCCGATCATGCAGATAGCCAGCCAGATGAACCTGCTGCAGTCGGGTCTGGCCTCGGCCGAGCGGGTCTTCGAGTTCCTGGCAGCCGACGAGGAGACACCCGACAGGGCCGGCGCTCCGGCCCTGCCCGCCGCCCAGGGGCGCGTCGTCCTGGAGAACGTCTCCTTCCGCTACCAGCCCGACAAGCCGCTCATCCAGGACTTCGACCTGGACGTGTACCCGGGTGAGACGGTCGCCATCGTCGGGCCAACCGGGGCCGGCAAGACGACGATCGTCAACCTTCTCATGCGCTTCTACGAGATCGACGGCGGACACATCTACCTGGATGGCGTCGACGCCCACGAGCTGCCCCGCGCGAGTGTCCGCCAGATGTTCGGCATGGTGCTGCAGGACACCTGGCTGTTCGCGGGGAGCGTCCGCGACAACATCGCCTACGGCAAGAGCGGTGCCAGCACCGAGGAGGTGGTGGCCGCCGCCAAGGCCGCTCACGCCGACCACTTCGTGCGCACCCTTCCCGAGGGCTACGACACCGTCCTGGACGAGGATGCCTCCAACATCTCGGCCGGGGAGCGGCAGCTCCTCACCATCGCCCGTGCCTTCCTCTCGGACCCGACCATCCTGATCCTGGACGAGGCCACGAGCAACGTCGACACCCGCACCGAGGTGCTCATCCAGGAGGCGATGGCACGCCTGCGCCACGGGCGCACCAGCTTCGTGATCGCCCACCGGCTCTCGACGATCCGCAACGCGGACACCATCGTGGTGATGAACGCCGGGCGGATCGTGGAGCAGGGCAGCCACGCCGAGCTGATGGAGCGTCGCGGCTTCTACTACGACCTCTACGCCAGTCAGTTCGCCAACGCCCTGGAGGAGGCGAGTTGACCCCGGACGCCGGCGCCTCACCCCCCGCGCCCTCCCGTGCCGAGTTGATCGGCCAGTTCCTCGACCTGCAGCCGAGGATGCGGCGCCGTCTCACCCGGGTCATCCCTCCCGACGTCCACGCCGAGATGGGAGCGGTGACCTTCCAGCAGATGCAGGCGCTGCACGCCATCGCCCGGCGCAGCGGCATCACCATGGGCGAGCTCGCCGGCTGCCTCGAGGCCGCCTCGCTGAGCGGCGCCACCCAGATGGCCGATCGCCTGGTGAAGCTGGGGCTCGTAGAGCGGATGAGCGACCCCGGCGACCGGCGCCTCGTCCGGGTAGCCCTCAGCCCCCGCGGCAGGGACCTGCTGCGGCGCCGGGAGGCAGCCTGGCGGGAGGGCGTGGGCAGGGCGCTGGAGGGCCTCACCGACCAGGAATGCGCCACGCTGGTGAGCCTGCTCGAGCGCACGGTCGGACCGCCCCCTTCGGAAGAGATGACGGGATGGCTCACGACCCCCGAGCCCTGAGCTCGGGTCGCTGGGCTCCGGCGCGGCCCGGGGCCGGATGGGGAGCTCGCCGGGCACCGGACTAGTATCTGAACTCTGGCCCGCGCCAGCCCTCCCTCTCGGGCCTCCCGCGCGCCCCGCTGACCTCGCGTGGGCGGCGGGTCTCCGCCGGCCCCCAGCCCTCCTCCTCCGACCATGAGTACTCCCACGTCGCTCCCGCTCACCTACCGCAGCCTGCTCAGGGTCCGCGGGCTACCCCGTGTGATGGTGGCCGCGCTGCTCGGGCGCATCGGCGGTCAGATGTGGACGGTCGCCCTCGTGCTCTTTGCGCTCGAGCGCTTCCACTCCCCCGCGATCGCCGGCCTCACGGTCTTCGCCGGCGCATTTCCCGGGACCGTGTTCAGCCCCGTGGCCGGGGCACTCCTCGATCGCTCCGGGCGGATCCGGCTGATCATGCTCGACTACTCCGTGGCCGCCGTGACCATGGCGTTGATCGTGACCCTGGGCGCCACCGGGACTCTCAGCGCGGGCCTTCTGATCGGTATCGCGGCGCTCGGCTCGTTCACCAATCCGCTGAGCAGCGCCGGCGCCCGGACGCTCTTTCCCATGCTGGTGCCCCGCCCGCTCTGGGACCGGGCCAACGCGGTCGACAGTGCCGGTTACGTTGTCGCCGCCGTGATCGGAGCGCCGCTCGCGGCCGTGATCGCGGGGCTGATCGGCAGGCCCGCCGCCCTGGGGGCAACCGCCGCCGTCTTCGTCGCGGCCGCGCTGTCCCTGCTCGGAATCGCCCCGCTTCCGCTGCCCAAGTCGGAGCCCCGGTCCCAGTCCGTCGTCCGCGATGCCTGGGCCGGGCTCGCGTACGTGGCCCGGAACGCCACCCTACGGGGCCTGGCGATCAGCCTTTCGGTGTCCAACGTAGCCTCGGGGATACTCATCGTCGCCCTTCCGGTCCTCGTCCTCGACCACTTCCACCAGAACGCCGCGGTCGTCGGCGCGCTCTGGGCGGTCAGCGCCCTGAGCGGCGGGATCGTCGCGGTCGTACTCGGCCATCGGGGCAGCCAGGGGCGTGAGCGCCGGCTGATCATCGCCGGGCTGCTCGCCACGGGGCTGGCACTCGCGCTCATCGCTATCGCCCCCGACCTTCTCGTCGTGGCCCTGGCCATGCTCGTGTACGGAGGCGCGGGGGGCCCGATCGACATCGGGATGTTCTCGATGCGGCAGCGTCGCACCGACCCCGACTGGTATGGGCGAGCTTTCGCGGTGAGCATGTCGCTCAACTACGTGGGCAATCCGATCGGCTCCGCCGTCGCCGGACCGCTGGTCGGCGCGGGTCTCGTGGCCGCGCTCGCCGTGGCCGCCGGCTTCGCCTTCGCCGCCTCGGCGGTGACACGGGTCCTGGTCCCCGACTCCGCACGCGAGGCCAGACGCGCGGAAGCGCCCGGGCCCGCCGAGGTGCCCCACCCCACCGGATAGCGGGGCTGCCTCCCGTCCGATAACCCGCTCCCCGTGGCGGTCTGCCATGATCGCGGGCGGAGATGGCAGATCACCGATCTGGGGTGGCGGACCCCGCCGGAGCGTTGCGCCGTCCGCCGCGCGTCTTTTCCATCGTCCTCGCTGGGGGCGAGGGCAAGCGGCTCTGGCCGCTCACCAAGGACCGGGCCAAGCCGGCCGTCCCCATCGGTGGTGTCTACCGGCTCATCGACTTCGTGCTGAGCAACCTGGTCAACGCCGAGTTCACCCGGATCGCGGTCCTCACCCAGTACAAGAGCCACAGCCTCGACCGCCATATCAGCCAGGCGTGGCGGCTCTCCCCACTGCTCGGCAACTACGTGACCCCGGTGCCGGCCCAGATGCGCCGCGGGCCGCGCTGGTTCTCCGGGTCCGCCGATGCCATCTACCAGAACTTCAACCTCCTGAGCGACGAGAAGCCGGACTACGTCCTCGTCTTCGGGGCCGACCACCTCTACCGCATGGACCCGCGCCAGATGCTCGCTCACCACATCGCGAGCGGGGCCGGCGTGACGGTCGCCTCGGTCAAGGTCCCCACCTCCGAGTGCAGCGAGTTCGGGGTCATCGAGTGCGACGGCGGCCGGATCACCGCCTTCCACGAGAAGCCCGCCCGGGCCAGCGGCCTTCCCGACGACCCCGGGCGCTGCCGCGTCTCGATGGGCAACTACGTCTTCACCGCCCCGTTCCTCGTCGACACCCTGGTCGAGGACGCGGAGAAGCAGACGAGTGGCCACGACATCGGCGGCGACATCATCCCCCACCTCGTCGAGAGGGGCGAGGCGGCGGTCTATGACTTCGAGCACAACGTCGTCCCGGGGAGCACCGAGCTGGACCACGGCTACTGGCGCGACGTGGGGACCCTGGACTCCTACTACGACGCGCATACGGACCTCATCTCGGTGGTCCCGATGTTCAACCTCTACAACCTGGAGTGGCCGATCTACTCCTTCTACGGACCGCTGCCGCCCGCCAAGTTCGTCTTTGACGAGGAGAGCCGGCGCGGCCTCGCCGTGGACTCGATCGTGAGTCCGGGGGTGATCGTCTCCGGCGGCACGGTGCGGCGCTCGGTCCTCTCCCCCGGGGTGCGGGTCGGACCGGGCGCGACCGTCGAGGACAGCGTGCTGCTGTCCGGGGTGGAGGTCGGCGAGGGCGCGCTGGTCCGGCGGGCGATCATCGACAAGGAGGTGGTGGTGCCCCCCGGTGCGGTGATCGGCCAGGACCCCCGCCTCGAGGCCCGGCGCTTCACCGTCTCCGCCCACGGCGTCGTCGTGATCGCCAAGCACCAGGTCATCGAGCCCGTCGACTGATGCGGGTCGGCATCCTCACCCGCGAATACCCACCGGAGGTCTACGGCGGCGCCGGGGTCCACGTCGAGTACCTGACCCAGGAGCTCGCCCGCCACATCGACGTTCAGGTGCACTGCTTCGGAGAGCCGCGCAGCTCGCCGCTGGTGGCCGCCGCCTACCAGCCCTGGGAGGCGCTCCAGGGAGGCAGGCCCGAGGACGCCGCGCTGGCGGCGATGTCGGTGGACCTCGCCATGGCGAGAGGGCTGGAGGGGGTGGACCTGGTCCACTCGCACACCTGGTACGCGAACCTGGCCGGACACCTGGCGAAGCTGGTCTGGGACGTCCCCCACGTGTGCACCTCCCACAGCCTGGAGCCCCTCCGACCCTGGAAAGCCGAGCAGCTCGGTGGTGGCTACGCCCTCTCCCTCTTCTGCGAGCGCACCGCCCTGATCTCCGCCGACGCGGTGATCGCCGTTTCGGCTGCGATGCGCCGGGATCTGCTCGCCTGCTATCCGGCGGTGGACCCCGGCCGCGTCCACACCATCCACAACGGCATCGACACGGCGGCCTACGTCCCCGACCACGATGACGCCGCCCTGGTCCGCCACGGCATCGACCCCGGCCGGCCGCTCATCGTCTTCGTCGGACGGATTGCCCGCCAGAAGGGCATCGACCATCTCCTCCGCGCCGCCCCGCAGATCGACCGCGCAGCCCAGCTCGTGCTCATCGCCAGCGCCCCCGACACCCCGGAGATCGCCGCCGAGACCCGGGGGCTCCGCGATGCCGCGCAGGCGGCGGGGGCCTCCCTGGTGTGGATCGAGGAGATGGTGCCGCGACCCGAGCTGATCCAGGTCCTGAGCCACGCCACCGTTTTCGTCTGCCCCTCCATCTACGAACCATTCGGCCTGGTCAACCTCGAGGCGATGGCCTGTGAGGCGGCGGTGGTCGCGAGCGCTGTCGGCGGCATCCCGGAGATCGTCGTCGACGGGGAGACCGGCTACCTGGTCCCCTGCGACCCCGAGGCGGTGGCCTCCGACGTTGTGGCGGCCCGGCAGTTCGAGTCCACTCTCGCCGCGAGGATCAATCAGCTGGTCGCCGACCCCGACCTCGCCACCCGGCTCGGCACGGCCGGGCGGCGCCGGGTCCTGGAGAGGTTCACCTGGGAACAGGTCGCGCTCCGCACCGTCGAGGTGTACCGGCAGGCGATCGCGGCGCACGCGACCGGGACCGGTTAGCTCCGGACCCTCCTCCGGAAGCGGGACCGCCCGATCAGACCCCGGGGGTAGTCGTTCATCTCATTCCCGGGCAGCGGGCCGAGCACCGCGGCGACGGCGGTGGCGAGACGGCGGCGGCCGCGGCGCTCCCACTCCGCCCCGCCCACCGTCATACCCGCGGCCTCGACCGACTCGGCGAAGTCCCATGCGCGCAGGTAGCGCTGGCGTGGCGACTTGGCCATCCCGAGGCGCACCAGCGGCGCGATCTCCTCGGGCAGCTCGGGACCGGGCAGCGGCGCCTCCAGGTGCTGGTCGCGGACGGTGCTGGTCCCGCCCAGGTAGGGGGGCGTACCGGTCAGGCACTCGATGAGGACCACCGCCGCCGCGTAGAGATCGGTCTCGATGGTCGGCTCCTCACCCCGCCAGAGCTCGGGCGCCATGTACTCCGGAGTCCCCTGTATCCAGCGGCCCCCTGGGGTGCGGGCGACCATCCCCAATTCGGCGATCCGTGAGACCCCCTGGCGGTCGACCAGGATCTTCTCCGGGCGCAGGTCGCGGTGGAGGATCCCCTCGCGGTGCGCCGACTCCAGCCCCAGCAGGGTGTCGCGCAGCACCACGAGCGTGGTCTCCGCATCCCGCAGGGTCCCGGCCGTGGCCATCAGCTGGCGCAGCCAGGCTCCGTCAACGTAGTCGGTCACCAGGGCCATCCCGAAGGCGTCCTCGACGTAGGCGCGGGTGCGGACCACGTAGGTGCCGTCGAGGTGGGCGACGATCGGTGCCTCGGCCCGGAACCGCCGCAGGAACAGGGGATCGCCGAGAAACTCCTGGGGTAGCTGCCGGAGGGTGACGACAGCGCCATCCTCTGCGCGCGTCGCGTCGGCGCCCAGAGCGCCGGCCTCCGTTGCCCCGTCAGACGGCATGCATCCCCGTCGCGACCCGGCCCCGTGGATTGAGCGTAAGTGCGAGTTGGGACCAGCTCGTTCCACGCATGGTGATGGGCGCGCATGTTCGATGTCAACGCGGCCGCCCCGGACGCCCTGGAAACGCTTCGTCGCAGCCTCCCGCTGCGATAGCCTCACCACCGTGCCCAACCGATGGACCCGGGTCCCCGCCAGCCTGCCCCCCGCGCCTCCCCGCTGGGGAGCGGCGGTGCTCCCGATCGCCGACCTCTTCATGTGGGCGATGCTGTCGCGGCCCCAGAGCGGGAGCCTGAGGGTCACCTGGGTGACCCCGGCCACCTTCCTCCTCTCGGTCTTGGCGGCCGCGTCTGCGGCCATCGTGCTCGCCGTCTGCGCCGTCGCGCTCGCCGGTGGTGGGGGGTGGGCACCGCTCGCGGGCATCGTGGCGTGCGCCGCGCTCGCCGCAGGCTCGTCCGCGGTCGGGCTGGTCGGCCTCGCCCAGCGCCGCCGGAGCTGAGCGCTCCCGCCGGCATGGCCAACCGCCTCGCGACGGAGTCCAGCCCCTACCTCCACCAGCACGCCGGCAACCCGGTCGATTGGTATCCCTGGGGCGAGGAGGCGATGCGGACGGCACGCGAGACGGACCGCCCCATCCTCCTCTCGGTCGGCTACAGCGCCTGCCACTGGTGCCACGTGATGGCCCACGAGTGCTTCGAGGATCCCGGGATCGCCGCTCTGATGAACGACCTCTTCGTCAACGTCAAGGTCGACCGCGAGGAGCGCCCCGACGTGGATGCCGTCTACATGGAGGCGGTCCAGGCGATGACCGGCCAGGGGGGCTGGCCGATGACGCTGTTCCTCACCCCCGCCGGCGCCCCCTACTTCGGCGGGACGTACTTCCCTCCCGTGGCGCGCGGCGGCATGCCAGGATTCCCCACCGTCCTCCGCGCCGCTGCCGACGCCTACCGCCAGGGCCGCGAGGACGTCGAGCGGGTCGGGAGTGAGATCCGCCGGGCGCTGGCGCCTCCTCCGCTCCCGGCAGGGGAGGAGCCCTCCGCCGAGGTCGTCACGCGGGCGGTGGCGCGGCTCGTGGAGCAGAGCGACGCGCGGCACGGCGGCTTCGGTGGTGCTCCCAAGTTTCCCCACCCCGCCGCACTCGAGCTGCTCCTCCGCCGCGGCTTCGCCGGCTCGGACCCGGCGGCGGCGGCCACCGCCAGGACCACCTTCGACCGGATGCTCCGGGGCGGCATCTTCGACCAGCTGGGCGGCGGCTTCCACCGCTACAGCGTCGACGCCGCCTGGGCCGTCCCCCACTTCGAGAAGATGCTCTACGACAACGCCCAGCTCGCTGTGGTCTACCTCCACGCCCACCAGTTGACCGGCGATCCCGCGTACCGCCGCGCGGTGGAGCTGACCCTCGACTACCTCGCCCGGGAGATGCGCCTTCCGGAGGGCGGCTTCGCGTCCTCGCAGGACGCGGACTCCGAGGGCGTGGAAGGGCGGTACTTCAGCTGGACTCCCGAGCAGGTCCGCCAGGTTCTCGGGGACGGCGAGGAGGCGCTGCTTGCCTGTCGCGTCTTCGGCGTGTCGGCGGACGGGAACTTTGCGGAGGGCGGCAGCGTGCTCTCTCTAGCCCTGGCGCCGGATCAGCTCGCCACGGAGCTGGGTATCCTTCGCGATGCCGCGGCCCAGCGGGTGGACGCCCTCCGCCGGCGCCTTCTCGCCTCCCGCTCCCGGCGCGTCGCCCCGGGTCGAGACGGCAAGGTGGTCACCGCCTGGAATGGCCTGGCGCTGCGAGCCTTCGCCGAGGCCGGGAGCGCCCTGGCGCGGCATGATTATGTCGAGATTGCCCAAAACTGCGCGAGCTTCCTACTCCGGGAGCTGGTCGTCGAGGGGCGCCTGCGCCGGAGCTGGATGGCCGGCGCGGCCGGGGTCAACGCCTTCCTGGAGGACGTAGCATTTCTGGGCGACGGCCTCCTGGCGGTGTACGAGGCGACCGGGGAGGCGAGCGACTACGAGCGCGCGGCTGGGTTCGCCGGGGAGATCGAGACGCGTTTCCGCGATTCTGAGGGCGGCTACTTCGACACCGCCGCCGACGCCGAGCCCTTGCTCATCCGGCCCCGCGGCCTGGAGGACAATCCCCTACCCGCCGGCCGGTCGATGGCGGCGCAGCTCTTTCTCCGGCTCGCCGGCCTGACCGGCCTGGAGCGCTGGCGGGAGACCGCCCGGGAGGTCGTCCGGCCCCTGGTCCCGGCCATCGCGCGGGCTCCGCTCGCTCTCGGCAGCCTCGCCTGCGTCCTGGACCAGCTGGTCACCCCCTCCCGGGAGGTGGCGATCGTGGGCTCTCCCGGTGACGCCGCCACCCGGAGGCTGCTCGGCGAGGTGTGGCAGCGCCGCGACCCGTACCGGGTGCTGGCCTGGGGCGCCAGCGGCTCCGTGCCCCTGCTGGCCGGCCGGTCGCTGATCAACGGCCGCCCCGCCGCGTACGTCTGTGAGGGCTTCGTCTGCCGGATGCCGGTCTCGGACCCCGGGGAGCTCGCCGCCCAACTCGCAGGCGTGGCTGGAGCATCCGGCTGACAGGGGCTCGGTCAGGACCCGTCCGGACCCGGACCCCCGTCGTCGGTCGCTGATACCGGGCTGGCGGCACCGTCTCCCGCCTGTTCGGGAGACCGAGCCGCGATGCCGTTCAGCTCGATCTCGGGGTCGGCGGAGACGACCTCCAGCCCCCGAGGCGCTGCCCTCCGCCAGCGCAGGCGTGGCACGAGGGTGAGGGCTTTGGTGATCTCCGCGGTCGACACCTTCGACGTCCCGGCGATCCGATCCTGGAATCGGATGGGGACCTCAGTGACCGGGACGACGGCTTTGAGACAGCGGTACAGCAGCTCAATGAGGAAGGCGTATCCGTCGGAGACGATCAGGTCGAGGTCGATCCGCTCGATCACCCGCCGTGGGTAGCAGCGATATCCGGAAGTGCAGTCGTGGACGCGGATGCCGAGAAGCGTGCGGCAGTACACGTTGGCCGAATGGGAGAGGAGCTTACGGCGCGCGTTCCAGCCAACGATCGATCCTCCGCTCACGTAGCGCGAGCCGATCACGACACCGCCGGTACGCCGAGCCGCCGCCAGGATCGGGCCCAGGTGGCGCGGCTGATGCGAGCCGTCGGCATCCATGGTCACCAGCAGGGCGTAGCCGAGTTCCGCGCCGCGCCTCAGTCCGGCGATGTGGGCGCTCCCCAGTCCCAGCTTCCCGGCTCGGTGCTCGACGAGGACGCCCGGGTCACTGCCGGCGAGACGGTCGGCGAGCTCCCCGGTCCCGTCTGGAGAGTTGTCGTCGACCACCAGCACGTCACAGTCCTCGCTGCGAATGGCCCGAACGAGGGCCTCCAGGTTGGGCTTCTCGTTGAAGGTCGGAAGGATGACCAGCGTCCGATCCTGCGCGGCGATTGGGGTGGTCCGAACTTTTGGCATGTTGAAGACTATGACTCAAACCCCCCCGGTCCCGCGCCGCCCCGGGCCCGCAGCCGAGCCCCGGGAAAAGCTCCGCCAATCGTCGGCGGTGAGCTGGTACAGCTGACCGTCGCGCCAGCGGTCGCCCACCAGGGCGAAGTCGTGGATGACCCCCACCCGCTGGAAGCCGTTCGCCTCCAGGGCCCGGCAGGAGGCAGCGTTGTCGAGGTCGGTGGTCGCGTGGATGCGGTCCAGGCCCAGACCGTCGAAGGCGTGGGCCACCGCCAGGCCGATGGCACGGGTGACGATGCCATGCCGTCGATGCCGGGGGGCCACCCAGTAGCCGATGTCTGCGCTCTGGAGGATGTCGCGCCGGATCCGATCCAGCGAGAGGTGGCCGGCGATGGCGCCGGAGACGGTGATGACGAAGCCCTCCGCCGCCTCGTCGGCGAGGCACCGTCGCACCCGTTCCCGCTGCCCGGCGGCGGTCAGGAAGTCAGGGCCGCACCAGGGCTCCTCGACCGCCAGCTCGGTCGCCGCAGCGCCGTACATCACGGCCAGCTCATCTGCATCGGCCAGCTCCCAGGACCTGAGGCCGACATCGACGGGGGCGTGGATCATCGCGGCAGCCACGCTCCCACCCTAACACTCGCGATTTCCGGAGGCCAAGCCCCTGCCCGACCGGCAGTGGGTGAGGGTCGGAGGCCCATCCCTCCGTGTGCCGGCCGATTCGCGACACTTCCTGCCCGTGAACCCCGTATACGGGTGTGACCAACTCCACGGAGCTTGCTGAGCCGGTGCTGCGCCACCCCCTCGCCGACGAGGTTCGCGCCGCGGAGGCCGCCGCCTTCGAGGAGGAGCTGGCGCCGCTGCTGCTCCCCGCCCACCGCCTGGCGGTGGGCATGCTCCTCGACCGCGGGCTTGCCGAGGATGCGGTTCAGGAGGCGGCGCTCCGGGCCTGGGACCGGCGACGCAACCGCCGGCCCGAGACGCAGCTGGGTCCCTGGTTCCTCGGCATCGTGGTCAACCGCTGCCGGGAGAGCCGGCGCAGCCGCTGGTCCCGGGTGCTCCGCCTGGCCGAGCCCCGCGGCGGTGACGCCTCCTCACCGGAGGTCGACACGGCCTCCGGGATGGACATGCGCCGTGCGCTCCGCGCGCTTCCCGAGAATGCCCGGCTGGCCGTTGTCCTCCGCTACTACCTCGACCTTCCCTCCTCCGAGATCGCCGTGCTGCTCGGCTGCTCGGAGAACGCCGCCAAGGTGCGGGTCTCCCGCGCCGTCGCCGCCCTGCGGGCGGCCATGAACGCCCCGGAGGTGTCGCGATGAGCCTGGATCAAGATGACGCGCTGCGGGGGGCACTCCGGCAGGAGCTGGAGTCGCTCGTGCCCACGGACGGCTTCGAGCCTCGAGTCCGCTCGCGGCTGCGGGAGCACGCCACCCGGCGCCGCGCGCGGGCGCCGAGGGTGGCACTGAGCGCGGTGGTCTCGCTGGCCCTGGTGGCGGCGCTGGTGGGCGGCTTCATCGCAACCCGTGGCTCCGGCACGCGGTCCATCACCGAGAACACTCGGGTCCTCCAGGACCTCACCTCGGGCGCCGCCGCGTCTCCGGTCCCGGACGCCACATCGAGCTACGTCTGGCTCACCGCCCAGGAGGCGGGCCCAGAATGCACCGTCACCCCGCCGACCGGGTTATCCACGAAGGCCGGCTCTGCGGCAACGGTCAGCCCCGAGGTAACGGTCACCCCCGACTGGTGGGCCAGCCCCACTCCGAGCCCCTGCGCCGGAATTCCTGACTGCATCGCGGAATGGCAGCTTCCCTCTCCGTCCGGCGACTTCGTGTGCCAGGAGCCGTCCACGGAGGTGGACGTCCTCGACTGGACCGGCACACTCCGCTACCACTTCCAGATTTCCCCCTCGGAATCCCTGGGTGGGGTGGATGGGGGGATCACAGCGATCAGCCCCGACGGGACCCGGGCGGTCCTCGACGACGGCAAGGTCATCGATCAGTCCGGGGCGACGGTGGGGAACCTTCCCGCGGTCGGCTCGCTGTTCAGCGCCGGTCACCTCATCCCTGGCGATCAGAGCAGTGTGAGCTGGCTCAGTGATGACAGCGGCGTCTGCATCGCAGGGCCGTCTGGTGTCATCGCGGACGAGGGTTCGGCCAGCGGTCAGGCAACCACGACCGGAACCACTCTGGAGGTCGTACCCATCGATGGGCAGCCCCGCACCGTCGCGACCCTGGCCACTGGCCAGACTGCCTCGGACCCCACCTCCGTGGATGCCTGTGACCCCACCACCGGCACTGCGACTTTGGCCGTCTTCGTGGCGGCGAGCAGTTCGAACCCGAATGTCTACGCCGAGAGCGTGTGGTCCGTCCTGCTCTCCACCGGTGCGGTCACGTACGAGCAGACTCCGCCGGTCCGGAGCGACGAGGGGCAGCCCTGGTCAATAGGATCGGCCGACGGCACCCTGGCCGCGGAGAACATCTGGAGCACCCAGGTCCTCGGCTGCGGCGCCGTCGAGGTGATCAACGTCGCACTTGGTCAGCCGGTTCCGATCGCCACGTCGAAGCGCTGCCCGCAGGTGTTTGCACTGAGTGCCGACGGCACCCGCTTTGTGGGCAGCGGGATCAATGCCCCGGGGATCGACCTCGTCGACGCCTCTGACGGGACGGTGATTCGCAGCGTTCAGGTCCCAGCCGGAACGGTTGTTGCAGCCCCGGAGGGGGCCCACTTCATGGTCCTGGTCGACGGCTACCTGGTCTTGGTGGACGGGAGCGGTGGGATCAGCCAGCTCCATCCCGCGGGCGTCAATCTGGACAAATTCAACTTCGCGGGCTTTCCTTTTCCGTCCGACCAGGGCTGATCCTCACCGTCCCCGCGGCCGGGCGGGCAGCCGGGCTCCTCAGGGACGGACCAGCCTCCCGGCGACGATCACCTGGGACACCGGGTCAGCCCCCAGGTGGTAGCCGACGTCGAGCCACTTGGGGGTCTCCAGCACCAGGGCGTCGCAGCGCAGGCCGGGGAGGAGCCGGCCCCGGTCGGTGAGGCCGAGGGCGGCGGCGCCCCCGGCGGTGGCCGCCAGCAGCGCCTCCGCCGGGGTGAGGCCGGCGGTGGCCACGCCCAGCGACACCATGAGCGGCATCGACTCGCACCAGCAGGTGCCCGGGTTGCAGTCGGTGGCGAGAGCGATGGTCGCCCCCGCGTCGAGCAGGCGACGTCCCGGCGGCGGTGGCCCGCCGAGGACCATCGAGGCCCCGGGGAGGAGCACCCCGGTCACCCCTGCGACGGCCAGGGCGCGCAGGTCCTCATCGGTGGCGTGATCCAGGTGGTCGGCGGAGATCGCCCCGACGCGCGCCGCCAGGGCTGACCCGCCGCTGTGGCTGCGCTGGTCGGCGTGGACCTTGGCCCGAAGCCCGTGCGCCCGCGCCGCCACCAGCAGCCGCTCGCACTCGTCGACCCCCCAGGCACCGGTCTCGCAGAAGCAGTCCACGAAACCGGCGAGCGAAGCGGCCGCCGGGAGACCCTCGCCCAGCACCCCCTCCAGGTACGCAGCGCGGTCGCCATCGGGAAGCCCATGGAGCGGGAGGTAGGTCGTGACCACGTCGGGCAGGTCCGCTTCCTCGCCGAGCGCCCGGGCGGCTCGGAGCTGGCGCAGCTCCGCCCCCAGGCTCTGGCCGTATCCGCTCTTGACCTCGACGGTGGTGGTGCCCAGACGGAGCATCCGGCGGGCGCGCTCCCGGGTCGCGGCGATCAGCTCATCCAGGGTGCCGGCGGCGGTGGCGGCCACGGTGCTCCGGATGCCACCCCCCTTCTCCGCGATCTCCTCGTACGACGCCCCGGCGGCGCGGAGCGCGTACTCCTCCGACCGCTCCCCCAGCCAGACCACGTGGGTGTGGGCGTCGACGAAACCCGGGATCACCGCCGCCCTGTGGGCGTCGACCTCGACCGTCTCCGGCCCGGTCGCGACGTCGAGCCCCGCGGCGGGCCCCGCGTATATGAGGCGGTCCCCGCTTGCCGCCAGTACCGCGTCCTCGACGAGTCCGGGAGCCGGGAGCCGCGGGTTGCCGGTGACGAGCTGGCCGATGTTGACCACCACCATGGTCGCCACGTCACCGGTCACACGGTCACCGGTCACGCCAGTGGACCCGCCGCCGATTCCACCGCCTGGCGCCAGTCGCCGCCACGCAGCCACTCCGCCGCCGCCTCCAGGTCGGGAGCGAGGGGCCGGTCGGCGTCCAGGTGGGCGACCCGCCCCCTCAGCGACGCGAGCAGGGCGCCGGTGGCGGGCCCCGGGTGGAGAGGAGCCCGCAGCTCGAGCGCCTGGGCCGCGCAGACCACCTCCACCGCCACCACCTGACGGAGCAGCTCGAGGCTGCGCCGGCTGCGCAGCGCCGCGGCGAAGCCCATCGAGACGTGGTCCTCCTGGCCGCCACTCGTGTCGAGGCTCTGGACCGCGTACGGGGTGGCCGTCTGGCGGAGCTGGGTCACGCAGCTGGCGGCGGTGTATTGGGCCATCATCAGGCCGCTGTTGAGCCCCGGCTCCGGGCTCAGGAAGGCGGGGAGACCGCGGGACCTCGAGGGGTCGAGGAGCCGGTTGATCCGCCTCTCGCTGATGGCGGCCGTGTCCGCGGTCACGGATGCCACCAGGTCGGCGGCGTAGGCGAGCGCCTGCCCGTGGAAGTTGCCGGTCGAGAAGAGCGCCCCACGGTCGGCGAGCACCACCGGGTTGTCGACCACGCTCGCCATCTCCCGCTCCACCGTCTGCCGGCAGAAGGCGAGGACATCGCGAGCGGCGCCGTGGACCTGGGGGGCGCAGCGCAGCGAGTAGGCGTCCTGGACGGCGTGGTGGGAGCTGCGATGGGAGGCGACGATGGGGGACCCCTCGAGGAGGGCCCGGAGGTTGGCGGCGCTCGCCTGCTGTCCCGGCGCGGGACGCAGCGCGACCACGTCGGCGTCAAAGACCCGCGGGGTGCCCAGGAGGGCCTCCACGGTCATGCCGCAGGCGCAGTCCAGCGCCACCAGCAGGGCCTCCGCGTCATGGACGGCGAGGGCCAGGAGGGCGGTCATCCCCTCGGTGCCGTTGATCAGCGCCAGCCCCTCCTTGAGGCCCAGGGTGATCGGTGCGATCCCGGCCTCCGCCAGGGCCGCGCTTGCCTCACGACGTCCCCCCCGGCCGTCGTCGACCCACCCCTCGCCGACCAGGACCGAGGCGGCATGCGCGAGCGGCGCCAGGTCTCCGGACGCCCCGACCGAGCCGTGCTCGGGCACCCATGGGGTGACCCCCGCGTTGAGCAGGGCGCAGATCGCCTCGGGAACGCTCTCTCTCACTCCGGAGTGGCCGGCGGTCAGGCTGCGGGCCCGGAGCAGGAGCATGCCCCGCACCACCTCGGCGGGGAGCGGCGCACCCACCCCGGCAGAATGGCTGCGGAGGATCGCCCGCTGCAACTCGATCCGCTGGTCCGCCGGGATGACCCTGTCGGCCAGCGCCCCGAAGCCGGTGTTCACCCCGTAAACGGGGCCCCCCGCGGCGTCGAGCCGCTCCACCAGGGCCCGGGATGCGGCCATCCGCTGGCGTGCGGCGTCGCCGACCTCGACCGCCTCCCGGTCGCGGGCGACGCCCACCAGGTCGCGGAGGCTGAGCGGAGAACCGTCGAGAGAGAGCACGCCGGGCCCAGCGTAGCCGTTCTGTATGAGGCCGTTTCGGGGAGGCGGGGCTATGCTGGGCTCATATGGAAGCCCACGTCTCCCGTCGCTCTCTTGCCGTCCTCGCGGCCGGAGCCGCCGTGCTGCTCGCGGCCGCCTGCGGGCCGGGAGCCATCCTCACCGCCGAGACCCCGGATCAGGCGGTTTCCGCGGCGCTCCAGGCGGTGCAGACCACGCCGCTGCAGGCGAGCCTATCCGGCCAGCTCACTCTGAACACAGCCAGCCTCGGCGGCCTCCCGGCCTCGATCCAGAGCGCGCTCGGCCATATCGGGAGCGGAGGCTCCGCGACTGGGCAGCTGGAGCAGGCGAGCAGCTCGCGCCGCCACATCACGGTGAGCTCCGGCGGCAGCAGCCTGAGCGTCGTCGAATACGACGGCCACGGCTACGTCAGCCAGGACGGCGGCGCGTATGCGGAGCTCTCCGGCGCGCTTCCCTCCAGCGCCGGCGTCAGCGCCACCAACCTCACCACCGCGGTCGCGGCGCTGAGCTTCCAGGACCAGGGCCCGGCCACCGTCGACGGGGTGAGCACGGAGCGCTATTCCGCGTCGATCACCCTCTCCTCCCTGGAGAAGCTGGCCCAGGACCTGGGCGGCAGCGCCACCGGGAGCACCGACCTCGAGCCGATGCTGACCATGCTGGCGCCCTATGTGACCGGCAGCGGGTCGGTTGACCTCTGGCTCGGCACACGGGATGGGAGTCTGGTGAAGGGGACCCTGACCGGCTCGCTCTCCGTGGACGTTGGCGCGGCGGCCTCCGCGCTCGCCGGGCTGCTGGACCCCGCATCGGGGTCGGCGTCCCTCCCCACGGGAACCCTCGGCGTGAGCCTCAGCCTGGGATTCGACGTCTCGGACTACGGCGGCGCGGTGACCATCGCCAAGCCGGTTGCCACCTCCACGCTCCCCGCGGGCGGGGGATGGTCGGGGATGATGGGCATGGGGTCCGGCGCGTCTCTCTGATCGCCGCAGGGCTGCCGTCTACTCGGACGACTCCTTCCAGCCCAGGTGCTTCCAGCGGGAGATGCCGCGCAGGCCGAGCCGCGAGACGTGCAGCTGCTGGAACTCGCCGTAGCCGCCCGCCGCAGCGGTGTCCACCGAGAGGTAGACGGCCCGTTCGGTGATGCGGGCGATGTCCGACGCCGGCGCCAGGCAGGGATGCCCGTGGGCGCTGTGGGCAAAGACGATGCCGTGGAAGATGTCCTCGTTGGCGAGCGCCGCCACCTCGAGGACATGCCCGACCTCGGTGCCGTCACTGGCGATGACGGGGGCGTGGGCGGGGACGTCGAGCCAGGAGACCTGCTGCTCGCCGCCGTAGAGGTCTTCGGGCTGCTGCCCGCCGGGTGGGTCCGACGTGGGTCCGCCGTAGAGATCGTCCATGGCTCCCACTATGGCAGGGCGGACGGCGGGCCGGGGGCTCCCGAAGGCGGGGTCGGCGAGACGATCAGCCGCACCGGCCGGTCGTAGAAGACGTAGTTCCAGGCCCACCCGATCAGCACCAGCAGCCGGTTGCGGAAGCTCACCAGCGACATCAGGTGGACAAA
>PLNE01000213.1 GCA_003141695.1 Candidatus Dormiibacterota bacterium
GCGCGAGGCGGTCGAAGGCGCCGGGTTGGTGATCCCCATGGTGACCACCAACCTCTTCTCGCACCCGGTCTTCCGCGATGGTGGCTTCACAGCCAATGACCGCGAGGTGCGCCGCTTCGCGCTCCGCAAGGTGCTGGACAACCTCGATCTCGCCGCTGAGCTCGGGGCGGAGATCGTGGTCTTCTGGGGAGGGCGCGAGGGCGCCGAATCCGGCGCCGCCAAGGATGTCCGGGCCGCCCTCGATCGCTACAAGGAGGCGTTCGACCTCCTCACCGGGTATGTCATCGACCACGGCTACCAGCTCCGATTCGCCGTCGAGCCGAAGCCCAACGAGCCGNNAGATGGTCGGGCTCAACCCCGAGGTCGGTCACGAGGAGATGTCGGGGCTCAACTTCGCTCATGGGCTGGCTCAGACGCTCTGGCATGGGAAGCTCTTCCACGTCGACCTCAATGGCCAGAACGGGCCGCGGTACGACCAGGACCTCCGTTTCGGAGCCGGGAATGCCCGGGGGGCCTTCTGGACCGTCGACATCCTCGAGTCGGGCGGCTACCGGGGACCTCGTCACTTCGACTTCAAGCCACCCCGCACCGAGGACATGGACGGAGTGTGGGAGTCCGCCGCCGGGTGCATGCGGAACTATCTGATCCTGCGTGACCGCGNNGGGCCACCCTCGACCCGGGTGAGACGCTCAGCTCGATGCGCGCCCAGGCGTTCGACCCCGATGCCGCCGCGGCCCGGGGCTGTGGTTTCGAGAAGCTGGACCAGCTTGCGCTGGACTACCTCTATGGGATCCGCTCCTAGCCTCGCAGCGCAGCCGCAGCCGATCAGGGCAGCTCGGTGAGTTCGAGCGCGCTCGTCGGCATCGATATCGGGACGACGTCGGCCAAGGGCATCGCCATCGACCCCGCCTCCGGGAGGGTGCTGGCCACTGCCGAGTCCAGCTATCCCGTGAGCTCCCCCCAGGCGGGCTGGATGGAGCAGCATCCCGACGCGTGGGTCACGGCCACCGGTGACGTGCTCTCCAGCCTGAAGGCGGACGTCAAGGAGATCCTCGGCATCGGCTTCTCCGGCCAGATGCACGGGCTGGTCTGTCTCGACGCAGTCGGTGAGGTCATCCGCCCGGCGATCCTCTGGAACGACCAGCGCTCCGCGCCCCAGTGCGCCGCCCTGGAGTCCGGGGGCGGCCGCGACCGCCTCGTGAAGCTCACCGGCAACCGTGCCCTGCCTGGCTTCACGGCCCCCAAGCTGCTCTGGATGCGAGAGAGAGAGCCGGCGGCCTACGCCCGCATCCGGCAGATCTCCCTGCCCAAGGACTACGTGCGTGACCGCCTCACCGGAGGACATCGGAGCGATGTCGCCGATGCATCGGGCACGCTCCTCCTCGACGTCGCCCACCGCAGTTGGAGCACCGAGCTTCTCGCCGATCTGAACTTCTCGCGGTCGTGGCTGCCCGACCTCGCCGAGAGCTGTGATGCCGTCGGGATGTTCGAGGGGGTGCCGGTGGCGGCGGGAGCCGGGGACCAAGCCGCCGCGGCCGTGGGCGCCGGGATCACCGGCCCCGGCCCTCTCTCGCTCGTCCTCGGCACCTCGGGGGTGGTGCTGGCCGCGACGGATCGCTTTCTGGCCGACGGGGAGGGTCGGGTCCACGCCTTCTGCCATGCCGCGCCGGACCGGTGGCTGGTGATGGGCGTGATGCTGGCGGCAGCCGGCTCGTTGGCCTGGTTCCACGACACCCTCCTGCCAGGGGTCGATTACGACGTGATGCTCGCGGAGGCTGAGAACGCGTCGCCCGGGTGTGACGGCCTCATCTTCCTGCCCTACCTGGCCGGCGAGCGGACGCCGCATTTCGACCCGGACGTGCGGGGCGCCTTCTGCGGTCTCACTCTCACCCATGGGCGCGGACACCTGATTCGGGCGGTATTGGAGGGGGTTGCCTTCGCTCTGCGCGACTGCCTGGACACTGTCCGCGACGTCGGGGCCACCGCCGACCGCGCTCGCGTCTCGGGAGGAGGCTCGAGAAGCCGGCTGTGGCTGAGAACAGTTGCCAGCGTTCTCGAGTTGCCCCTCGAGGTCATGGCCACCGACCAGGGGTCAGCCTTCGGGGCCGCACTTCTCGGTGGGGTCGCTTCCGGCGTCTACAGCGACCTCGACCAGGCTGCTGGCACCTGCGTCCGGGTGACCGACGTCATCGATCCCGTATCCGCATGGATCGAGCCTTATCGCGAGATACGACTTCGCTTCCGCGATTCCTACCCCGCTCTCCGCTCGCTCAGCAGGCGAGGCACCGACCCGGTCTGAGAAGCGGCCTGCGGGATTGGCAGGGCCTGCGGTTCCAACCCGCATCCCGGGGCGCGCTGTTCACGCCGGGCCCCCCTCGGCAGCCCTCACCGGAACCAGGGTCGGCTCATCCAGGACCCGCGTCAGCGCCAGTTCCGCGGCTCCCAGCAAGGTCGCTTCGGCCCCGAGTTGCGCTGGCTTGATCTCAACCACCTCGAGAGCCGGCGCCATGACCCGCACCCGCAGCTCCGCCTGGACAATGCGCTCCACCAAAGGCCACATGTCTCCGAGATACCCGCCGAGCACGACCCGCTGCGGGTTGAAGGCGTTCACGAGGCCGCCCAGACCCGCACCGAGCCAGCGGCCAACCTCTTCCACCGCCGGGAGCGCCACCGGATCACCCCAGGCCGCATCTCTCAGCACACGGGCGACCGCCTCGGGCTGATACCCCTTCACGGCGCTGCCGGCCCGCCGCAGCAGGGCCGGGCCGCCAATCTCCGTCTCCCAGCAGCCGATCGCTCCACATCGGCAGTGCACGCCCATCGGGTTCACCTGGACGTGCCCCACCTCTCCCGCACAGCCGGTTGCCCCTACCAGCGGGTGGCCATCGATGACAAGCCCGCCGCCCACCCCCACATCGCTGGCGACGTAGATGAGGTGGTCCACCCCGACTCCAGCACCCCACGTATGCTCTGCCACGGTGCCGAGGTCCGCCTCGTTGGCGATGAGGACAGGCAGGCCGGACCCGATCCGGTCTGCGACGAGGCGGCCCAGCGGTACATCCCGCCATCCCAGGTTCGGGGCAAAGTGCACCAGACCGTCCGCTCGGCGGACAACGCCAGGAACGCCTATCCCCAGACCCGCAATCCAGCAACCGGCGGGGATCGAGGCCTGGGCGGACTTGATGAGCTTGAGGATGTCTTCGACCGTCTGCTCGAAAGCCAGGCGA
>PLNE01000207.1 GCA_003141695.1 Candidatus Dormiibacterota bacterium
ATGGAGGGAATCATCCTCCCTCACGGCTAATACCGCAAGCTATTTGCGCCGTGCTGCACTAGCTGTCCAGGGTTTGGTGATCATCCAGGGCGTCCTGGCGCTGATTACCGCCATCAACGTGATCCGCCTGGCGGTTGCCATCGACAGCATCACTTCGGTCATCACCCTGCCCGGGTCGACGGGAAGCGCCGTTCCCATCTTCGGAGCAGGCGTGCTCATTGTCGCCTTCCTCCTCATCATCGCCGGGATCCGCGTCGGGCACCCCTCGTCGAGTGCCCGCTTGCTGCTCGCAATCTGGGAGATCGCAGCTTTTCTGATAACGCTGCTGTTCGTGGCCGGCGGCCAGGAGCTTGGATGGCTGACCGTGTTCCTGCTGCTAACAGGCGGTTTCCCCCTCGTGGATATCGGCATCGTGCTCGCCGTCGAGGCGCTCGTCATCTTGGGGCTTGTGATCCATCCCGCGGCGTATCGGGCAGTCTCGGGGTAGCCGACTCTCGGCGGGTTGGTCGGGCCGTCGTATCCTGCCGTCCTCCGGTCGCTTGGGTGTGCCCTCGAGCGGAGGCCCGGCCGGGGTGGGTCCGGCTAAGAGGTGGCCTCCGCGCGCGGTGTCGGGGAGACGCGACGTCGCCGGAACCGCCACGCGAACCAAGCGATCGCCAGCAGCACTAGAGCCGGGATCGCCGTCACCAGCACCTCCAGCGCGGCGGTGACGAGGACCAGCGCGTTGTTCCAGCCCTTGGACACTCCTCCGGAGATGGACGGACCAGTGGAGACCTTCACCGCCACCGTGACCGCGCCGCGCTCCCTGAGCTGGACGGTGACGGTCGCGTAGGTGACCGCCTGGGTGAGCGAGTTGAGCTGACCCTGGTCGGTGTCGATCGACGTCTCCACGTCCTCGATCTGCTGCTCGAGGGTGGTGATGTCTGCCAGAGAGGTGGCCTTGGCGAGCAGTGCCTGGAGGGCGGTGAGGTGGGCCTGCGCCGAGGTGAGGCGTGCGTTGAGGTCGACGATGGAGCTGGTGTCGTCGACGCTCGAGAAGTTGATCGAGGATGCGGTGAAGTCGGACGGCAGGCTGTTCAGCAGGCTGGCCATGCTCGCGGTCGGGATGGCGAGGCTCACCTGGCCGCTCACGATCTGCCCCTTCGCGTTGGGCGACGTCTGCGAGCTGATCACGTAGCCGTTGAGCGCGACACCCGTGGCGATGACGGTGTCAAACGACGCCAGGAAGCTGCCGGTCGGAACGGTGTAGGCCGCGGTCACCGAACGGGCGACGTCCGCCCCCGGAGAGCCGACCACGATGTCCCCCGTGGAGGTGTCGGCGCTGAGCGACGCCGAGGATCCGCTCGCGCCGCTGGAGCTCCCGCCGGCCGGGGCTCCATAGGTCAACGAACCGGCACTGGACGACCCCACGCTGGAACCCGCCGGTGCCGCGGCCGGGACCGCCACCGCAGGACCGAATTTGGCCCCACCGCTATCCGTGGAGGCACTCCGCACTGCCGCCGAGCCGCAGGCGGCCGCGGTCGCCAGGGTCACGATGCTCATCGTGCTGAGCAGGATCAGTCGCGCTTTCATGGGACACCTCACTCGCTTGTCGTGCACGCCTTAGACGCGCGATGACCCCGAGCGGTTCCCGGCGGAGCGGCCGGCCCGGTTCCCCGTCCCACCCGGCGCGCGCATCATGCTGGCTGTGATCGCACCGGTGTTCGTCTCGGTCGTGCCCGACACCCGGGGGATGCTCCCCCAGGAGCGGTACACGTACAGCGTCCCCGACGACCTCTCAGAACGAATTCGACCGGGGGTGCGGGTCCAGGTCCCTTTCGGTGCCCGCTCCCTGCCCGGCCTCGTGGTCGCCATCCTGGATCAATCCGACCACGCCGACGCCCGTCCCATCTCCGCGGTGCTGGACGAGGAGCCGCTCCTCTCCGAGGCCATGGTGGGGCTCGCCGAATGGATCGCGGAGCGGTACTGCGCCCCGCTTCCCGAGGTGATCAAGGCGATGGTGCCCAAGGGTGCTCGGACCGCCGGGCCGGCGACCGGGAGGCGCCGTGGTCCGCGCACGACCTCCGCCGCCCTGACCGCCGCGCGGGCCGAGGGCACGCCTCTCCAGCCCCCGGTGCTCACCGCGGCGCAGCAGCAGGCGGCCGCCCCCCTCCTCGAGGCCATCGCCGCCGGCCGGCACCGCGCGGTGCTGCTCCTCGGCGTTACCGGGAGCGGCAAGACCGAGATCTACCTGGCGGCCATCGACGCCGCCCTGGCGCTCGGCCGGCAGGCGATCTGCCTGGTTCCCGAGATCGCCCTGACCCCTCAGATGATCCGGCGCTTCGCGGCGCGCTTCCCCGGGCGGCTGGCGGTCAGCCACTCCGGGCTCACCGACGCCGAGCGCGCGGTCGAGTGGCGCCGGGCCCGCCTCGGCGAGATCGACGTGGTGGTCGGCTCCCGGAGTGCCGTCTTCGCCCCGCTACCCCGGCTCGGGGTGGTGGTGGTCGACGAGGAGGATGCCTCGGCCTACAAGCAGGACCGGGTGCCCCGCTACCACGCCGTCGACGTCGCCCTGGAGCTGGGCCGGCGGGCCGGGGTACCGGTGGTGCTGGGCAGTGCCACCCCCCGGGTGGAGACCTACTACCGGGCCCACACCGGCGGCCTGGAGTTGACCACTCTGCCGGAGCGGATCACCGGCCGGGCGCTCCCGCCCATCGAGGTGGTCGACCTCCGCGAGGAGCTGCGCGCCGGCAACCGGAGCCCGCTCTCGCTCTCCCTGGCCCGGGCCCTGGAGGCGAGCCGCACCGACGGCGGCCAGTCGATCCTCTACCTGAACCGGCGCGGCACCGCCACCGTCGTCCTCTGCCGCGGCTGCGGGGAGCCGCTCGGCTGCCCCAACTGCAGCGTAGCGCTCGTCTACCACGCCGGCCGCGGCCGCTGCGACTGCCACTACTGCGGCAGCTCCCGCTCCCTTCCGGATCGCTGCCCAGGCTGCGGTTCCACGGCCATCCGGGCCCTGGGGATGGGGACGGAGCGGCTGGAGGCGGAGGTGGCGGAGCGCTTCCCGGGGCTGCGGCTGCTCCGGATGGACCGGGACACGGTGCAGAAGCGCGACGCCTACTTCGAGATCTACGAGCGCTTCCGGGCCGGCGAGGCGGACTGCCTGATCGGCACCCAGATGGTCGCCAAGGGCTGGGACCTGGGGAGGGTCCGCCTGGTCGGCATCGTCAACGCCGACACCTCCCTCCACTTCCCCGACTACCGCAGCGGGGAGGTGACCTTCTCCCTGATCACCCAGGTCGCGGGCCGGGCGGGGAGGGGCGACGAGCCGGCCCGGGTGATCCTCCAGACCTACAGCCCCGACCACTACGCGGTCCGCCACGCGGTCACCCATGACTACCGCGGCTTCGCCCACGACGAGATCCGCGTGAGGCGGACCCACCGCTTCCCACCGTACACGCGGCTCGTCACCTGCACCATCAGTCACGCCGAGGACGGGGCGGCCGAGGCCGCCGCTCAGCAGTCCGTCGACCGGCTCTCTGCTATTCTCGGCGCGGGTGCCGGGCTCGACGTCCTCGGTCCGACCCCCGCCTTCCTGCAGCGCCTTCGCGGCCAGTACCGATGGCAGTTCACGGTGCGGGGGGCGGAGATCGAGAGGGCCTTTCCCCACCTGCCCCGGGGCCGGGGCTGGAGCATCGACGTCGACCCGGTCATGTGACCGCGCCGGAGACCCACCCCAAATGTCCATCCTCAAGATCGTCACCGTCGCCGACGACAACCCCGTTCTCCGCCGGAGGGCGCCCAAGGTCGGCAAGGTCGACGACTCGATCCGCCGCCTCATGGACGACATGATGGAGACGATGGTCGCCGCCCCTGGCGTCGGGCTGGCGGCCCCCCAGGTCGACGTCTCGATCCGGGTCATCACCATCAAGGTCGACAACCAGCTCCTCCACCTCGCCAACCCCGAGATCATCAAGGCGGACGGGGAGCAGATCGGCTACGAAGGCTGCCTCTCCATCCCCGGCATGGTGGGGGAGGTGGCACGTGCCGACAAGGTGGTCTGCAAGGCGCTCAACCGCCACGGCAAGGCGGTCCGGATCAAGGGGACCGGCCTGCTGGCTCGCGCCATCCAGCACGAGATCGACCACCTGGACGGCATCCTTTTCACCGACCGGCTCACCGCCCCGAGCACGCTGCGCCGGGTCGAGGAGATGGGCGACGAGGAGATCATGAACGTCGAGGGCGAGGCCGTAACCGTCTGACCCGCGGCCACGGCGGCTCCGATCGGCGCTGAAGTATGGTCGGCGCCTGACGGTGGGTCCCCGACGGAGGTGACAACAGATGCGCGCCCTGATCGTCATCGACGCTCAGAACGAGTTCTCGCCTGATGGTCTGATGCCGGTGCCCGGCCACGCCGACGCGGTCACCGCGATCGCCCGCCGGGTGAACCAGGCACGTGGCGTTGGGGAGCCGATCGCCTGGGTTCGCCACCACAACCGTCCTGGAGAATCCCGCCGTTTTCTGCCGGGGACGTGGGGAGCCGAGTTCACGCCTGGCTGCGGCCCCCTTCCGGGCAGCGCCGACGAGGCCGAGTTCGTCAAGGAGGTGTTCGGTGCATTCACCGGCTCCGCCATCGGCCCCTGGCTGGAGGCACGTCGGATCACGGAGGTCACCCTGGTCGGCTTCCTCACCCACATGTGTGTCTCGACCACAGCGCGTGAGGCCCTCATGCTCCGCCTTCAGGTGGCCATCGATCCGGATGCGACCGCGTCGGAGCCGCTCCATCACCCGCTCCTCGGAGAGCTGAGCGCGGGAGAGGCTCGTCGGGCCGCGTTGCTCCACCTGGTGGACTTGGGAGTCGAGCTGGCGATCCAGCCCTCGCCTCAGGTGGAGAGCGGATCGCCGAGCTGAGGCACGCGGTCGGCGGCGGTACCGTCCGTCGGGAGAGGTGACCCGAACCGGATACGCTCTCCTATCGTGCGTATCCTCTTTGCCGGCACCGCTGCATTCGCCGTCCCCAGCCTGCGCGCTTGCAACGCACGACATGACGTGCTCGCGGCGGCGACCCAGCCGGCGCGCCCCGGCAGTCGGGGCCGCCCCGCGCCACGGCCGGTGGCCGATGCGGCCGAGCAGCTCGGCATCCCTCTCCTGCAGCCGGAGCGCATCCGATCCGGGCCCGTGGTCGAGGAACTCCTCGGTCTCGGCGCCGACGTTCTCGTGGTCGCCGCGTACGGCCAGATCCTGCCCCGCACACTTCTCGACGGCCACCGCTTCGGGGGGGTCAACGTCCACGCCTCACGGCTTCCGCGCTGGCGCGGGGCGGCACCGATCGCCCGGGCGATCCTGGCCGGCGACCCGTTCACCGGCGTCTGCATCATGCGGATGGAGGTGGGGCTGGACACCGGTCCGGTGTACGCGACCCGAGTGGTCCCGATCGATGCCGAGGCCACCGCGGCCGGGCTGACCGAGACGCTCGCGATCGCCGGGGCCGAGGAGCTGGTGGCCGTGCTCGCCGCCCTGGAACGCGGGACGGCCGTCGCCACCCCACAACCCGAGGACGCGGTGACCTACGCGGCGCGGCTCACCCGCGAGGACGGGCTCCTCGACTGGTCGGCGCGCACCGCAGAGGAGGTCGACCGGATGGTCCGAGCCCTCACCCCCTGGCCCGGTGTCACCGGCGACCTGGCGGGCGTGGGGGTCCGCATCCTCGCCGGGCGGCCCGTCCCAGCCACGGAGGTCGAGATCCCCGGTTCGGCTGGGGCGGCATCCGGTCCGGCGGGTGGGACCCTCGCCTCGAGCGGTGCGACTCCTGGCTCCGTGGTTCGCATCGAGGGCGAATCTGCCATCGTCGCCACCGTCGCCGGCCTGTACCGCGTTGACACCCTGCAGCGCCCCGGCCGCCGGGTCATGAGCGCCGCCGCATTCCTCCGCGGGCGGAGGTGAGATCCCACTATTGGTATCGCGTCGGGTAGTATCCGGGGTATGAAGCTCAGTGTGTCTCTCCCGGAGGACGATGTCCGCTTCCTCGACGGCTACGCCCGCGGGCGCGCTGCGGGCTCACGGTCGGCTGCCGTTCATGAGGCTGTGGGCCTTCTGCGCGCTGCTGGTCTGGAGGTCGAGTACGAGGCCGCTTTTCAGGAGTGGGAGGTGGCCGACGACGCCGAGCTCTGGGACCAGACCACCGGCGACGGGATCGCGTGATGCGGCGGGGGGAGGTTCGCCTTGTCGAATTCGGTCCCGCTCACGGCTCCGAAGCGGCCAAGCGCCGTCCCGCGGTCATCGTGAGCAACGACGCCGCCAACGCCACCGCGTCGCGCTTGGGCATGGGGGTGGTGACCGTCGTCCCGATCACCTCGAACGTGCGGCGTGTCCTCGACTTCCAAGTCCATCTGAGCGCAGGGGAGGCCGGCCTCGACCGCGAGTCCAAAGCTCAAGCGGAACAGGTCAGGGCGGTTGCGGTTGAGAGGGTCGGGCGCCTCCTGGGTCCGCTGGGCGCTCTGGCCATGCGAGAGCTCGACGATGCTCTGAGGCTCCACCTCGCGTTGTAGGTCGACCGAGGTATGTCATGGCGCGCCGCGTGATCGCGGCATGCACGTGCAAGAGTGCCGCCGCTGGGAGGCTTCTCTCAGCCGGCCGGCCCGGTCGGGGGGAGCTGGTACTCGAGGCGCGACCACGGGTTGATGACGATGAGCACCTCGGGGTGGACGTGGTCCAGGAGGGCCTGGCCCTGCACCTGGAGCACCGAGAGAGTCTGCCAGTCGGGATTGCGCGCCAGCGCCGCTCGCATGATCTCCGGCTGGGTGAAGACCGGCAGCATCACCCGCTCGTTTCCCTGAGCGTCATGGATGGTGAAATGGAGGAGGTCCGACTCGCTGCCCTGCTGCGCCGTCGCCATGTGCCCGGCCGGCTGGCCGAGGCAAAAGACGTCCGCTCGGCTCAGCTCGCCGCGGATGGTTTCGAAGGCGTCGGGGCTATCGCCCTTGAGGGCGATGGCGACTTCCAGCGGCTCCATGCATGCCTCCTGGGGCCCCGTTCGGGATCGGGACCCGGTCGACGCGTCAGCATATAGCCTCAACCATGTCCCCGACCCCTCGACCGGGAGATCCGGTCCTTGCCCGCAACCGCCAGGCCAGCCATGAGTACCACCTCCTGGAGTTCCTCGAGGCCGGCATCCAGCTGACCGGGACCGAGGTCAAGGCGCTCCGCGCCGGTCTCGCCCATCTCCGCGAGGGCTACGTTCGGGTGGAGAACGGAGAGGCCTGGCTGATNNATCGGCCAGTACGAGATGGGCAACCGGCAGAACCACGAGCCCGAGCGGCGCCGCCGCCTCCTCCTGCACCGGCGGGAGATCGAGTACCTGGACGGGCGGGTCCGGCTGGGCGGGCTGACGCTCGTCCCCCTCCGCCTCTACCTGAAGCACAACCGGATCAAGGTCGAGATCGCCATCGCCCGGGGCAAGAAGCTCTGGGACAAGCGCCAGGCGATCGCGGAGCGCGACGCCCGCCGCGACGTGGAACGAGCCACCGCCCACGCCCTGAGGGGCTGACCCGCCGCCACACCCCGCGTCAGATGGCGGCCCAGCCCTCGTCGTCGTCCGGCGTCTCAGCCGGCGCGGGCACGGGCACGTTGGTCCGGGTCTCCCGGACGGCGCGGCCGGCGAGGGCGTCCAGGGCTGTGCGGAGATCGCGGAGCCCGGTACCCGTCTTTCCCGACACCCGGAGCGCCCGGCACTTGGCAGTCGCCTCGAGGCGGTCCACGGCCTCGTCCAGCGCCCCCGGCTCGAGGCGGTCGATCTTGTTGGCGACCAGCAGGGTGGGCTGGTCGCACCCCATCTCGGCGAGGGTGTCGAGCACCGTCTGGAGCTGGGCGTCGCACTCCGGGTGGCAGACGTCGACCACCAGGACGAGCAGGTGGGCCTGGCGGACCTCCTCCAGGGTGGCGGCGAAGGCCTCCACCAGCTCGGTCGGCAACGCCTGGATGAATCCGACCGTGTCGGTGAGGATCACCCTCCGCCCGGAGGAGAGGTTGAGCAGCCGCGAGGTCGGGTCCAGGGTGGCGAAGAGGAGGTTGTCGGCGAGCACCTCGGAGTTGGTCAGCCGGTTGAGCAGCGTCGACTTGCCGGCATTGGTGTAACCGACCAGGGCGCAGGCGGCGAGCGGCACATCACTGCGAGCCTGCCGGCGGGTGCGCCGCTGGCGCTCCAGCAGCTCGAGGCGGCGCCGCAGCTTGCTGATCCGCTGCCGGATCAGGCGGCGGTCCACCTCGATCTGGGTCTCGCCGGGCCCGCCCCTCAGCCCCACGCCGCCACGCTGCCGTTCCAGGTGGGTCCAGCCGCCGGCGAGACGGGGGAGGAGATGCTCCAATTGAGCCATCTCCACCTGAATCTTCCCCTCCGCGGTGACCGCCCGCCGGGCGAAGATGGCCAGTATCACCTCGGTCCGGTCCAGCACCGGGACCTCCCACGCCTCCTGGAGGTTTCGCTGCTGCCGGGGGCTCAGCTGGTCGTTGACGAGGACCGCCGGACCGTCGAGCTCGGCCAGGCGGGCCTTGAGGGCCTCGACCGCCCCGCTGCGGAAGAAGGTGGCCGGGTGGGGTTCACGCACTGGGATCGAGCTGCGCTCCACGACGCGGGTGCCGAGGGTGCGCGCCAGCTCCTCCAGCTCGTCGAGCTGGACCTCGGCACGATCTCGGCCGCTGTGCCCGGCGAAGGAGCCGACGACGACCACGTCGTGCAGCTTCTGGCCGATGCCCGGGTCGGCGCCGGACCCGAGCGTCGTGCCGCCGGTCACCGGGCGTGGGGGGCCCTGGGAGCCGGTGTGGCGGCTCCCCTTTCGCCGCGTGTCCAGGGTTGGCATTCGGTCCAGCCTACGCCAGAACCCGGGGCGAGCCACGAGGAGCCCTGCGCGCGGTGAGGCGCCAATGCCGGATAGTGGCCGGGGCAGGCGGCGGGATTACGTGAAGGCGGGAGAGACGATGGCACGCGAAGTGAAGACCAGTGACACGAAGGCGGAGCCCAGTGCCGCCAAGGCGGCGGAGCGGGAGCCGAAACGGAGGCCTCGGCTCGCGCTGATCGCGCATGACGGCAAGAAGGCGGACATGATCGCCTTCGCGACGTTCAACCGGGGCACCCTCCAGCGCTGCCGGCTGGTCGCCACTTCCACCACCGGACGTCTCCTCCGCGAGAAGGTGGGGCTCACCGTCGAGGTGCTGCAGTCCGGCCCGGTCGGCGGTGACGTCCAGATCGCCAGCCGCGTGGTGGACGGCAAGCTCGACGGGGTCATCTTCATGGTCGACCCCCTCGACAAGCACCCCCACGATCCCGACATCCAGACCCTGCTCCGGATCTGCAACGTCCACGACGTGCCCCTCGCGACCAACATTGCGACCGCCGACATGGTGATCAGCTCGAAGCTGCTCTGGGTGTCTCCCCAGATCACGCGCGGGGTCGAGGTCCACCCCGGCTGAGCGTCCCGGCGGGTAGGAGGCGTTCGGCGGGTCAGACGGGGGCGGTCGGCTCCGTCTCGGGAGCGGCGAGGATCGCGTCCAGCAACCCCGGGTAGCGCCGCTCCATCCCCTCGCGGTCCAGGCTGAGCATCCGGCGGGTCCCCTCCTCCCGCTTGATCACGATCCCCGCGGCGTGGAGGACGTGGAGGTGGTGGGTCAGCGTTGACTTGCTGATGGGCAGCCCGAGCCAGCCGCACGGGCACTCGATGCCCGAGGCGAGGCGACGGATGATGGCCATCCGCATCGGGTCGGCGAGGGCCTCGAGGACCCCGACGACGCCCGGATGGAGGTGCTGGCGGAGGTGAGCCTCCGCGTCGAGAGGGGCGTCGAGGTGCTCGGCGGACCCAGCGATCTCGGGAGCCGTTAGTTTGACAGTCATCGAATCTCCATGGTACGATCCGCATCGAACTTTAGCACCAATCAGGGCGGAGAGCGAATGGGCGGGCAGGCGGCGCGGGGAAACGTGACAACCGAACTTCGGCGTGTAGGAGCACGGTTCCCCGCGGCACCCGGATTGGTGCTGCTTCTCGTCTGCCTCGGCCAGTTCATGGTCGTGCTGGACGTCTCGGTGGTCAATGTCGCCCTGCCGTCCATCCGCCACGACCTCGGCTTCTCGGCGAGCGGCCTGCAGTGGGTGGTCAACGCCTATGCGCTCGCGTTCGCCGGTTTCCTCCTCCTGTTCGGGCGCGCTGCTGATCTCTTCGGCCGCCGCCGGCTGCTGCTGGCCGGCCTCGCCCTCTTCTCCTTCGCGAGCCTCCTGGACGGGCTGGCCACGTCCCAGGGAGAGCTGGTCGCCGCCCGCGCCCTCCAGGGGCTGGGTGGAGCGGTGCTGACCCCGGCGACCCTCACCATCCTCATCGCGACCTATTCCGAGGGGAAGGCTCGGGCCCGAGCGCTCGGCGTCTGGAGCGCCGTGGCCGCAGCGGGGGGCGCCTCGGGGGCGCTGCTCGGCGGCGTCATCACCCAGTTCCTGAGCTGGCGCTGGATCTTCTTCATCAACCTGCCGATCGGCATCGCCGTCCTGATCGCATCGAGCCTCTTCGTGGCCGAGGGGGTGGGCGACCGCCCGGGACGCCGGCACCTGGACGTGGCCGGCGCCCTCACCGTCACCGGCGGCCTGGTGGCCGTCACCTGGGGGATCGTCCGCAGTCAGGCCGCGGGATGGGGGTCGCCCGAGGTGCTGGCGGCATTTGGCGCCGGGATCGGCCTGCTCATCGCCTTCGCGATCATCGAGGGGCGGTGGGCACGGGCTCCTCTGGTGCCGCTGCGCCTCTTCGCCTCGCGCTCGATCACGGGTTCCAACCTGGTCGCCTTCGGGGTGGGCGCGTCGCTTTTCTCGGTCTGGTACTTCCAGTCGCTGTACCTCCAGGGGGTGCGCGGGATGACCCCGCTCGCCGCCGGCCTCACCTTCCTGCCCCAGACCCTCGCCATCGTGATCGGGGCCCAGATCAGCTCCCGGCTCATGCCGAGATTCGGGGCTCGGCCCTTCCTGGTCGGAGGCCCGCTGCTGATCTCGCTCGGTCTGCTCTGGATGGCCCAGATTTCGGTCGAACCTGCCATCTGGTCGTCGGTGCTCCTTCCCGGGGCACTTGTCACCCTCGGAGCCGGGCTGGCGTTTCCCGCCGTCACCGTGGCGGCGACGGCGGGGGTGGCACGATCGGAGTCGGGGCTCGCCAGCGGCGTGGTCAACACCAGCCGCCAGGTGGGGGGCTCACTGGGCCTCGCCGCCCTGGCCACGCTGGCCGCCGACCACGCCGCCGCCCTGACCCAGGCCGGGCACGCGGCCCCGGTGGCCCTCACCGGCGGTTTCGGCCTCGCCTTCGCCGGCGGCGCCGTGATCGCCATGGCGGCCGCGCTCTCCGGGCTGCTGGTTCCGGGCCAGACGCGCCGCGCCGTGTCGCAGCGACGGGTCGCGCAGTCGGAGGGGGAGGAAGTCGCCGCCTGAGCAGGCGGACGTGGAGGCGGCGGGGATCGAACCCGCGTTCGGAGCCAGGTTCCGTGTGACCTCTACGAGCGTAGTCCCGGTATTGATCTCATCTCCGTCGCGCCCTGGGACCAGGCTCGCCGGCGACCAGTCACGGTCTATCGTCCCGACCGGCGCCGTGACGCCGCCGGCCGGCGAGACCGCTCACATTAGCGTCGGATTCCGCTCCCGCAGCCGAGGAGTTGATCGACGTCAGGCCGTAGCCTGAGCTTTTAGCTGTCTCTACCGCTTAGGCGGCGAGGGCAAGCTGTGGTGCGTTGTTCGCACGTATATGTTTCCCGGTTTTACGAGCCCGGGGCTCGGCCCGCCATCACACGACCCATGACCCCGTCGAAACCATACGCCCCCATGTGAGATCGATCAGCCCTCCGTGCGGGCTGCTGATCCCATGATGACAGCCTCGCCTCCCCCGGGATGACGCCGACCTCAGCTCCCCAGCTCGGCGAGCCGGGCCCGCGTGATCCGGATCGCCTCCGGGTTGCTGTCCACGATGAGGTGGCGCCGCCCCAGGCGCGCCGCCGCCACCGCCGCCGTCCCCGAGCCGCCGAAGAAGTCGGCCACCAGGTCACCGGGATTGCTCGAAGCCCGGACGATCCGCTCCAGCAGCCGGAGCGGCTTCTGGGTGGGGTACCCGGTGCGCTCCCGGCCGCTCGTGGGGACGATCGTCATCCACCAGACATCGGTGGGGAGCTTGCCGCGCGCCGCCTTCTCCGGGCCGACCAATCCCGGGGCCATGTAGGGGATGCGGTCGACCGCGTCGCGGTTGTACACCCAGGTCGCCGACCGCGCGTACCAGAGGATGTTGTCGTGCTTGCGGGGCCAGCGGTCCCGGGCGCGGCCGCCATAGTCGTAGGCCCAGATGATCTCGTTGAGGAAGCGCTCGGGCCCGAAGATCTCGTCGAGCAGCATCCGGACGTGGTGGACCGCGTGGTGGTCGAGGTGTATGTAGAGCGAACCGCGCGGCGCCAGCACCCGATGCATCTCGGCGAGCCGCACGGCGAGGAAGGCGAGGTACTCGTCGAGGCCCATCCCGTCCTGGAACTTGTGCGCGGAGACGGTCTCCCAGCGGTAGGTCCGGCCGCCGAAGCCGACCCGGGTGCGGGTGCCCGCGCCGGTCCGGATGGAGTCGAGCCGGCGCGTCTGCCCGGTGCCAAAGGGAGGGTCGATGTAGATGAGGTCGACGCAGCCGTCCGGAAGCGCCCGGAGGACGTCGAGGTTGTCGCCCTGCACGACCCCCTCCCGCACGCCGCCGGTTGCGGGGGTCTCCGGGGGCTCGTCCGCGATCACGCGCTGAGTATCACACCGGGTCGGATAGGTCACGGGGGCCGCGGACCAGCCCTGTCCCCGCATTGGTTGACGCATCAACCATTCGGGTATACGGTTGCTGTACCGCCCGAAGCCCACACCGGGAGAGCCCCCATGCCCGCCGTCACCGTCCCCGACCTCCTCGTCCTGCCCCGCATCCCGCGGCCGGACCGCAGCCGGGAGGCGTCGCGCCCGGTCGTCTCGGTCACCTCCGCCCCCCGCGGCCTGGAGGGCGAGGGATTCCCGGTGCGGCGCGCATTCGCCGGGGTCGATCTCGCCGCCCTCGACCCCTTTGTCCACATGGATCAGATGGGAGAGGTCGAATACGCCCCGGGAGAGCCCAAGGGCACCCCCTGGCATCCCCACCGGGGATTCGAGACGGTCACCTACATGATCGACGGGACCTTCCAGCACCAGGACTCGACGGGCGGGGGAGGTCTGATCACCAACGGGGCCACCCAGTGGATGACGGCGGGCGCGGGCATTCTCCACATCGAGCGCCCACCCGAGGAGATGATCGCGAGTGGAGGGCTGTTCCACGGCATCCAGCTCTGGGTCAATCTCCCCGCTGCCAAGAAGTGGGTCCCGCCGCGGTACCAGGACATCGGCGCGCAGCGCGTGACCCTGCTCACCTCGGCCGACGGCAGCAGCCTGGTCCGCGTCATCGCTGGCGACGTGGCCGGTGAGAGCGGGCCTGGCGTCACCCACACCGCCATGGCGATGGTGCACGCGACGCTCACCCCCGGGGCGGTCCTGGAGCTGCCCTGGGAGGCCGGCTTCAACGCGCTGGTCTACATCCTGTCTGGGCACGGTTCGGTGGGGGAGGGGCAGGCGGAGGTCCGCGCCGGGCAGCTGGCCGTGCTGGGGAGCGGGGACTTCGTCACGCTCGCCGCCGCGCCTCGCCAGGAGAGCCGCGCCCCGGCCCTGGACGCGCTGATCCTCGGCGGTCAGCCCATCCGCGAGCCGGTCGCCGCCTATGGCCCGTTCGTGATGAACCACCACGACGAGCTGACCCAGGCCTTCGAGGACTACCGCGCGGGCAAGCTGGGGACGATCCCAGTCAACCACATCGGCAGCGCCTGATCAGCGGACGAGCGGTACCCCGGAAGCGATCAGCACCCACTGACCGGCCCAGACGCCCCCGTGGTTGGTGTCGGTCGTGTACCAGGTCGCGAAATCGGACCAGGACATGGTCTCGTCGCCGTTGGATTCCGCGGGAGGGGTGGCGCTGACGCCGAAGGCGAGCGGGTTGGCGAAGGTGACCGCGAGCGGCGGCGCCTCCGCGCCCCCGGAACCGAGCTGCACGCCGGTGATCAGCACGTAGTGGGTGGCGCCGTAGATCATCGCGATCACCGGCTGGTGCAGCGTGGCGACGCTGTGGGAGATGACGCTGCCGGCCGCGGCCAGGGTCGGCTGGGGGGCGTCCCCGACGCCGCTCAGGTGCCCGTAGTGGGCCAGCGTGACCGCCACCGCGAAGGGGGAGGCGTTCCACTGGGCGATGGTGTAGCCGTCGTTGTGCGAGGTCTCGTAGCTCCAGAACGTCTGCTGGATGGCGTGGTCATCTCCCGATGGGAGGGCGATCCCGTCTGCCTGGAGCCACATCTCGATGTCCGCCGGGTCGCACCAATCGCCGTTCTGCTGGGAGTGATAGCTATAGGCGAGCTCGATCGCGCCGGGGGGGTTGACGATCGCCGACGCGATGGCCGAGGAGTTAGAGGGGATCAGCACGGAGGCGCAGCCCGCGAGCAGCCCAACGCTTGCCGCGAGCACGATCGCGATCGGTCTGGAGTTCCTCATCACCCGCTCTCAGCTTAGAACCCCGAGCTTGCGATCGCGTGAGACAACGCTGAGACGACCCGGCACGCGGCCGCTCCGGGTCAGATCACCGAGCGGCTGAAGCGTTCCGCCTGGTCGACGAGCTGGCGGGTCGACTCGTCCAACTCGCCGAGCGTCTCGCTCCGGGTTGCGGCGTCCCACCCGGGCCACGCGATGCCGATCAACTCGAGCTGGGCGAGCACCGCCTGGGCGGCGGCACGGACGTCATGGCGGGCCACCAGATGGGGGTCCGGTGCGCCTGCAGCCGGCCGGAACCACGCCTCCTGCGCCTCGCAGGCCTGCAGGGCAAGGATGGCGGTCGTCCCGGCTCGTGCCAGCCGGCCGGCGACGTGACGGTCGGTGGGCGTGCCCTCATCGGCGGCCGCCCTCGCCGCCTTCAGGGCCCACTCCAGAGCCTCGGCGTCGGACACGGCCTGATTGTGCCAGCGTATCAGACGGTCGAGGGGCACGACGAAGCCCTACGCTACGTGGCGATGGCCCTCCCCTCGCGGCCGGCCCTGCCCCGGCCTCCCGTTCGACGGCCCAGCCGGGTCCGGCGCTGGGCGATCCCGGCACTCGGCGCTGTCACACCGGTGGCGCTGATCGTCGTCAACATCGCCGTCTTCATCGTCAAGCACCTGGCCGCCTTCCGGTGGTCGATCGCCATCCTCGCCTTCGTGAGCGGGATGATGCTCAACAGTTGGATCGGGCTCAAGATCTACCGCCTCTTCCAGAAGCGCTACCGCGAGCACGCCCTGGCCTCCGACGTCAACCAGGACGTGGTCCTGATCGGCGGCATGGCAGTGGTCATCGGGGTCTCGTTCATCACCGCCCTCTTCTGCTACCTCGGGCTCTCCAACGAGGCCAGCCTGCCCAATGCCATGACCTTCCTGACCGGCATCTTCGCCATCGCGGTGCCGTTCGCCTTCCAGTTCGTCTTTGAGCGGGTGCTCGGGCGCAGTCCAAAGCAGGGTGGCGCCGAGCTGCCCGCCAACCCGTTCCCGTCCGCGCTCCTGCCGCCGGCGCCGCCTCCTCCGGCGCCGATGGGCCAGCCGTCCCAGCGGTGGTTTGGCCGGCAGCGCTGACCGTCTCCCGTCCGGGCGTCAGGCGCTGCCCGGCGCGATTCCCAGCTCGATCAGCGACGTCCTGATCGTCTCCGCCGCCTGCTCCAGATCCTCCGGCCGCGGGTTCGGATCCACCTGGGCGAAGTTGAGCTGCTCCATGGTGTGGAAGGGCACCAGGTGAATGTGGGCGTGCGGGACCTCCAGGCCGGCGATGATCATCCCTACCCGGAGCGGATGGAAGCCGTGCTGCAGGGCCTGCCCGATGCCGTGTGACACGCCCATCAGGTGGCCGAGCAATTCCGGCTCCAGGTCCACCCAGTGGTCGACTTCGAGGCGCGGCACCACCAGGGTGTGGCCCGGGCGCAGTGGTCGGTGGCTGAGGAAGGCAACGCAGCGGTCGTCCTTCCACACGAAGCGCGCGGGCAGCTCGCCGTCGATGATGCGCGTGAAGACACTGGGCATGGGCCGATTCTGACGGCCGTCCGACCGGGGTCGCGGCTCCGGGGAGTCCGCTAGACCGGTGGCTGCTGCCGCGCCTTCTTCGCCTCGGCCTGCCGCTGGGCCTTGCCTGTGGACGGCGCCTTGGGCTTCTTGGCCTGTTTCTTGGGGGCACCGCGGGTCTTTTCGCCTGCCATGTCTGGAGAGTCTACATTTGCCGCGGCACGATGGTGCACCGATGGTTGCGCAGGGGCCGACCCGGGCTCCCCGCGATCGGCCTCGCCGTCGCGCCGGCTGGGCCCCCGCCGGTTCTCACACTGGTGTCCGAAAGCTGACACAATCTCCGCCAAACGAGGGGGTAGCGCAGCCGGAAGCCCCCGGCTCCGCATAGCACCTCTCCGAGGAGGAACCAGCCCATGACCTATGCGCCGCCGCCCCCGCCCCCGCCCGGATACCCGGCGCCGCCCCCGGGAAGCCCCGCTCCAGCTCCCCCGCCATACGCGCAGCCGTACCCGTACGGCGGCGCCGTCGCGCAGCCGCAGGGCAATGGGCTGGCGGTTGCGGCCCTGGTACTCGGGATCATCAGCATCGTCTTCTCGTGGGTGCCATTCTTCGACTGGCTCCTGGCAATCCTGGCGATCATCTTCGGTGCCGTCGGCATATCCGCCGCCAACAAGCGCGGCGGCGTCGGCAAAGGGATGGCGGTGGCGGGCCTGATCCTCGGGCTGATCACCGTCGTGATCGGCATCATCTTCGTGATCTACGTCTTCAGCGTCTTCCACTCGGTGTGCACCCTCAATGGGGTGAACTGCTCCTGATCCTGTCCTCCCGGCCCGGTACACGGAGGGGTTACCGGACCCCTCCGACCACCGGGTTTACCAACCGGTCGGGCACCGCCACCACAGGCGCGGTGCCCGACCGGCGCCGTGCCGGCGGGCTCGGCCTGCTCCCCCTCGTGAGCCCGGAGGAGGCTAAGTGCCCTGCTCGATTAGCGTCTGCTCTTGGGGCTGGTGGACTGTCCCCACTGCCCAGCATTCGCCAGTACCCACACAGGTCACGCTCTCGAGCGTGCTCTCTTGGCTGCCGGGGGGACTGGGACTGGAGACGACGTCCCATCCGCTTCCCGCGTCCTGCTCGGTCAGGATCGTCTGGCCCGCGGCACCCCGGGAGTTCCCGACGGCCCAGCAGTCCTCGGCTCCGACGCAGACCGCGCTGGCGAGGTCACTGCTAGTCGTGTCGGCGAGACTGGGGCTGGATGCGATGACCCAGCCGCTGCCCGCGTCCTGCTCGATCAGCGGCAGCGTGTCAGTGTTGCTGTCGGCGATGTAGTCGCCGACAGCCCAGCAATCGTGGGCGTCGGCGCAGACCACGCTCTCGAATCCGTATACCGTTCCGCCCGGAGAGGGGGCGGCGCTGGAGACGCTGCTCCAGCCGCTCCCCGTGTTCTGCTCGATCAACGGCACGTTCTCATACGGGTTGCCGGGATCTGTGCTGTTGGCGTAGCCGGCTGCCCAGCAGTCGTGGGCACCGACACAGCTGACACTATTCAGCCCACCCGGCGCATCGCCGGAGGGAGAAGTGCTGGGAACGATGTCCCAGCCGCTTCCCGTGTCCTGCTCGATCAGCGCGTCGGACGATCCATCGGCGGTGCTGTTGAAGTAGTTGCCGACAGCCCAGCAGTCGCTGGCGCCAGCGCAGGCCACGCCCTGGAGCGCGCTCTCTTGGCTGCCGGGGGGACTGGGGCTGGAGACGATGCTCCAGCCGCTGCCCGTGTCCTGCTCGATGAGCGGCTGGGTGTACATGGTCGTGTTATCCGTGAAGTAGTCGCCGACGGCCCAGCAGTCAGTGGCGCTCGCGCAGGTCACGCCGTACAGGTCACTCCCCTGGCTGCCCGCGGGATTGGGGCTGGGGACGATGCTCCACCCGTTGCTCGTGTCCTGCTCGATCAGCGTCGAGTCGATCTCGCCTATCGGGTTGACGTTGGCCAGTGTCCCTGAGAAGCCGACCGCCCAACATTCGTTGGCGCTGAAGCAGGTCACGCCAGCGAGCCCGCTCACCTGACCGGGAGCAGTTGGGTTGGAGACGGCGTCCCATGAGAGGAGAGGTCCCGGCGTCCGGGTGACGGCTGCACTCTGGGGAGCGACCGTGGCGACGTGGGTGGACATGCTCGCCGTGCCGGCCGGGCGCGACTGCCCGCAGGCGGAGCCGACCGTCGCCAGCGTCAGGCACGCCGCTGCCGAGATCCCCCATGCCATCGGGGTTCGGCCCCCGCGTCGCTGCTGACTGTCGCGCGACCCAGCTCCGGTTCTCACACTAGGCACTCCCGCCACCCCTGCACACCACGCCTCGATGGCGCCGAGAACCTTAACGCGACCACGGAGTCGATGGGTTCGGGCTGGTTCCCCCGGCTAGCGGATGCGCCCGCGGTGACGACGTCGCGAAGAACGGGGCCAGCAGCTCCACGGCGAGCCGGGGTCCGGCGACGTCCGGAGGTCTCACCCCGAGCTGCGGATCCGCCATCCGCTGGAGCATCTCACACGGCGGCGCCGTTCAACGTGCAACGCCGCCGAGCCCCCACGCCCGGTAGAGCCGGAATTGCAGCGCCGGTTGTGAGGGGCAGGGGGCGCTCACCTGCGAGTGGGGTTTACACAGGCGGCGGTTGCAACGCCGCCGAGTACAAGGCGCCGAGCGCCAGTCAGGGCGCTCGGACGCCGTCCCCCGAGCGGGTTGGCGCCCCCTGCCCCGCCGGACGGCGAACAGGCCTTCCGGCTCAGACCTCCTTGAACTCGGCGTCGACCACGTCGTCGCCGCCGGAGCCATCGGAGCTCGAGGACCCGCCGGCACCGCCGTCCGGTGGCGCGCTGCCACCCTCGGGCTCCGGGGCCGGTCCGGACGGTCCGCTGGACGATCCGCCACCCGAAGATGCGTACACGGCCTCACCGATCTTCTGGATGTCAGCCTGGAGCGCGTCGTGGGCGGTCTTCAGCGCGGCGTCGTCGCCCTTGGCGATGGCGTCGCGGACCGCGGCAATCTTGGCCTCGATGTCGGCCTTGAGCTCGGCGGGGAGCTTGTCGCCGGCGTCCTTGAGCGCCTTCTCGGCCTGGTAGGCGAGGTGCTCGGACCGGTTCTTGACCTCGATCGCCTCGGTCTTCTGACGGTCCTCCTCGGCGTGGGCCTCGGCCTCCTTGACCATCCGCTCCACCTCGTTCTTCTGGAGGGTGGTCGAGCCGGTGATGGTCACCTTGTTCTGCTTGCCGGTGCCGCGGTCATGGGCGGTGACGTTGAGGATGCCGTTGGCGTCGATGTCGAAGGTGACCTCGATCTGCGGCACTCCGCGCGGCGACGGCGGGATCCCATCCAGGGTGAATGTCCCCAGGATGCGGTTGTCCCGGGCCAGCGGCCGCTCGCCCTGGAGGACGACGATCTCCACGCTGGGCTGCGCGTCCGAGGCGGTCGAGAAGACCTGCGACTTGGCGGTCGGGATGGTGGTGTTGCGCTCGATGAGCTTGGTGTTGACCTCCCCCTCGGTCATGATCCCGAGCGAGAGCGGGGTGACGTCGAGGAGCAGGACGTCCTTGACCTCGCCCTTGAGCACGCCCGCCTGGATGGCGGCGCCGACCGCCACCACCTCGTCGGGGTTGACCCCACGGTTGGCGTCCTTGCCGGTCAGCTCCTTGACCAGGGCCTGGATCACCGGCATCCGGGTCGAGCCGCCGACCAGGATCACGTCCTCCAGGTCCTTGACGCTCATGTGTGCGTCGGCCAGCGCGTCCGCGAAGGGCTTGCGGCAGCGCGCGGTGAGGTCCTCGGTGAGCTGCTCAAACTTCGGCCGCGACAGGGTGATGTCGAGGTGCTTGGGGCCCGAGGCGTCGGCGGTGATGAAGGGCAGGTTGACCTGGGTCTCCTGACGCTGGGAGAGCTCGATCTTGGCCTTCTCGGCGGCCTCGGTCAGGCGCTGCAGGGCCTGGGCGTCGCCGCGCAGGTCGATCCCCTGGTCACGCTTGAATTCATCCGCGAGCCAGTCCACGACCCTCCGGTCGTAGTCGTCACCGCCCAGGTGAGTGTCACCGTTGGTGGACTTGACCTCGAAGACCCCCTCGCCGACCTCCAGGATGGAGACGTCGAAGGTGCCGCCGCCCAGGTCGAAGACGAGGATCTTCTCGTTCTCCTTGTTCTCCAGCCCGTAGGCGAGCGCGGCCGCGGTCGGCTCGTTGATGATCCGCAGCACGTTGAGGCCCGCGATCTGGCCGGCGTTCTTGGTCGCCTGGCGCTGGGCGTCGTTGAAGTACGCGGGCACGGTGATGACCGCGTCAGTCACCTTCTCGCCGAGGTAGGCTTCGGCGTCCGTCTTGAGCTTCTGCAGCACCATCGCCGAGATCTGCTCGGGGGTGTGCCGCTCTCCGGCGACGTCCACCTCGACGCGGCCGTCCTTGCCGGCCACGACCTTGTAGGGGACCTGCTTGGCCTCGGTGCCGACCTCGCTGAGCAGCCGGCCCATGAATCTCTTGATGGAGTAGATGGTGTTGCTGGGGTTCACCGCCGCCTGGCGCCGGGCCAGTGTCCCGACGAGGCGCTCCCCGCTGCGGGTGAATGCGACCACGGAGGGCGTGGTGCGACCGCCTTCGGCATTGGCGATGACGGTGGGCTCTCCGCCCTCCATCACGGCCACCACGCTGTTGGTGGTACCGAGATCGATGCCGACGGTCTTGGCCATTGGTTGGGACCCTCCAGAAAGTGAGCGAAACTGAACTGACCCGGAAGCGGCCTGTCAGCCCGCTCCGCGCCGGTCACTTCCCCGTGTACCTCGGCGCCCGCCCATGCTAAACGCCGGGGCCGTCAGAGGGTGGGCCGGCATCCCGGTACCCGGTACCGGGGATCCTCCGTTCGGGGCGAGGACCTTCGGTCCTCGCCCCCTCTCTCCGTCACTCCCGGTACCCGTCGGCTCCGATCAGGGGCACGAAGCGGCAGGGACCGAGATTCTCCGATGTCCAATGGCCGCCGCCCATCCGGACCCGGGTCAGCTCCTCACCGTCCGGCCCGCTGCGGATGGGCAGCACCAGACGGCCACCCTCGCGCAGCTGGCGGGCCAGCGCCACCGGCAGGCGGGGGGCGGCCGCGCCGACGGCGATCACGTCGAAGGGGGCTCGGTCGGGAAGGCCGATGCTGCCGTCGGCGGCCACGACCTCCACGTCCACGCCGAGCCGCTCGAGCCGCTGGGCGGCCTGGTTGGCCAGCTCCGGTATCCGCTCCACGCTGATCACCCGGGCGCCGCATGCGGCCATCACCGCCGCCTGGTAGCCACTCCCGGTGCCGATGTCCAGGGCGGTCTCGCCCGCCCGCAGCTGGAGGGCCTCGAGGATGATCGCCACCATCAGTGGCTGGGAGATGGTCTGCCCGGAACCGATGGGGAGGGCCCGGTCCGCGTAGGCCTCCTCGCGGTCGCCCGGCAGGACGTACTCCTCTCTCGGGACCGCCGCCATCGCGGTGAGCACGGCCTCGTCCCGGACCCCGCCGGCGCGGAGCCGCTCGATCATCTCTGCGGCCGTGTGCACACCCCTCGTGGTACCACTCAGATGTGACCGGCTGCCACTCGGCGCATCCGAGCACGGGCCGCCGCGCTACTCGGGTCGGTAGTCCCGCTCCCCGGTCCGGGCGTCGAACCAGACCCGCATCCGCCGCCCCGTCTCCGGGTCGATGAAGATCTCCGCGGTTGGTCGCGCCCCGCTGACCCCCGGGCCGCGGCCGCCGGCGCCGCCGCCGCCCCGGTACCGCTCCCAGCCGAACACCGCTCCCACCACGACCAGGACCACGAGCGCGACGATCACCAGCAGCTCGACCAGCGCGATCACGACACGACCCCCATGACAGGCGCCTCCTCAGCGCCGCGCGATCAGCCGGCGGCGGCTCCCGTCACCGGCTCGACCACCTGCGCCGTGCCGTAGGCGACGATCTCGCTCATGGTGTTGCCGATCTCGGAGGAGTCGAACCGCATCATGGTCACCGCGTTGGCACCCATGGCGGTGGCGTTCTGCACCATGCGGTCGACCGCCTGGCGCCGGGCGTCCTCGAGGAGCTTCACGTAGGAGCCGACCTCCCCGCCGACGATGCTGCGGAAGCCGGCGGCGATGTTGCCGCCGAGGCCGCGGGAGCGGACGGTGAGACCAAAGACCTGGCCGAGTGTCTGCGTGACCCGGGTGCCGGGGATGTTCTCGGTGGTGGTGACGATCATGGGTCGAGCATAGCCGTCCCGCGCCCGTCCCGTCGGCCTCGGCGGGAGCTCAGCGTGGTGTCAGATCGAGGTCCGGCGGTGCACTCTCGGGCAGCTTCCAGACGATGAACCCCTTCTCCCAGCGTCGGTGGAATTCGTTGGTCGCGTCCACCACCTCGTGCACGCGGCGCTCGAACGTCTCGAGGTCCTCGGCCGCCACGGCGGCGAGGAGCGGCTCCACATCCTCGTGGAGGAACTCGGCGAAGTCGTCCGCGTACTTCGGCCGGGTGATCGTGGCCAGGCGAAAGAGCTTGCTCATCTCGGAGAGCTGCCAGCGGGCGAGCCGCCAGTGGCCCGCTCGGGCGGAGTAGACGGCGCGCCAGAGGCGGTTGGCGATCTCCGGCATCAGCCGGGCCAGCCCGGGTTGGAGGCGGGTCAGCTCCTCCGGGCTCAGCCGCTCGGGATTGGCAGGCTTGCCTGCGCTCTCGGCCATCGTCGGGGAGTCTATCCGGTGGGCTGACCCCGGACGGTCCCGGAGGGCCAGGCCGGCCCACGCCGGGCGGCTCCGATGTCCATCGCATGCGCTTCCCTCACCGGGCCGTGCACCCCGTCCTCACCCGCCGGGAACCCCGCGCGGGGTGCGCGCGTAGGGGTGGTATGGAAGTGATTCGGAGCCGTGCCAGCCGTTTGCGCAGCGGGGCGGGTGCCCTGGTGATCTCGCTGGCCGTGGTCGCCGCGGTGGCGGGCGGCTACTTCGGCCTGCGCCACGTCGCCGTCCCCGGGGATTCGGGCAGCGGCCCGGCGGCCCGGGCCGGCGCAGCCGTGGCCTACGATCCCGCCACGGACGACGCGGTGATGTTCGGCGGCACGAGCGCCGCCGGGCAAGTGCTCGCCGACACCTGGCTCTGGGACGGCTCCGTCTGGTCTCAGGCCGCGCCGGCAGACAGCCCACCCGCTCGGTATGGCGCTCAGATGGCCTGGGATCCGCAGAGCCAGCGGGTGATCCTGCTCGGCGGGACCGGTGGGAGTGGCTGCTCGGCCGGCGGGATGACCGGTTCGGTGATCTCCTCTTCCGCGACCCCGTCGGGTTCCGTGACCTCCTCGGGCGGTGCGTGCACCCAGCTCCAGGACGCCTGGGCCTGGGATGGCAGCGATTGGTCCCAGATCGCGCTCGGCCACGGCACCGACCAGCTGGGTGACCACACCCTGGCGGGGGCTTCCCTGGCCACCGACCCGACCAGTGGGAAGCTCATCCTCGTCACCGCCGATTCGCCGGCTTCCGGCCCCGTCCCGCTCCCCGCCATCTACAACTCCGGTGGCGCCTCCTCCGCGGCCCCACCTGTGTCGAGCGCCTCCGCCGTTAGCGGCAGCGGCAGCGCCTCAGGCTCGACCGGAAGCGGCGCGGGCGTCTGCATCGGCGTTGGAGGTGGGCCCTGCGGCTCACCGGCCGCGCTTCCTTCGGCCACCGCCGGAACCTCCCCGGCTCAGCCCGCCTGCCCGCTCGACGGCAGTTGCGTGTTCCCCGCCTGCCCCGTCCCGCCGGTGGCGCAGTCCACGACCGGATGCCCGATCTCCTGTGGCACCGCGATGATCGCCTGCCCGATCTGCCCGGTCGCGGCGAGCCCCGAGCCAGGCGTTGCGACCCCTGCGATCGCCTCGGCCTGCGGGATCTGTCCCGGGATCCCCGCGATGGGTAGTTCCTCGACAGGCACGGAGATGATCTGCTCGAATTGCCCCCTGGAGATCTCCTGCCCGGTGCTGGCCTCCACGCTCACCTGGGTCTTCGACGGCACCACCTTCCAGCTCGCCGACTCCTCCGCCACCAACTCGCCGGCGTCGGGCGGTGACCTGGCCTGGTTCCCCGGTCCGGGGCTCCTGGTGGACCTGGGTGCCGACCTGGATGGCGAGATGGGGGGCGTTGCCGACGCCTGCCCTTACGGTGATCCCTGCCCGCTGGTTCTCGCAGCCGAGGACTGGCAGTGGACCGGGAGCGGCTGGACGCCCGTGCAGGACGTGCAGTCGAGCGCCGCAGCCCCCTACTTCGAGGTCCCGCCGGTCGCCGACGGTGCAACGGGAGACGTCGTCGGTCTCGACACCACCGGCGCCACCTGGGTCTCGACCAACCCGGCGACCGGCTGGATGAAGGCGTCGCCTTCCGACACCCCGGGGTCGCGCACGCGCTTCGCCCTCGCGTACGACGCCTCCACCGGCCAGGTGGTGCTCTTCGGCGGCGATCTGCTCGGATCGACGTCAGCCGCGGGCGAGGTGGCGGGTGACACCTGGACCTGGGACGGAATCACTTGGACGCTCCAGGGGGGCAGCGCACCCACGCCCACGCCGTCGGCCACGCCCATGCCGACCACGTCGGGTGTCCCGTCTCTGTCGCCGATGCCATCCGCCTCGGCTGTCGCGGGCAGCCCGTCGCCGGCCCTGACGGCTCCGGCATCCGCCTCGCCCGCAGCCACGTCGTCTCCGGCGGCCACATCCCAGGCCACCATCACGGCCGGCGCCCTTCCGACCATCGCTCCGACCACCGGCTGAGCCCGTCGTCTGAGGATCCCGCGTCGGGTGTCCAGGACCTCAGGGCGACCTTCTCGGTCGCCGTGCACCGCCTCCCGCCGCCCACGCACCTCCGTGTGTGATTGGATCGCGAGGTGGCACCGCCCCCACTCCGGATCGAAACCCTCCAGCGCCTCGACGACCCCGAGGTCCTACGCATGCTTGTCGAGCTGGGGCTGGAGGACCAGGGGCGCTACGACCATCCCCAGGAGACCAGGGACGAGATCGCCGGCCGCACCGGGCCGCTCGAGTCCCACTTCCGGGGGGAGAACGTCGCCTTCGTGGCCCGCGACGAGGCCGGCCACGCCGTCGGTCTCTGCTGGTGCGTCCTCTTCGACCCCGGCAACGGGCTGGAGGGCGAGGTGGCCGAGCTCTACGTCCTGCCCGCGGCGCGGGGCGCCGGGGTGGCCACCGCGCTGGTCGGGGAGGCGATGCACCTCTTCCGCGAGCGAGAGGTGACCTTCGTGATGGTCTGGACCCGCCCCGACAACCCGGAGGCCCTCGCCGTCTACCGGCGCCACGGTTTCCAGCCCACCGAGCAGACCGTGCTCACCTGGCTCCCGCTCACGGCACCCGACGCGGGCCCGGAGGACGCCGGCAGCAGGCGCGATGCGGATAATCACGCACCGTGACGCCCCGGAGGAAGCGATGACCCTCGCCCGCGACCAGGTCACCCACGTCGCCATGCTCGCCCGCCTCGGCCTGAGCGATGAGGAGGTCGAGCGCTACCGCCAGCAGCTCGACGCCATCCTTGCGCACGTCGACCGGCTGCAGCAGGTCGACACGTCCCAGGTCGCCGAGACCGCCCAGATCGGCGGCCTGGTCAACGCCTGGCGCGAGGACGTCAGAGGGGAGTGCCTGCCCGTCGAGAAGGCGCTCGCCAACGCCCCCAAGCGTCGTCGCGACCACTTCGAGGTCGGGGCGATCCAGGAATGAACGAGTCATGAGCGGGGAGACCGTCGGCGAGCTGGGCGCCCGACTGCGCCGCGGGGAGACCACCCCCGGCGAGCTGGCCGCCCAGGCCCGCAGCGCCCTGGCAGCCCTCGACGCCCTCCACCCGGTGCTCCGCTACACGGAGGCCCTCACCGAGCGCCAGGCCGGCCGCGCCGCCCAGATGCTGGCCGACTCGCCGGAGCAAGCCGGCCCGCTCTGCGGCATCCCCTTCGCCTATAAGGACGTCCTCTGCGTGGAGGGAGTGGAGACCAGCGCGGGATCAAAGATCCTCCAGGGCTTCATCCCGCCCTACACCGGCACCGCCCTGGCGCGGCTGCTGGACGCGGGAGCGGTGCCGGTCGCAGTCACCAACTGCGACGAGTTCGCCATGGGCTCCTCCAACGAGAACTCCGCCTTCGGTCCGGTGGGCAACCCCTGGGATCCGAGCCGGGTGCCGGGCGGCAGCAGCGGCGGCAGCGCGGCCGTGGTCGCGGCCGGGGCGGTCCCCTTCTCTCTGGGGACCGACACCGGGGGGTCGATCCGGCAGCCCGCCTCCTTCTGCGGCGTCGCCGGATTCAAGCCGACCTACGGGCGGGTCTCCCGCTACGGGCTGATCGCCTTCGCCTCCTCCCTGGACCAGATCGGGCCGTTTGCCCGCCGGGTTGCGGACGCCGCGCACGTCTTCACCGCCATGGCCGGGCACGATCCGCGCGACAGCACCTCGTCGCCGGCCCCGGTCGAGCCGGTCTCCGAGCAACTGGGCAGAGGCGTCCAGGGGATGCGCCTCGGTGTCCCCCGGGAGTACATGGCCGAGGGGCTGGAGCCCGGCGTCCGCACCGCGATCGCAGCGGCCCTCGCCCAGCTGGAGAAGCTCGGCGCCACCCTCGTCGAGGTGTCGCTCCCCTCCACCGAGGCAGCGCTCAGCACCTACTACATCATCGCGCCGGCGGAGTGCTCGGCCAACCTCGCGCGGATGGACGGGGTCCGCTTTGGCCTCCATGTGGACCGCAAGTCGCTCACCGACACCTACCTGGAGACCCGCGGCCAGGGCTTCGGCCCCGAGGTCAAGCGCCGGATCATGCTTGGGACCTACGCGCTCTCCAGCGGCTACTACGACGCCTATTACCGCCAGGCGCAGAAGGTGCGCACTCTCATTGCGGAAGAATTCGACCGCGCCTTCGAGACCGTGGATGCACTGGTCTGCCCCACCTCTCCGATCGTCGCCTTCCCCAAGGGGGATAAGAGCGATCCCCTATCCATGTATCTCTGCGACGTCCTCACCCTGCCCGTGAACCTCGCGGGCCTGCCCGGAATCTCGATCCCGTGCGGGTTGAGCGAGGGGCTGCCGGTCGGTCTGCAGGTGATCGGCCCGCGGCTGCAGGATGCGCGCGTGCTGCGCGTCGCCCAAGCGTACGAGCAGGCGACGGCGTGGCACACGGAGACGCCGCCCTTGCCGCCGGCGGTGACGGGGACGCCGTCATGACCGTGACCAGCGCCGTGAGCACCCTGGACCAGGTGATGCAGCGGTGGGAGCCGGTGATCGGCCTGGAGGTCCACGGTCAGCTGCTCACCCAGAGCAAGATGTTCTGCGGCTGCAGCGCCGATTACATCGGCAGCCCGCCCAACAGCAACACCTGCCCGGTCTGCCTCGGTCTCCCCGGCGTTCTGCCGGTGATGAACCGGGTCGCCGTGGAGTACACGGTGCGGAGTGCGCTCGCGCTCAACTGCGAGATCCCCGAGCACAGCAAGTTCGACCGCAAGAACTACTTCTATCCCGACCTCCCCAAGGGCTATCAGATCTCCCAGTGGGACATGCCGCTCTCGCTGAACGGCCACCTCACCTTCACCGTGGACGGCGAGGAGGTGCGCTGCGGCATCACCCGCGTGCACCTGGAGGAGGACACGGGCACCCTCCAGCACGCCGGCGACATCCTGCAGCAGGCGCGCAGCTCCGTGGTGGACCTCAACCGCGCCGGCGTCCCGCTGATGGAGATCGTCGGCGAGCCCGATCTGCGCACTCCTGCGCAGGCCCGTGAGTACCTGGTCCGGCTCCGCCAGATCCTCGTCTACATCGGCGTCAACGACGGCAACCTGGAGCAGGGATCGTTCCGCTGCGACGCCAACATCTCGCTGCGCAAGCACGGCGACACCGGCCTGGGAGTCAAGGTCGAGGTCAAGAACATGAACTCGTTCCGAGCCGTGCACCGCGCCCTCGAGTACGAGATCGTCCGTCAGGGGCGGCTGCTCGACCAGGGCCAGACCATCGCCCAGGAGACCCGTGGCTGGGTCGAGGCCAAGGGCGCCACCATCTCCCAGCGGAGCAAGGAATACGCCCACGATTACCGCTACTTCCCCGAGCCCGACCTCCCGCCCCTCCACCTGAGCGCGGCGTTCGTGGATCGGGTTCGGGCGGGCCTGCCCGAGCTGCCCCAGCAGCTCGCCGAGCGGCTGCAGCGGGAGCACGGCCTCTCCGCGTACGACGCCGCGACCATCACCGCGGAGCGGGAGGACGCGCGCGCCTTCGAGGCGCTGGTCGCCGCCGGTGTGCCCGCCAAGGCCGCCGCCAACTGGCTGATGGGAGAGGTGGCGCGCCTGGCTCGCGAGACCCGCATCCCGCTCCCGGGTAGCGGTCTGGGCCTGGACGGGCTCGCCTCCCTCGTCAAGCTGGTCGAGACAGGGACCATCAACGGCTCCACCGCCAAGGAGCTGCTCGAGGAGCTCTACCTGGCGGGCGGCGACCCCGCCGCGGTGGTCCGCGAGCGCGGTCTCGGCCAGGTCAGCGACCAGGCCGAGCTGGAGCGGCTCGTCGATGCCGTGATCGCGGAGAACCCGGCCGCCGTCGCCGACTTCCGGGGCGGCAAGGAGCAGGCCCTCCAGCGCCTGGTGGGTGGGGTGATGAAGGCGACCAGAGGCCGCGCCGACGCCAGGGTGGTAACCGGCCTGCTCCGTGAGCGCCTCGCCCCCTGAGGCCGACGCGGTTCGATTCGACGAGCCGCTCCGGTCCGGCACCCGGCTCCAAGTCCGCTGTGAGGGGATGGTCCACGGCGGCCTCTGTCTCGCCCATGCTGCCGGGGCCACCCTGCTTGTGGACGGCGGCATCCCCGGCGAGCTGGTCGAGGTCGCGCTCACCTTCCGCAAGGGGCGAACCTGGTTCTGCCGGGTCGAGGGCGTCCGGGAGGCGTCGCCGGACCGGGTGGCGCCGCCCTGCCCCTACCTCCCCGACTGCGGCGGTTGCCAGCTCCAGCACGTCGCCTACCCTCGCCAGCTGCTGCTCAAGCGGGACGTGGTGCTCGACGCCATGCGCCGGGCCGGGGTCGCCATCCCCGAGCCCCGCCTCCATGGCATGCCGGACCCCTGGCGCTACCGCTGGCGCGGCGAGTTCCACGTCATCCCGGGGGAGCGGGGGATGGCCGACGCCGTCCTGGGATTCAATCGTGCTCGCAGTTGGCGCAAGGTGGCGATCGACGACTGCCTCATCCACCACCCCCGCATCTCCGGCTCGCTGCCGCGGCTCCGAGAGCTGGTCCGCCGGGGCGGGGCGTCAGGGCTGAGCGTGCTCCACGTCACCGCCGGCGAGGACGGCGTCGAGCTGCTGCTGCGGCCCAAGCCGGCCGGCGCGCTGGACCGGGCGGTGGTCGACGAGATGGCGGCGGTGCTTCCGGAGCCGGAGCGCTGGAGCACCGACCTCACCACCCTGCACTGGCGGGGGAGGGCCTTCCGGGTCACGCCGGAGTCCTTCATGCAGGTGAGCTGGGGCCAGCTGGACGCGCTCTACGGCTGCGTGCTCGCGGCCCTCGGTGAGGTGACGGGCCGCCGGGTCGTCGATGCCTACGCCGGGATCGGCGTGCTGAGCGTCGTGCTGGCCGCCGACGCGCATGAGGTGGTCTGCATCGAGAGCAACCGGAGCGCCGCCCGCGTGGGCCGGCTCAACGCCCGCATCAACGAGGTCGGGGACCGCCTCCGCTACGTCGTCGAGCCGGTGGAGTCGGCGCTGCCCGGGGTGACCGGGGCGGGCGCGATCGACAGCCTGATCCTGGACCCGCCCCGCGCCGGGTGCGACGGCCGGGTCACCGGCTGGCTGGCCCTGGCGGGGCCGCCGCAGGTCGTCTACGTCTCCTGCGACCCGGCGACGCTCGCCCGCGACCTCCACCTGCTGGTCGCCTC
>PLNE01000087.1 GCA_003141695.1 Candidatus Dormiibacterota bacterium
CCGGCTGGCCGGGGATGGCGTCGATGTTCGGCTGGACGATACCCAGGCAGCACTGCTACGTGATCGCGGCCTGGAGACGGTGACGGTGGGATTCCGACCGGAGCACCTTGAGATCGGAAAACCGGAGGGACCAGGGCTGCGCGTGTCGGCGAGCATCGACGTTGTCGAGTTCCTGGGCAACGACGAACTGATCCACGCCGTCTCCGGGGGGCGGGACCTCGTTGCCGTGGTCGAGGCCGGGGGCAGCCTCCAGGTGGAAGACTCGATCTTCCTCTCCGCCTCGCCCCGCCACGTGTATCTCTTTGAGCCGGACCACGGGCTGAGCCTGGCCTCACGGTAAGGCTGAGACGTCCGTAGATAAAAAGACCCACCAGGCCGACGAATCGACCTGGTGGGCCAGTCTGGAAGGGTCGGTCACGGAGATCAGGTGACCCTCGGGTGGTGGCAATGGCTGGTGCTGTAGCGGCTGGCGTAGTCATGCAGCATCCGCGTCGCGCAGAACTGGGGGGCGATGGTGCGGATGGAATGCTTCACTCGGATAAGCCAATCGTGGGGGATGCCATCGGCATCGCGACGATAGAAGAGCGGGATCACCTCGGAGTCGAGCAGGCGGTAGAGGTCGGTGGCGTCGAGGTCGTCGCCGCTTGCTGTCGAAGGTTCTTCCCCGCCGTCGGGCACCGTGCCCGGGTGGCTTGCGACCGACCATCCATTGCGGTCGTCGAAGGCCTCGGCCCACCAGCCATCGAGCACCGAGAGATTCAGCCCTCCGTTCAGGGCGACCTTCATCCCGCTGGTTCCGCTGGCCTCCATGGGAGGTCGGGGTACGTTGATCCAGACGTCAGCGCCAGCAACAAGGATCGAGGCCAGTCCCATCGCGTAGTCGCTGAGGAAGGCGACCCGGCCACGATGCTCCTCCTCGGCGTTGAAGACGACCTGGCCGAGCTGCTTGCCGGCCTGGTCGTCGGGGTGAGCCTTGCCGGCAACCACGACCTGGACGGGGTTCGGCGGCTCGAGGATGCGAGCGAGCCGGTCGCTGTCCTGGAAGATCAGACCCGTGCGCTTGTAAGAGGCGAGGCGGCGGGCGAATCCGACCACCAGGGCGTTCTCGTCGAGCACGCCAGCGGCACGCTCCGCGTCGGCCAGTGACATTCCCCGGCCGAACCGCTCGCCGGCCGTGCGATACCGGACCTCTTCGATCAGACGGCGGCGTAGCTGGTTGCGCACCTCCCACAGCTCGCCGTCGGGTACGGCCTCGATCGCCTCCCACACTGCTGGGTTGGCGGCTTCGGAGAACCAGTCCCGGGGCAGGTACCTGTTGAGCAGGGCCTGCATTTCCGGCGACATCCAGGTCGGCAGATGGACGCCGTTGGTGACGTACTCGATGGGTGCGGCCGGGTGTGCGTCGATCCGGCCGAGCCCGCTCCACATCTGCCGGGCGACCTCGCCATGGCGACGGCTCACCCCGTTGGCTCTGGTGCTGGTGCGCAGCGCCAGGGCGGTCACGGCGAAGCTCGCCTCGTGGTCGGTGTCGACGTGGCCCAGCGCGAGGACGCGGTGGCGGCTCAGCCCTGATTGGTCCAGGTAGGAACCGAGGACATCCTCAATCTCGTCGGGCGTGAACAGGTCGTTGCCGTCGGCCACAGGGGTGTGGGTGGTGAACACCGTCCGCTCCGATCCCATCTGAAGTGCTCGCTCGGGGGACGCGCCGAGGGCCATGGCGGTGCATGACCACTCCACTGCGGCGAGGGCGGGGTGCCCCTCATTGAGGTGTAGCACGGTCGGCTCGACACCCAGTGCCCGCAACGCGCGCAGCCCGCCGATGCCGAGTAGAGCGTACTGTGCCAGCCGGACACGGCGGTCGCCGACGTACAGTCGGCGGGCCAGCAACCTGTCGGCGGGATGGTTGTCGGGGATGTCGGGATCGAGGAGGTAGAGGGGTGTCCGGCCGACGTCGACCCGCCAGACCTGGGCTCCGACCTCGCGCGTGCCGATCGGCACCGACACCCCNNACGAGGACCGCGGGGAGGCGCCCCGGATCGATGTCGACCCAGTACTCCTGCTGCCACCCACTGGCGTCGATTCGCTGGCGACAGTATCCCTGACGGTAGAGGAGACCGACCCCGACCATGGGCATACGCTGGTCGGAGGCCTCCTTGAGGACATCACCGGCGAGCACTCCAAGACCGCCGGCGTACAGCGGTAGTGAGTGATGCACCCCGAACTCGGCACAGAAGAAGGCGACCAGCGGGTCACCACCGAGATGCCCAGAGCCGGCTGTGGGGGAGAGGTAGTCCACGAGCGCCGCGGCGGCCCGCTGTACCTCCGCGGCGAAGCCATCCCGCTGGGCGGCGCGCAGCAGAACAGCACGCGGCGCCTCCTGGAGCAGGCGCACGGGGTTCTGTTCGCAGAGCTCCCAGCGGCCGGGGTCGACGGTGGCGAAGAGCTCAGCCACCCCGGGCTGCCAAGCCCACGCGTAGTTGTAGGCGAGGAAGGCGAGGCCGCGCAGCTCATCGGGGAGGCGGGAGGCAAGGTCGGCGACGGCACGCCAGAGGTCGGCGTCGCCATCCGTGTCGGCAAACACGTCGAGAGGATCGCTCAGCACTCGACAAGGCTCCTCCCTCTGTGCCGCACCGTCTATTGGCGCAAAGGGGAGAAAGCCCTGTCCCCCGAACGGAGGATGAGCCGGACGTCCACGTTGGGCCTGCCCGGAGCTGTGGCAGACCGTGCGAGTCAGGCATGATGCCCCATGTAGGTTGACCTTAGGCCCCGCCGCGGCGCGGGATCCGGGTGGTGTGAGGTTGTGGAGCCGTACCTGGAGATCTGGAGGCGGTCAGGGCGCGGAGTGGCCCCCCTCGTCGGGCCACCAGTGACCATCGGACGCGGTCCGAACACAGTTCTCAGGCTGCCTGACGACACCGACGTGTCCCGCCTGCACGCGGTGATCGAGAACGTGGCATCGGGATGGAGCGTCCGTGACCTGGGCAGCCGCAACGGCACACACGTTAATGGGGAGCGGGTCCTCGGAGAGAGGATGCTCCGCCCGGATGACGAGATTCAGATCGGCGGCGTCCGAATCTTCTTTCGGGCAGAAGACGTCGCCGGAAGCCACACCGCGACAAGATCGGTCAGCCGGGCTCCGCTCCTCACTCGGCGGGAGCGAGCCGTGCTCCAGGCGCTCTGCCGGCCCGTCGCCCTCGGTGACATGTTCACTGAACCGGCGTCCGTCCGCCAGATGGCCACCAGCCTCCGCGTCACCGAGACCGCAGTGAAGCACCATCTGGGCAACATGTACACCAAGTTTGG
>PLNE01000200.1 GCA_003141695.1 Candidatus Dormiibacterota bacterium
TATTTCAGCCGGGCTGCACTAGCAGGATCGTGCTGCGCTGTAACCCGAAGGGCGCATCAGGCCCGTAGCGGTAGGGCTGAGGTGAAGGGCCGTGGAGCAGGTGGTCGGGATAGGGCTGTGGGAACGGCGGCGGCTGCCGGGAGGGCGGTGCTGCGGACGGCGAGGAACTGGACACAACCGGTTGACCGGCCACGGCACCGCGTGCCTGCTGCCCAGCCTGAATGAGCAAGCGGTTCCTTTGCAGGTGGTAGCCGATGTCCGTGATCTCGCCGGCGATGCGCTGGCGGTCGAGCTCGCGCAACTGGGCGTCGGTCGCCCCCTCCTGCTGCCCTGGCATCTCTTCCCCCCGGCAGGGCCGAAACTCGGCCGATTATGTGCTCCATCGGGAGCCGGCGTGCGCCCAGAGTGGGCAGCGCCACCTGCGACCCGTGCTGAGCGCGGCCGTGCTCCAGAATCGGGTGTCGACCGGATCCATGGCTCAGGCCGAGGCCCGCGCCGACCGGTCGCCAATGAGGGCGACCAGCCGGCGGGCCACCTCCAGCTTGGGCGACCGCCCCACGGTGAGGACCACGCCGTCGCGATCGAGGATCGTGACCGCGTTGTCGTCTGCTGCCATCCCAATCCCGGGCGCGCCGACGTCGTTGAGGACGATGAGGTCGAGGCCCTTGCGGCGCAGCTTCTCGGCGGCGTTGGCCAGCAGGTCGTCGGTCTCGGCCGCGAAGCCCACCAGGAGCACCCGGGTCCGCCGCGGGTGCACGCGGAGCGACTCCAGGATGTCGACGGTGGGCAGGAGCTCAAGGGTCAGCTCGTCAGCGGACTTCTTGAGCTTCTGCCCGGCCACCGTGCGGGGGCGATAGTCGGCGACTGCGGCAGCCATCAGCAGGACATCGGCGCGATCGAGCGCGCGCCAGACCGCGCGCTGCATCTCGGCGGCCGTCTCGACCTCGGTGACGGACACTCCCGGCGCCGCCGGCGGGGGCGGCGCGGCGGTGATCAGCTCGACCTCGGCGCCCGCCTCCCGGCAGGCCGACGCGAGGGCGTTGCCCATCTTGCCGCTGGAACGGTTGCCGAGGAAGCGCACCGGGTCGATGGGCTCGCGAGTGCCGCCGGCGGTGACCACCACCCGCATCCCCCGGAGGGGGGATGGGCGGGAGCCGGCGGTGGCCACGGCCGTCGAGCCCAGCTACCGGCCGCCGGCGTCGGGAGTGCCGAGCAGCCCCGAAGGGAGCTGGCCGAGGCCGCCCAGCAGCTCCGCCGCGATCCGGACGATCTCGGCCGGGTCGGCCATCCGCCCCATCGCCTCGCGCCCGCTGGCGAGCCGCCCGGAGACCGGCCCCACCAGCACGGCGCCGCGCCCACGGAGAGTCTCCACGTGCTCCACCGTCGCCGGGTGCTCCCACATCGCCGTCTCCATCGCCGGGGCGATGACGAGCGGGACCCGGCAGGCGAGCGCGGTGGCGGTCACCGCATCGTCGGCGAGGCCGAGGGCGAGGCGCGCGATCAGGTTGGCGGAGGCGGCGACGGCCAGCTGCAGCTCCGCCCACCCCGAGAGGTCGAGGTGCTCCATGCCGTGGCCGGAGCCCGAATCGTCGACGACGGCGCCGGGGCGCCGGCCGGGACCCCGCCCGTGCCCACCCCGGAAGAGGTCGGTGACCACGGCGTTCCCGGAAAGGCTCTGGAGGGCGAGCGGGGTGATGAAGCGGGTGGCCGACTCGGTCATGACGACCCGCGTCTCCGCCCCCCGCCGGCGCAGCAGGGTGACCACCTCGCCGGACTTGACGGCGGCGATGCTGCCGCTGACGTACACGAGCACCCGGCGTCCCTGGAGCTCCTCCACCTGCTCACCTCCGCTCATTGGTGGCCCGCCCGCGGCCGGTCCCGCTCGATGATCTCGAGGATCTCGCGAGCGGCGCGCGCGACGTCGTCGTTGACCACACGGTAGTCGTACCAGCCCTGGTCTGCCAGCTCCGTTCGCGCATTCTCCCAGCGCAGCTCCAGACTGTCCGCCGATTCGGTGGCCCGCTCCGTCAGGCGGCGGCGCAGCTCCTCCGGGCTCGGGGGCAGCAGGAAGATGGAGATGGCGCCCGGCACCCGTGGCCGGATCCAGGCGGCGCCCTGGACGTCGATCTTGAGCACGATGTCCTCTCCCAGCTCCAGACTCTCGCGCACCCGCGCCTCCCCAGTCCCGTACCAATGGCCGTGGACCTCGGCGTATTCGAGCAGCTGGTGGCGATCCCGCAGCGCCCGGAAACCGGCGTCGTCGACGAAGGAGTAGGCGACGCCATCCACCTCCCCCGGGCGGGGCGGCCTGGTCGTGTAGGAGATCGAATAGTGCAGCCATGGGGCGATCCGGAAGAGCTCCTGGAGGACCGTGTCCTTGCCGACCCCGCTCGGGCCGGAGAGGACGATGAGGCGCCCCGGCGGGATCGAGAGCCGCGGCCGCTCGGCGGGCGTCCCCTCAGGCCGCACGGGCACCGGGTTCACAGCCGGGCCTCGCGCACCGACTCGACGAGCGCCATGAGCTCGGCGGGAAGGGCCGACTCGAACGCCATCTCGCGCCCGTCTGCCGGATGCGCGAATCTCAACTCGCGCGCGTGGAGGGCCAGGCGCGGGGCGCCGTCGTCGCGGCGCCCGTAGACGGAGTCGCCAACCACCGGGTGGCCGATGTAGGCGAGGTGCACGCGGATCTGGTGGGTGCGGCCCGTGCGCAGCTTCACCTCCAGCTCGGTGGTGTGGGGGTGGCGGGCGGTAACCCGGAAGTCGGTGGTCGCGGGGCGGCCGCCGTCGACCACCGCCATCCGCTTGCGGTTCTTGGGATCGCGCCCGATCGGCGCCTCGACAGTCGCGGTCGCCTCCGCGAGGCCGCCGGCGACGAGAGCCCAGTAGAGGCGGGTGAGGCTCCGCTCCTGGAGCTGGGCGGCCAGGTTGCGATGGGCGGCCTCCGACTTGGCGACGACCAGCAGTCCCGAGGTGTCGCGGTCGAGGCGATGGACGATCCCGGGCCGCTCCTCCCCGCCGAGCAGGGACCAGACCGTGCCGCGCTGGCGGAGCCCATCGGCAAGCGTCCCATCCGGGTGGCCGGGGGCCGGGTGGACGACCAGGCCGGCCGGCTTGTCGATGACCGCGAGGCACTCGTCCTCGTAGACCACCACCAGATCCACGGCCGGCGCGGGTGCGGCCGGGGGCGCGGCGGGGGCAGCGGCGGGGACGCTGACCTCGATCTGGTCGTCACTGCCGACCCGCTGTCCCGGACGTCCGGGGCGGCGGTTGACCCGGACGGCGCCGGCCGCGATCAGGGTGTGGGCGGCGTGGCGGGTGATCCCCCGCTCCCGCGCCAGCCAGAGGTCGAGGCGGGTGTCGTCGTCGACCGCCGCAGGCACCCCGGCTACCCCGAGGTCACGCTGTCGTGGCGGAATCCGAGCTGGTACACCACCACCAGCATGCCACCCACGATGGCCATGTCGGCCACGTTGAAGATCTGGAACAGCCAGAAGTGGAAATCGATGAAGTCCACCACCGAGCCGGAGATGAGGCGGTCGATGCCGTTGGAGATCGAGCCCCCGAGGATGCCGCCGAGCGCCAGCAGGCGGAGCAGCCCCCCGCCCATGCGCGGCCCGTACAGGAGGATGTACCCGGCGACGATCGCCGCCACCACCAGGTAGAGGAAGGTGAACTGGGGGAAGAGACCGAAGGCGGCCCCCGAGTTCTGGATGTAGTGGATCGTGACCGGGGAACCTGCCGGGACCTGCGTGTCCAGCGTGACGTGGTTGACGACCAGCCATTTGGTGAGGTGGTCGATGACGCCGACGACGACGGCGGTCAGCACCATGATGTTGTAGCGGCGCGGCGTGCTCCGGAGCCCCGAGTGCCGGACCGGAGCCGCGCCCGGCAAATCCGCCCCGCTCGGCTCGGCGTCCGGTGAATTCGCGGGGACCGGGGCCGCGCCCGCGGCCACGTGCGAGACGTCCCCCGCGCTCAACGGCTCACGCCCAGCCAGCACGGCTCCCCGCCCAGCTTTCCGGACCATTCGCTGAGCACGTTAGCCCGACCGAAGCTGATCTCGGTCGCGAGCACCTCGGCCATCAGGTGGTCGCGATGCGCCTCGACGGCCCGGCGGAGATCGCCCTCGACCTCCACCAGGAGGTGGATACGATCGTCGAGGGCCAGGCCGGCCTGGCGCCGCAGATCGTTGACCTTGCGGGAGACGTTGCGGACCAGCCCCTCCAGGCGCAGGTCGTCGGTGATGACGGTGTCCAGGGTCACGCCCTCGTGCTCGGTGTCGCCGTGAGCCACGTAGGACACAGCCTTGACGTTGAGCTCGTCCGCGAAGATCGCCTCCAGCTCTGGGGAGAGCCGCCGTCCGTGGACGGTGGCCTCGCGCAGCGGCTGCCGGACCCCGAGCCCGGCGACCTCACGATCCCCCAGCCCGTCCTCGACCAGGCGGCGCAGCCTCGCCATCTCCTCGACGAGGGCGGGGTCACGCCAACCGGCCTCCGTCTCGGGGTAGTCGGTGAGATGCACCGAGTCGGGGACACCTGCCGCCGCGGCGCCGGTCTCGTGCCCGCTCAGGTTGCGGTGGAGCCTCTCGGCGAGGAAGGGCATGAAGGGCGCGATCAGGCGGGCCAGGGTATCGAGCGCCGTGTACAGCGTGTCGTAGGCAGATCGCTTGTCGGCGTCGTTGAGCTCCGCCGACTTCCAGAACCGCCGCCGTGAGCGGCGCACGTACCACTTCGAAAGGTCCTCGACAAAGAGCTCGATGGTCCGGGTGGCGGCGGTGGCGTCGTAGGCGTCGAGGGCGGCACGCACCTGGTCGACGCACTCCGCGAGGCGGGCCAGGCACCAGCGGTCCAGCTCGGGGCGCTCGCCACCGGAGGCGACGGCTCCGGTCGCCGGGCGCGGCCTCCGCGGGGACGTAGCCGTCGAGACGCGCGTACTCGCAGAAGAACTTGTAGGTGTTCCAGAGGGTCAGGATGAAGCGGCGGACCACGTCCCGGATCAGCTCCGGGGCGATCCGGTAGTCGCTCCCCGGTGCCACCGCGCTGTAGAAGTACCAGCGCGTGGCGTCGGCGCCCAGCTCGGCAAAGGTCTGGAGGCGGGTCGATGATGTTGCCGCGGCGACTTGGACATCTTGCGGCCGTCTTTGTCGAGGACCAGGCCGGTGCAGATCACGTTGCGGTACGCCGGCTTGTCGAAGAGCAGCGTGCTCTCGGCGAGCAAGGAGAAGAACCAGCCCCGGGTCTGATCCATCGCCTCGCAGATGAAGTCGGCCGGGTGGCGCCGGGTGAAGAGGTCCCGGTTCTCGAACGGGTAGTGCAACTGGGCGAAGGGCATGGCGCCGCTGTCGTACCAGCAGTCGATGACGTCGGGGATCCGGCGCATGGTGCCGCCGCACTTCTCACAGGGGAGGACGACCTCGTCGATGTGCGGCTTGTGCAGGTCGTCCTCGGCGGTCAGCCCCAGCTCGGCGGTGCTCCCCACGCAGCGACGGGCGTCGCACTCCGGGCAGATCCAGATCGGCAGCGGCGTCCCCCAGTAGCGGCTCCGGGAGAGGTTCCAGTCGACGAGGTTCTCCAGCCAGTTGCCCATCCGGCCGTCGCGGACGTGGGCGGGCTGCCAGCCGACGCTCCGGTTGTGCTCGATGAGGCGGTCCTTCATCTCAGTGGTCCGGATGAACCACGAGGTGAGCGCGTAGTAGATGAGCGGGGTGTCGCAGCGCCAGCAGAAGGGATAGGTGTGGCGGACCTGGCCCGCCTTGTAGAGGCGTCCCTCAGCCTCGAGGTCGGCGATGATCCTGGGATCGGCGTCCTTCACGAAGATGCCGCGATAGCGGGTCTGGCCGTCCAGGAAGCGGCCGTCCAGCCCCACCACGTGCCGTACCGCGACCCCTTCCCTCTGGCAGAGCTCCAGGTCCGCCTCGCCATAGGCGGCGGCGGTGTGGACGATCCCCGTCCCCTCCTCCATCGAGACCAGCTCAGGGCGCCGAGAGCACCAGAAACGCCTTGCCCTCGGGAAGCAGGTCCGTGAAGAGTGGCTCGTAGGTGCGGCCGACCAGATCGCTGACCCGTCATCTCGACGGTGACCGTGTACTCGCCGTCCAGGATCCTCCAGCCGATCCCGGGCGAGAATGAGCCTCTGCCCCCGGTTCTCCACCTCGACGTAGGTGGCGTCCGGGTGGACGGCGGCGGCGACGTTGCCGGGCAGGGTCCAGGGGGTGGTGGTCCAGGCGAGCAGCGACACGTCCTCGGACCCGGTGAGACGGAACTTCACGAAGACGGAGGGGTCCGACGACATCGTCCTGGTATCCCTGGGAGAGCTCGTGGGAGGAGAGCGAGGTCTGGCACCGGGGGCAGTAGGGGGCGACCTTGTAGCCCTGGTAGAGGAGGTCGCGGTCCCAGAGCTGCTTGAGGCTCCACCACACCGACTCGATGTAGGTCCCGTCGTAGGTGCGGTAGGGGTCCTTCATGTCAAGCCAGAAGCCGAGGCGTTCGGTCATCGCCTCCCACTCGTCGATGTACCTCTCCACCGACTGGCGGCAGAGCTCATTGAACCGGGCGACGCCGAACTCCTCGATCTGGCGTTTGCCGCTGATCTTGAGGGACTTCTCCACCTCCAGCTCCACCGGGAGCCCGTGGGTGTCCCAGCCCCCCTTGCGGGCCACCGCGTACCCGCGCATCGACATGTAGCGGGGGAAGAGGTCCTTGAAGGAGCGGGTCAGGACATGGTGGATGCCGGGCTTGCCGTTGGCCGTGGGCGGGCCCTCGTAGAAGACGTAGGGCTCCCCGTCCTTGCGCAGCTCGAGGCTGCGCCGGAAGACGTCGGTGCTCTTCCAGCGGTCGAGGACGGCGCGCTCGCCATCTGCCAGGTCGGCACGGCCGTCGACGGCGGCGAAACGCGGGTGATCTGCCATTGTCGGCCAAGGATAACGATCAGCCGGGCTGCTCGACCCCCCCGGGTGCCCGTTCCCCGAAGAGCACCCGGCCGAGGCGCACCATCGTCGCCCCCTCGCCGATCGCCGCCTCGAAGTCGTCGCTCATCCCCATCGACAGCTCGGGTAGGGCTAGGCCCAGCTCGGCCTGGAGCCGGTCGCGCAGCTCACGGAGCCGGCGGAAGCACTCCCGTGCGGCAACCGCGTCGCCGAAGGGAGCGATGGTCATGAGGCCGGTCGCTCTCAAACCGGGCTGTGCGGCCACCACCCGGAGGAGCGGCGCGGCAGCCTCGGGGGGGATCCCGCTCCTCGCCGCGATGCCGGTGAAGTCCACCTCGACCAGGGCGGAGATGGGAGCTCGGGCGGGGTCGCGATGGCTCCCGAGCGCAAGCGCGAGCCTCTCCGAGTCGAGGGAGTGCACGGTATCGAAGAGCTGGGCGGCGAGAGCGGCCTTGTTGCTCTGGAGGTGACCGACCAGGTGCCAGCGGAGGCCGGGAGGCACTCTTGCGTGCTTCAGCCGGGCCTCCTGGACCCGGTTCTCGCCGATCTCGGTGATCCCCGCCGCAACCGCCTCCGCGATGCGCTCCGGGGGCACCGTCTTGGTGACGGCGATCAGCCGGACCGAGGCAGGGTCCCTGCCGGCGAGCTCCGCTGCCGCGGCGATCCGGCCGCGAACCGAGGCGAGGCGTTCAGCGATCCCACGCGCGTCGGGGGTGCCCATGCGGTCAGTCATACCGGCCATCGTAGGCCCCACGCACCGTCATCCCTCGGGCGATCGAGCCGCTCCGGAGGCACCGGCGGGGGACTCCCCCTCCACCCGGAAGAGGAGATGGGTGCCCGTCGCGAGCAGCTCGCGCAGCGCCTCCGGCGTGGCCGCGCCCGCATCGCGGAAGCGGGCCAGGACGGCCTCCTCCGCGGCGGGGTCGAGCTCATCCGCTCCCACCCGCTGGACCGCCGCCTCGGCGACGACGCGGGAGCCCGGCACCGTGAGGCGCACCCACGGGTCCCGGTCCCAGCGCAACGCCTTGCGGGAGAAGGCGCTGGTCAGGAGGTAGACGACCCCGGGCGGCGCGGCCGCAAAGCTCATGCGCACCGTGCCCATCCCGGCCCCGGCGCGAGAGGTGACCAGCACCTCGTCGCGATCGGCAAGGGCGTCGAGCAGCGGCGCGGGCAGGGAGATCATCGACCCGGGATCGTGCGCGTCGTCTCCTCCGGCGGGTGACCGGCGGGCGGTCACTTGCCCAGGTCGAGAGCCAGCTCCGCACCCGCGTCTCCGGCCGGGCGCGGCCTACGGGCCGGCAGCCGCCGGGTCGGGGGCGGATGGGCGAGGAAGTCCTCGATCTCCGCTCGCATCTCGGCCACGTCCTTGAAGGAGCGGTAGACGGACGCAAAGCGGACGTAGGCGATCTCGTCGATCTCGCGCAGCCGCTCCATCACCAGCTCACCCACCACCCGGGAGGGGACCTCGGCGAGATGCTCGCCGCGCAGCTGGTTCTCGACCTCCTCTACCAGCGCTGCCAATCGCTCGGGGGCGATGTCGCGCTTCTTGCTCGCGATCAGCAGCCCACCGAGGAGTTTCTGGTGGCTGAACTCCTCACGCCGGCCGTCCTTCTTGAGCACCCAGAGCGGGGTCGCCTCGAAGCGCTCGTAGGTCGTGAAACGCTTACCGCAGGAGAGGCACTCACGGCGGCGCCGGATCCCGGTCTCGGTGTCGCGGGAGTCGACGACCTTGGAGTCGACCGATGAGCAGAAGGGGCACCTCATCGCCCAAAGTCGCGCGCGGGCCGGCCCGCAGGCATCCTCCAGTATTTGCCGAAAGTGACGATTACCGACGATCCCTCAGAAAAGCAGGAATGTCCAGGTCATCGGCGTTGCCCGGGAGGGCGTACCGCTGCGGGATGGCGAAGTTTGGCCGCTCCTGCGCGACCGGTCGCGCCTGGGGCTCGTAGGCGAGCGTGCCCAGCACGTCGATGTGCCCCGTGAAACCGGTGGCGATGACGGTGATCTTGACCTCGTCCTTCATGG
>PLNE01000035.1 GCA_003141695.1 Candidatus Dormiibacterota bacterium
TTATACGCGCCTCAAACGCCAGTGAACCACATAGACGGCGCGAGGTCATAGGGGTTCCCGAGCCGTCGATCGGAGCGGCGCCGCGACGTCCCGCCAGCGATTACGGCACTGTTCCAGAACATGGCGTTCTGGAACCGTGGAGCCGGGCTGCGCGCCAAGAGGTCTCCTCCCTGGCGCACCGGCTCAGCGTGAAGCGCCGGAGATGAACGCTTGGCGGACGACGGCCGCCGCAGTCTCGGGATCTTCGGCGGCCTGAAGCGAGCACAGCACCGCCCCGGGCGGCGCGGGCTCTGACCAGATGCCCTCCACCAGCAGCACGATGGCGCAGCCGTTGAGTACGCCAACGTCCACACCGAGCTCATCGGCCACGAGCTTTGCCGCATCCCTGGTCCGTTCCCACCCGAACAGCGGGCCGCGCGCCGGCGGTCGCAGGGCAGGAAGCCTGGCGTCGGCCCACCGGCAACCCTCGGCAAAGGCAGCCTTGGCGGCTGCCTGCAGGGCCGGTCTGTCGGCGAGCGAATGCCACTTGGGCGGGTCAATCAGCCGGGCAAGCCTCCTGCCGAGACCTTGCATCCACTCTCGGTGATCACCGCCGGGTGGCGTACCGACGTTCCGGCTCACCTCCATGGCGACTACGTCGGCCCACCAGGCCGGCCACAGGGCAGCGGCCTCTCCTCGAAGTGAGACATCGAGTAGCTCGCTGCGGTCGAAGACGTCGCCGGCGAGGCGGGGAGGGACGCCTGCAGTCGCCGCGACTTCGAGGCGAAGGGCGTCACGGACAAAGAGCAGCCCGTGTGGGATTTGCGGGACGTCCTCGCCAAAGCGCCAGGACCCGTCTCCGACTCTTTGTATGTCGCTCTCCCCTCGAAACACTGGACCGTAGGCCGAGCAGGTGTCCTTGAAGGTCCAGCCTAGGTCTGCACAAAGCGTCGCTGAGGGTCGCGTTCACTGATCCACCAGAGAGGCCACCTTCTCAGCAGAGCGGTGCGACGTCTTCGAGGGGCCGCGGAGAGTTATGCAGCACGGTATGTGGTGGGCTCCGGACGCGCGAACCGTCGTGTTGCGTGGGTAGGGCAGCTCGGCGCCGGTTATCTGGGCAGCGCCGTAAGGGCGGTTCTGTACCTCGGCGTACGGCCTGAAGCCCTCCGGCAGCGCCGTCGACAGTGCTACTGACGCGATCAGTTCCACAAGCGGCACCCTGCCAGAATGGGTCGATGCTCGGACGCTCGATTCGCAACCTCTGCCCGGCGCGCCCGGTTATCAGGACATGTCACGGCTCGCTCCGGTAATTGCAGCGATCGCTTTCCTCGTGCCCATCGCCGGGACTGTGCGCGCCAGTTCGCCTCCGCCGCCGACGCTGGACATCACGTCCCAGGCCACGAGCTGGCTGCCGGCACCGCCGCAGGCACCCAGTTGGGGCCCAGGGCCGGACGAGCGCGGCCTGGTGTTCACCCAAGGCGGTACTGGGTTCCTCATTTCGAGCCAGTCCCTCGTTCCGACGGGTACAGGATCAGTCGCCGAAGTACAGCGCACCTGGGACCAGGGCAAGAGCTGGACGACCGTCTGGCGCCAGAGCAGTGCCTCGCTCTCGTGGATAGGTGCCGTTGGTAGTGAGGTGATCGCCGCCGGGATCTCACTAGTGGTGCAACAACCCTTCCTGATAGAGAGCAGCGATGGCGGAGCCACCTGGCAGACAGTTCAGGTCGCCCTCAGCCCGAGCTTGGTCCCCGGAGTGCAGAACTCCGATGTGCAGCAGGCGCTTTGGTCGCTTTGGGCTTTTGACCAGTTTGACTTCGTCACGCCCAGCCTCGGGTTCGCCATGCCGGATTCGATGATGGGCCAGGCCGCGTTCATGGCCCCTGGGCCACTTGCTCTGCTCCGCACCACTGATGGCGGGAGGAAGTGGTCGCGGGTGGCCCTGCCCGGCGGGGTGCCCACAGGCGGTTTGTCTTTTGTGGGCAACGGCCATGGTTTTGCGACCGGCTCCAGCTCCAAGTGCTTTGGCCAGATCTGGCAGTCGAGCGATTCAGGTCTCGCATGGTCAGCCGTACCGGGAACCTGCGTCGACGATTGGCTCGACGCTCTCTCGTTCCCAAGTCCGAGCGAGGGTTACGCGGGCGGTGGTGATTGGGCGAAGTACACCAATACCGGCCGGCAGCAGCTCGACCTGTTCCGCACGACCGACGGCGGCCAGCACTGGGCAAAGGTGTACCAATCCGCAGGGCCGCCGGGTCCGGCGCTCGACTACAACCCGTTCGGGGAGGTCGACTTCGTCACCTTGGAGAAGGGTTTTGCCCTTGACGGCGGCCAGACGGCAGGCGCCGGCGGCCCTATCGGCGGGCACTTGTGGGTCACAACCGACGGCGGTCGCCACTGGTTCGAGCAAGAGGTTGCGGGTCTCCGTCTCGTCGTGGCCGGCAGTCAGGACGTGTGGTTGATGGACGGCGGGCCCGCTGCTGGCGGCGACGTCATCCTCCGCTCAGAGGACGGAGGTCGCACATGGTCGGAGGTGGGCAACCCCGCGCGAACTGCTGTATTGAATGTCGCGGGCAGCGGGCGCGAGCTGTGGGTGAACACCGAGGCCGGTGAGTACATAAGCCATGACGGCGGACGCACGTGGTACCGGGCGCCTGCGGCGATGGGACGGGTATCACTGACCTCGAGTTACGGCTCTTCGCTGATCTTTGGCCCGGGCGACTTGGCGGTTATCGTCAATGGTGA
>PLNE01000155.1:0-20744 GCA_003141695.1 Candidatus Dormiibacterota bacterium
GCGGCCAGCCTGATCAACGCCCGGCCGGTGGTGGCGGCGATCAAGGAGTTCTTCGGATCGTCGCAGCTCTCCCAGTTCATGGACCAGACCAACCCGCTCGCGGAGCTGACCCACAAGCGACGCCTCTCCGCGCTCGGGCCGGGCGGCCTCTCCCGGGAGCGCGCCGGTTTCGACGTCCGGGACGTCCACTACAGCCACTATGGCCGGATCTGCCCCATCGAGACCCCCGAGGGCCCGAACATCGGGCTGATCGGCTCCCTGGCGACCTTTGCCCGGGTCAACGAGTTCGGCTTCATCGAGGCCCCCTTCCGCCGCGTCTACCGCGACGTCTCGCCGAGCGAGGCGCGGGAGAGCGGAGCGCTGGTCGGCCAGACCCTCCGCGACGACACCGACTCGCTCCACGCGGGGCAGGTGCTCGGCGCCGACGACGTCAAGCGGCTGGCCCAGAAGGGCGTCGAGCGCGTCCGAATCGTTCCCTGGGTCTCCGACGAGATCGTCTTCCTGTCGGCTGACGAGGAGGACAAGTACACCGTCGCCCAGGCCAACGCGCCGGTCGACGAGTCCGGCCACTTCACCGTCGTCCACACCGCCTGCCGCAGCCGGCACACCTTCAAGGACCTTCCGGTGGCCGAGGTCGACTACATGGACGTCTCGCCAAAGCAGACCGTCTCGGTGGCGACCGCGCTCATCCCGTTCCTCGAGCACGACGACGCCAACCGNNCCGTTCCTCGAGCACGACGACGCGAACCGCGCCCTGATGGGGTCCAACATGCAGCGGCAGGCGGTGCCGCTGCTGGTCACCGAGGCGCCCATCGTGGGCACCGGGATGGAGTCCCACGCCGCCCGCAACTCGGGGGAGATGGTCATCTCCCAGGGCAGCGGGACGGTGGTCGGGGTCTCCTGGCCGGAGCCGGCCAACGACGACCGTTCCGTGGTCAAGGTCCGCAGCGGCCAGGACGCCGGCATCGGCATCCTGGTGCGGCCCGACGACGGCGGGCCGGACATCTGGTACGGCATCCACAAGTTCGTCCGGAGCAACCAGGGCACCTGCCTCTCCCAGCGGATCACGGTCAAGGCCGGATACCGCGCCGAGGCGGGCAGCGTGCTTGCCGACGGGCCCTCCACCGACAGCGGCGAGCTGGCGCTCGGACGCAACGTGCTCTGCGCCTTCATGCCGTGGGAGGGCTACAACTTCGAGGACGCAATCCTCATCAGCGAGTCGGTGGTCCGGGAGGACAAGTACACCTCGATCCACATCGAGGAGTTCGAGATCGAGGCCCGCGACACCAAGCTCGGCCCCGAGGACATCACCCGGGACCTCCCCAACATCGCCGAGGAGTCGCTGAAGAACCTCAACGACCGGGGCATCATCTACATCGGCGCCGAGGTACAGCCCGGCGACATCCTGGTCGGCAAGATCACCCCCAAGGGGGAGTCCGAGCTGTCCGCCGAGGAGCGGCTGCTCCGGGCCATCTTCGGTGAGAAGGCCCGCGAGGTGCGCGACTCGTCGCTCCGCGTCCCCCACGGCGAGCGGGGCACGGTGGTCGACGTCAAGGTGTTCAGCCGCGAGTCGGGGCACGAGCTGCCCCCCGGGGTCAACGAGCTGATCCGGGTCTACGTCGCCCAGAAGCGGAAGATCTCCCAGGGCGACAAGATGGCAGGACGCCACGGCAACAAGGGCGTCATCGCCCGAATCCTCCCTATCGAGGACATGCCCTACCTGCCCGACGGCACCCCGGTCGACATCGTGCTCAACCCACTCGGTGTCCCGAGCCGGATGAACCTCGGTCAGGTGCTGGAGACCCACCTCGGCTGGGCGGCCCACGCCCTGGGCATGAAGGTGGCCTCGCCGGTCTTCGACGGCGCGTCGGAGGCACTCATCGAGGAGGAGCTGGCGCGCGCGGGCCTGCCGTCGAGCGGCAAGGTGCGCCTCCGCGACGGCCGGACCGGGGAGTTCTTTGACCGCGAGATCACGGTCGGGCAGATCTACATGCTGAAGCTGGCCCATCTGGTCGAGGACAAGATCCACGCCCGGAGCACCGGCCCCTACTCCCTGGTCACGCAGCAGCCGCTGGGAGGCAAGGCGCAGTTTGGCGGTCAGCGCTTCGGCGAGATGGAGGTCTGGGCCCTCGAGGCGTACGGAGCCAGCCACATCCTCCAGGAGATCCTCACCGTCAAGTCGGACGACATCGTCGGCCGGGTCAAGGCGTACGAGGCCATCGTCAAGGGCGAGAACACCCTCGAGGCCGGCATCCCGGAATCCTTCCGGGTCCTGGTCAAGGAGCTGGAGGGACTGGCCCTGGGCGTCGAGATCCAGTCCGAAGACGAGAATCAGATCATCCTCGGCGAGGAGGACATCCCAGATATCCCGCTGGACCTCGGTATCCACCTGGAGCGGGATGAGAGGGACGACGTCGACGAGGCGGGCCGTTGATCGCGGCTCTGGACACCGAGCCCTTCGTCACGGGGCCCGGCACTTCGTCGTCATGCACGTCAATGCACTCCTCTACCCGGAGCTTCGACTCGACAGCTCCCGGGAACCGCGCCCAACACGCAATTCCTGCCGTGATCAACCGGCGACACCTGCCCAACGCTACTGAAGGTCAGTGATGCTGAAACTCGAGAACTTCGACGCCCTCCGACTCTCCATCGCCAGCCCGGAGATGATCCTCTCCTGGTCGCACGGCGAGGTGACCAAGCCGGAGACGATCAACTACCGCACCCTCAAGCCGGAACGGGACGGGCTCTTCTGCGAGAAGATCTTCGGCCCGACCAAGGACTGGGAGTGCCACTGCGGGAAGTACAAGCGATACCGGTACAAGGGCATCATCTGNNTGCGACAAGTGCGGCGTCGAGGTGACCCGGAGCAAGGTTCGCCGGGAGCGGATGGGCCACATCAAGCTGGCCTCGCCGGTGTCTCACGTCTGGTACTTCAAGGGCATCCCCTCCCGGATGGGGCTGCTCCTCGACATGAGCCCGCGCAACCTCGAGAAGGTCCTCTACTTCGCCAACCACATCGTCACCTCGGTTGACGAGAAGGCACGCCAGGATCTGCTCGCCAAGCTCGACCCGGATACGGACGAGCGCGTGATCGCCCTGCGCGAGAAGCTTCGTGGTGACAGCGGTGTGTCGGACCTGGTCGAGCGCATCGCGGCCAGGGAGGCCCTGGTGGCAGAGCACGTGGTGCGGATCCAGGCCGAGCGCGACGAGCGCCTGGCCGCACTCGAGCGGTCGGCCGCCGACCTCGACGAGCGCATCCAGCAGCTGAAGGGCAAGAAGGCTCCCGCCCGCTTCATCCTCGGCGATGGCGCCGAGGACGAGGTCGTGCTCGAGAAGGGGAAGGTGCTCGACGAGGACGCCGCCCTCCTGGTCCAGGACCGTCTCACCCAGCGCCGCGAGGCGCTCGAGGAGGAGACGGCGCGCCGAACCCTGGCCGCTCAGGACGAGGCCGCCGGCGAGATCGCCCAGTGGCGCGCGGACGCCGAAGGGGCACGGGCGGAGGCGGCGCACGCCGGCAGCGGCGAGCTGGAGAGCCTCCGTCAGGAGATCGAGAACAGCCGCACGCAGCTCGAGGCCCTGGCGCCGCGCGAGTTGCTCACGGACACGCAGTACCGCGAGCACGTCGAGAAGTTCGGCAAGGTCTTCAAGGCCGGCACCGGTGCCCAGGCGGTCCGGGAGCTGCTGAACCAGATCGACCTCGCCCAGGAGTCCCTGCTCCTCCGTGAGGAGTCGAAGTCGACGAGCGGCCAGCGCCGCCAGAAGGCGATCAAGCGTCTCCGCGTGGTCGAGGCCTTCCGCAAGTCCGCCACCAGCCCCACCTGGATGATCCTCGACGTCCTGCCGGTGATCCCGCCCGAGCTGCGCCCCATGGTCCAGCTGGACGGCGGGCGCTTCGCCACCAGCGACCTCAACGATCTCTACCGCCGGGTGATCAACCGCAACAACCGGCTGAAGAAGCTGCTCGAGCTGGGCGCCCCCGAGATCATCGTCCGCAACGAGAAGCGGATGCTGCAGGAGGCTGTCGACGCCCTGATCGACAACGGCCGCCGCGGCCGAGCCATCACCGGCACGGGCAACCGCAAGCTCAAGTCGCTCTCCGACATGCTCAAGGGGAAGCAGGGCCGGTTCCGCCAGAACCTGCTCGGCAAGCGCGTCGACTACAGCGGGCGCTCGGTCATCGTGGTCGGCCCGGAGCTGCGCCTCCACGAATGCGGCCTGCCCAAGAAGATGGCCCTGGAGCTGTTCAAGCCGTTCGTCATGCGCGAGCTGGTCTCGCAGAACTACACCCAGAACATCAAGAGCGCCAAGCGGATGGTGGAGCGGGTGCGTCCCGAGGTGTGGGACGTCCTCGACCAGGTCATCAAGGAGCACCCGGTGCTCCTCAACCGGGCGCCAACCCTTCACCGGCTGGGCATCCAGGCCTTCATGCCGGTGCTCGTCGAGGGGTCGGCGATCCAGATCCACCCCTCCGTCTGCAAGGCCTTCAACGCCGACTTCGACGGCGACCAGATGGCCGTCCACGTCCCCCTCTTCAGCGGCGCCATCGCCGAGGCCAAGAACCTGATGATGTCGTCCAACAACATCCTCAGCGCCTCCGACGGGCGCCCGGTGGTGGCGCCCAGCCAGGACATCGTGCTCGGCGCCTACTACCTCACCCAGGAGGGCGAGGACCGGCCCACGGACCCCGAGGCCATCCGCCACCTGCACACCTTCGCCAACTCGGAGGAGGCGGTCATCGCCTACGAGCACGGGCAGATCTTCCTCCACCACTACGCGCGGGTCCGGCTACCCCGACGGCTGCTGGTGGCCCGCCGCCAGGGCGAGGAGGAGCCCACCGGCACCGAGCTGGTGGTCACCACGGTGGGACGGCTCATCTTCAACGCCGTGCTGCCGATCGGTGACATCGCCACTGAGAGCAACCTCCCCTCCATGGTCTTCCGGAACGAGAACATGGACCAGCGCAAGCTCGCCCAGATCGTCAAGGAGTGCTACGAGCTCTACGGTTCGGGGCGCACCGCCGTCATCGTCAACAGCATCAAGAAGCTCGGCTTCCACTACGCGACCAAGGCCGGGGTGACCATCGCCGCCATGGACATCAAGACCCCGGCGGGGAAGGCGCCGATCATCGCCGAGGCTGATAAGGCGGTCGAGGAGATCGACCTCCAGTACCGGCGCGGACTGATCACCGACGACGAGCGCTACCTGAAGACCGTCGAGATCTGGACCAAGGCGACCGACGACGTGACCAAGGTGACCATGTCGTCGTTCGACAAGTTCCACTCCGTCCTGATGATGTCCCAGTCAGGAGCCCGTGGCTCGACCCAGCAGATCCGCCAGCTGGCCGGCATGCGCGGCCTGATGGCCGACCCCACCGGCCGGATCATCGACCTGCCGATCAAGGCCAACTTCTCCGAGGGGTTGACCGTCCTCGAGTACTTCATCTCCACCCACGGAGCCCGCAAGGGACTGGCGGACACCGCGCTGCGGACCGCCGACTCCGGTTACCTGACCCGGCGCCTGGTGGACGTCGCCCAGGACGTGATCGTGCGCATCGAGGACTGCGAGACGACGGCCGGGATCTGGATCGAGCTCGAGGACGACGAGCTCAAGGAGCGCGTCATCGAACGCTACTCGGGCCGCATCGTCGCCCAGGACATCACCCTGGGTGATGAGCTGCTGCTGTCGGCCGGCGAGGAGATCAGCGACGAGGTGGCTCGGCGCATCTTCGCGGAGCGCAGCGGCCTGCGCCGGGTCAAGGTGCGCAGCATCATGACCTGCAAGGCCCGCGAAGGCGTGTGCCGCGCCTGCTACGGCCGCAACCTGGCCACCGGCCGGATGGTCGAGATCGGCGAGGCGGTGGGCGTGATCGCCGCCCAGTCGATCGGGGAGCCGGGCACCCAGCTGACCATGCGGACCTTCCACACCGGTGGTGTCGCCACCGGAGGCGCCGACATCACCCAAGGTCTCCCCCGGGTGGAGGAGCTGTTCGAGGCCCGTGTCCCCAAGGGCAAGGCCCTGATCGGCGAGATCGACGGCGAGGTGGAGGTCATCCGGAGCGACAGCAAGTCGCTCAAGGTCAAGATCTTCTCGCGCGACGTCTTCGACTCCGCGTACCCGGTCCCGCCGCGTCACTCGGTGATGGTCGAGGACGGGATGCCGGTCAGCGAGGGCACCGAGCTGATTCGGGGTACCGACGAGCACGGCAGCGAGATCTCCATCCGGAGCAAGTACGCGGGCGTGGTCAAAGTCGGCAAGGCCGAGGTCACCGTACGCACCACCGACGAGGAGGCCCGCGAGTACGCGGTACCGGCCTCGTCCGAGCTGGTGGTTCGCGACGGCGACCACATCCAGGCGGGCGACCGCATCACCAAGGGGTCGATCAGCCCCCAGGAGCTGCTCCTGGTGCGCGGCCGCGACGACGTCCAGAACTACCTGGTCCATGAGGTCCAGTCCGTTTACCGGAACCAGGGCGTCGACATCAACGACAAGCACATCGAGGTGATCGTCCGGCAGATGATGCGGAAGGTCCGCGTCGACGCCTCCGGCGACACCGACCTCCTCCCTGGCGAGATCGTCTCCCAGTTCGAATTCGAGGAGGCCAACGCCAAGGCTCTGAGCGAGGGCGGCGAGCCGTCCATCGCTCAGACGGTGCTGCTCGGCCTGATCAAGGCGGCCCTCAACACCGCCTCCTGGCTCTCCGCGGCGTCGTTCCAGGAGACCACCCGCGTGCTCACCGAGGCCGCCATCTCCGGCAAGATCGACCGCCTGCGCGGTCTCAAGGAGAACGTGATCATCGGCAAGCTGATCCCCGCGGGGACCGGTCTCGACTACTACCAGAAGCTCCGCGATGAGGCCGTCCGCCTCTACGAGGAGGACGACAGCGCCGCTGTCACAGTGACCACCGATGGTGAGGTGATCATCGAGGAGCCCGCGGCCGCGATCGGCGCCGTGGACGCCCCGCCCCAGGCTGCGGACGGCGCGGCAACCCTCTGACCCCGCGAGCGCGGGGGGCTCGATGCCCCCCGCGCCCCGGCGGCAGAGCCGCCGGAGGGCTGATCCCCTTTCACGGTGCGTCTGCGCGCCGGACCTGAGGGCTTCCGCCTAGCGCCCCACGCGGGGCCACCCGGCGGTGAGCGCGGCCCGCACGGTCATCTCGACACCGTGACCCTGCAGCTCGGCCACGGACTCGGTCGGGCGGATCACCGTGTCACGCAGGCTCTGCTTCCAGTGGACGCGGATGGCGCGCTGGACCTGCACATTGGTCCACCAGACGGGCACGTCCGCGAACTGGTCACGCCGGAAGCGAATGTGCGCGGCCAGGATGCGCCGCCTCACCGGCATCCCGAAGTCGGGACGGTAGGAGAGCTTGTAGGCGAGGTAAACGATGAGGCAGCCTGCGAGGGCCGCGACACCCGTCGTGAACCCGGTCGAGATCAGGATCAGCGAGGCGAGGACAGAGGTGTTCATCGCGATGAACGATAGGACCACAATCAGTTGCCTTGGTGCGATTGCAGCGTAACAGTGTCGTGATGGCCGCAGCTCTGCTCGATCGGCCACAAAGAAAGAGGGGCCGCCAACGACCTGACGTCGCCGGCGGCCCTTGGGAAGGGAGGGCAGATCCTGGGGCCGGCGCACCACGGGCGCCCCTCGGCCTCCAGCATCATCAGGCCGCGGCGATGACGGGCTCATGCTCCGCCAGTCACGGGTCCGCGACGTGTCGACCCCGATCTCTTGATGCCGCCCGCCCCGTGACGCCGGACAGGCCCCCCTGCGGGGACGGACTCAGTGTCGCGCTGCCCCCATGCCCCCGGTCGCGGCCAGCTCTGCAGCCAGGTCGTCGGTCACGAGACTGCCGACGAGCTCGGCGACGCCCTCGCCGGTCGACCGGATAGTCACCAGGTCAGCGACCGCCTTGACCTCGTCCAGAGCGTTGGCGACGGCGACACCGCATCCGACCAGGGCGAGCATGGCCACATCGTTCTCGGCGTCGCCCACCGCGACGCACGCCGCGGCGGTCTCGTCGATGTCGAAGAGCGCCGCGGCCACGCCCGAGGACTTGCTGACGCCCGCGGGGAGGATGACCGCCCCGCCACGATTCACCACGACGTCCAGGGAGAGCCCGAGACTCCCGATCGCCTCCCGGATGACCTCCAGGTGGCGGCCCGAGGCGGCATAGATGGCCCGCCCGAGTGCCAGCGGCTCAACGCCGCGGCGGCGCAGCTCGGGCGCCAGCCGGCTGGAGACCGGGGCACAGAGCAGCCGCTCGGTGCCGGCGGAGGGGTCGACCAGCACCGCTCCGTTCTCGAGCACGAGCCGGTCAAAGACGTCCCACCTGGCGAAGACCATCTCGAGCTGTGGGCGGGTGCGCCCGGTGACCAGGAGCAGCCGCCGGCCACTCCGCCGCACTCGCTCCAGTGCCGTCAGGGTGGCCGGAGCGACCACGCCCTCGGTGGCGATGGTTCCATCGAAGTCGCATGCCAGGACGCGGAACCGCACCATGCCATTGTGTCAATCGAAGGCGCCGGTCCGACTCCCCGGCGCCCAGGCGCTCGCCGGCAACCCCTCTCCCGAGCGATCAGTGCTCGAAGCTCACCCGGATCTCGGTGCCCTTGCCGATCTGGGACCGGATCTCGAGGCGGCCCTTCTCCAGGTCGGCACGCTCCCGCATCGAGATCATGCCGAGGTGCTTGCCGGANNAAGGCGACGACCACCTCCACGTTCTTGGCCCGGGCGTGCTTCCTGGCGTTGTTCATCGCTTCCTGGATGATCCGGAAGAGGGTCGGCTCCAGAGCGCCGGGAAGCCGCGCCTCCTCCCCGATCACCCGCAGGCTGGTGATCATCCCGCTCAATTCGAAATCCTTGGTGAACTTGCGGAGGGTGGGCACCAGGCCGAGGTCGTCGAGAGTCATCGGACGCAGGTCAAAGATCAGCCGCCGCGTCTCGTCCAAGACCCCCCGGACCCCGTCCTTGAAGTCGGCCAGCTCGTTCACGACCAGCTGCGGGTCGCGGCTGATCAGGCGCTCCAGGATCTCTGCCTGGAGGACCAGGTTGGCCATGGATTGAGCGGGCCCGTCGTGCATGTCCCGGGCGATCCGCATCCGCTCTTCCTCGATGATCTGGAAGACCTGGCGGGAGGTGTTGCGGAGCCGGGCGCTGCCTGCGGTCGGAGCGGGGGAGGCGGCGCTCGCCGCCAGGTCGTCCAGGCTCCGGTAGACCTGGCGGAGGAGCTCCTGCTCGCGATGGATGTCGGTCATGCGGGCCGCCGTGTCCCGGGTCCTCTCCTCCAGGGAGGCGAGGTCGGCCCGGGTCGAGGAGACCATCCGGAACTGGGTGTCGATGTCCTCGACGGCGAAGCGCTCAAAGTTCTTGAGGACGTGGCTCCAGGCCACCTCCGACTCCTCGAGCCGGTCCCGCAACTGGTCGCGCCGGTCGACGGCGTCTGCCTGGCGGGCCTCGAGGCGCAGGGCCACGCCTTCGAGGTCCTCGATCCGCTTGGTGATGAGGAACCGGATGCCAGAGATCGCGGACGGATTGACCGGCCGCCCGGTCTCTGCGGCCACGGTCATGCGGGCAGAAGCGGGCGAAACACTGCGCGGCCATGATACCGGCGGCCCAGGAAGGCGACTGACGCGTGGCAGTGACAATGACGCGCCAGGGCGTGACCGCTTCGCCGGAGCGCCGCGGGCCAGTCCCGAGACCGCCGGCGCCGAACGCGTCGATCGAGTTGCGGAGCACCTCCCCGAAGCCGCGCCGATGGCACCGCAGCGTCACGACTCGGTGGTCAGGGACGGAGCTCTGGGAAGGCCCCACATCGGGTGTGTGACAACCCGGTTGCGCCGTCACTCCCCCTTTACACCCCGAGGGTATAACCGGCTCCAGGGCCACCGCCGTCCACCCAGCCGAGGCTCGTGGTGCCGTGGACGGAGACCAATGAGGACGAGAGCGATGAGCGACACGCCGGGGCCGACGCGCATCCTCGTTGCCGAGGATGACCCGGCGCTGCGCCGCCTCGTCGACATGCTCCTGAGCAACCAGGGGTACGACGTCCTGACGGTCAACGACGGCGCCGACGCCCTGGCTGCCGTGGAGAACTGGCCGCCCGACGCGCTGGTCGTCGACGTCATGATGCCCCGCATCTCCGGCCTCACCGTCTGTCGGGAGCTCCGCGCCGACCCGCGCTTCGCCGCGGTGCCGATCATCCTCCTGACCGCCCGGGTCTTCGACGAGGACATTCAGGCGGTGATGGAGCTGGGCGGAATCGAGTTCATGAACAAACCGTTCAACCCGCGCCAGCTGGTGGCCGTGCTGGAAAGCCTCGTCACCGACCCGCTGCCCCGGGCTCACTCGACGGCCATGGTCGCCGCTCATCCCGTCGCCTCGGCCCAGGCCGGGGACGGACCGGCTCGGCGCTGAGCCGGGGCGAGCGGGGGTTTGGGCCGATGGGCTCCGGCCTCATCACGGCTGCGCCGGACGCCCCGGGCGGCGGCGGCGCCCCCCCTCCGCGCCCCCTCATGCGGCGCCTGCACGACGCCCTCGACGGGCTGAGCACCCCGGGGGGCCTTCTGCTCGTCGGTGCCCTGCTGATCACCGCCATCGCGGTGACCTCTGCGATCACCGACCCCGACTTCTGGTGGCACCTTCAAACCGGCCAGCTGCTGATCGCCAACCACCTGCATCTGCTCGGCAACGATCCCTACACCTACACCATCGCCAACCATCACTGGACCATGCACGAGTGGCTCTTCGAGGCCGGGGTCGCCGCTCTCTACAACATCGGCGGGATGGGTGCGATCGTCCCCGTGCTGAGCCTGCTCACCTGGGTCGGCGTGGTCTTCATCCTGCTGCGGGCGCGCCTCCACACCGGGGACCGGCTCAGCCTGGGCCTCGGTCTGATCGTCGCCGCGCTGGCGGCCAACCCGATCTGGGGACCGCGCGACCAGATGGTCGACTTCACCTTCAGCTGCCTGGTGCTGCTGCTCATCGAGCGGTACCTCCTCCGCGGCGGCCGGGCGCTCTGGTTCCTGCCCCCTCTCTTCCTGTTGTGGAGCAACCTGCACGGCGGCTTCGTCATCGGTCTGGTCTTCGCCGGGCTGATCGTCGCGGCCGAGGCGGTGGGCCTCCGTCTCGGCCTCCCCGACCGGGTTCCACCGCGGAGGATCGCGACCCTGGCCGGGGTCACCGTCATCTCGACCCTGGTGTCGATGATCAACCCCAACGGGCCCGGGATCCTCATCTACGCCGCCGAGACGCTCGCCTCACCGGCCCAGCAGGCGCTCATCCTCGAGTGGCAGTCGCCGGACTTCCATCAGCTGGAGGTGCGCGGGTTCGCGGTGATGCTGGTGAGCCTGCTGGGCTTCCTGATCGTCAACCGCAGGATCCGGGCGCGCGACGCTGTCCTGGTCGCGGCGACCAGCGTGCTCGCCCTCGAATCGGTGCGCAATGTCGCCCTCTTCGTGGCCGCCTCCAGCCCAACCTGGATCGAGCAGCTGAGCCGGCTCCTGGACCGCCTGCGGTCGGACGGGGCGCTGGCGGCGCTGCGCCGGGTGGGCGGTCGGGCGGGATCCCCAGTCGGCGCCGGCGCGGGGGCGCCCCCCCCAGCCGGCGCCGGCGGGAACGCGACGGCTCCGGCCGTCCGGCCAACCGCCCGCCCGCTGCCCCCCTTCCGCCTCCGGGTCACCGCCCTGGCGGTGATGACTGCGGCGCTCCTCGGCGGCTGGGTGGGGCTCCGCCTCGTCCCCGCGATGACCACCACCCCCACCGCACTCAGCTACGCGGAGACCTACCCGGTCTGCGCCAGCGCCTGGCTCCGGTCAGCCCCGGGTCACCTGCGGATCTTCAACCAGTACGGGGAGGGCGGGTATCTGGCCTGGAGCCTGGCCGGCACCGGCGACAAGATCTTCATCTTCGGAGACGCTGCCCTCATGGGCGACAGCCTCCTCTACACCTACTCCGACGTGGCCGACGTGACGCCGCAGTGGCAGACCATCCTCCTGCACTACGGCACGCAGATGGTGCTCTTCGACACCGGAACTGCCCTTGATCATGTGCTCGAGGCCAGCCCCAACTGGGTGATGGTCTACAGCGACCCGCACAACCAGGCCTTTGTCCTGAGGAGCGAACTGGCCTCCCTGCACCTCCCGCCGCAGCCCGCACCCACCGGGAGCTGCGCTCAGCTGGCCACCCAGGGGAAGGCGACCTCCTCATGACCGAGCTGCCCACCGCAACCGCTCGCGACGGCGCCGGTGCCGGGACGGACGAGCCGCGTCCGGGCTCGCGCGCGGTCAACGTCGCCTGGCTCCTCGGCGGCTTCTGCTTGACCCTCGTCTTCACGGTCCAGCTCTTCCGCTACGGTGACGAGTGGTGGCACATCGCCCTGGGGCGGCTGATCCTGAGCCAGGGCATCCCCGCAGTCGAACCCTTCAGCTTCGTGGCGACCCAGCACCCCTGGGTGGAGCAGCAGTGGCTCTACGAGGTGGCGCTCGCCACCCTGGTCCGGCTCGGCGGCGACGGTCTCGCCTCGCTGGTCCTGGGACTGGTGGGAGCCCTCGCGCTCCTCGTCGCCGCCCTCGCCGTCCCCCGGCGGGCGCACGTCCCCCGAGGCTGGAGCGCGGCGGCCATGGTCCTCTGCGGCCTCATGGCCGGGATGGCCCTCGGCGTCCGTGCCGAGACGGTGAGCGCCCTCGGCGTGGCGGTGACCCTCCTCATCGTCCAGCGCTGGAGGGATGGCAACCGATGGGTGGTCTGGCTGCTGCCCCCGATGTACCTGCTGTGGGCCAATCTCCACGCCGGCTTCATCGCCGGCCTCGGTGTGCTGGCCTTCACCCTCGTGATCCACCGAGGCTCCCGGAGCCGGACGGCGCCAGTCCCCGGTGGTCTCTCGCTGGCCGTGATCTGCGTGGGCGCCGCCGCCGCCGCGGTGCTCCTCGGCCTGGTCGCCGGCGCCGCGATCCTGGTCCTTCTCTGGGCGGTGTTCCGCCCCGTCCCCCTCGACCCGGGCGTCGGCCGGCGGCCTCTCCTCATCGCCTCGGTGGCCGCCGCCGCTCTGACCTTGGTCAACCCGGTGGGCCCGGGCCTCTACGGCTACATCGCTGAGACGGTCAGCAACCCGATCATGTCCCAGCTCGTCTCCGAGTGGCAGTCGCCGAACTTCCACGACATGCTGACCCGGCTGATCGAGGTGGTCGCGGCGCTCCTCGTCCTGCTCTGGCTGCTCGGCCGGCGCCCGCGCGTGCCCGACATCCTGCTCGCCACCGCCGCCTTCCTCTTCACCCTCCAGGCCGTCCGCAACGTCAGCCTCTTCGCGGTGGTGGCGATCCCCCTCCTCTCCGAGTACGGCGCGGCAGCCTGGGCGGCGCGCGCCCCCATCGGTCTGCGCCGCCGGCTCGGTACCCGGCTCCCCGGAGCGGTGGCCCTGGTCGCCGCGGTGGCGGTGAGCGCCGCCTCCATCGCGGTCATGGCACCCCAGGCATCAGCCGCGTCGGCTGCCCAGTTCGAACAGACCCACGAGCCCGAGACCGCCGCCGACTACGTCGCCGCCAACTTTCCCGGGCAGCGCTTGTTCAGCTCGGACGGCGACGCCGGCTATCTCGCCTACCGCTTCCGCACCGGGCGGGTGGTCTTCGTCTACGACGAGATCGGAATCTTCGGCACCGGTCCGCTCACCGACTACCTCGACATCGCGACCATCTCCGGCCCCTGGAAGGCGCTGCTCGCCAGGTACGACCTCCGCCACGCCATCCTCGGCTCAGGCAGCGCCGACGTCTCCGCCCTGCTCGAACTCGGCTGGACGGTCAACTGCTACGAGGCGCCGAGCGGCCGGGTGGTCATGTCGGCGGGGGGCTCGCCGCCCACCTCGCCTCCTCCCCCACCGTCGGACGCGCCGTCCTGCTAGTCAGCCACCGCGGGCGAGAATCCGGGCCGCGATCCGGAATGCCTCTCCGCTCAGCGAGGCGGATCCCTGGCGCCGGGCCTCGTCGCCGATCTGCCGGAGGACAGCCGCCGCCATCTGGCGCTCCTCGGCGGTCCGGGCGGCCAGGGCAGCCTCCTGGGCGTAGGCGAGCGCGACCACCAGGCGACCCCCCTCCAGGGCGACGGCGGCGAGAGCGCGGAGCGCCGCGCCCCGTAGGGCGTCGTCACCCAGGTCGTCGGCGCTGGCTCGGCAGTCCTCGAGGCATCGCGTGGCCCGGTGCGTCTGGCCGCGCCGCCAGTAGCTGATGCCGAGGTCATGAAGGATCTCGGCTACGCCGTGCGCGTCGAGGCCAGCCTCGCGGAGCGGCATCGCCCGCCGGAGTCGAGCCTCCACGTCGTCCCACCGCTCCTCCGCGGCCGCCTGCGATGCAAGGGTGACCAGTCCGTCGGCGACCACCTGGACGTGGGGCCCCTCCGGCACCTCGATCGCGCGCTCGAACATCCTCTCCGCTGCGGCGGCGTCCCCGCGGGCGGCGGCCAGACGCCCGAGGTTGGCGGCCGCGGCGGCCCGGGTGTGAGGGTCGCCCCGCTCGAGGGCTTCCTGCCACCGTGCCGCCGCCGTCTTGGCCTCGCCGTTCTCTGCCGCCGCGGAGCCGAGCTCCAGGAGGACCGCACCCAGCACCTCGGGGGGGCTGCCCCCGGAGAGGCGCTGGGCGGAGGCCAGAAAGGCGGCACCGAGCTCCCCGTCGGAACCGGTCACGAGAGCGCGGCCGAGCGCGGCCAGCGCCACCGCGCAGGCGCCGGGGTCAGCGGCCGCCCACTGCTCCAGCGCCGACCTGACACTCACCTGCGCCTCGGCCCTCGAACCGTGCATCTCCTCGCAAAGACCGCGCCCCAGCAGGGCGAGACCGCGCCACGCGGGCGATGCCTCGGTGGCCAGCAGGCGATCAAAAGCCGCGGCGGCATCGGCCCCCTCCACCCGAAGACGGTTCAGCGCAGCCAGGAGCGGGGCCGGCGGCGGAACCCCCTCGGCCGGTGTAACGGGGGGTGATGGCGCATCGTTACCGGAAGCGCTGGTGCCCCCGCCCGAAGCGGATATTAGGCTCATCGACGTGAACCGGAGGATCGGTGCGCCTCGATGAGCGTGACCCCGCAGGTCGCGATCGGAAACCCGGCCGCGCGCCCACCAGCCGAATCCGCGCAGGGGACGCAGCACCGGACGCTACCTGACCTTCCGACAGTTCTCGACCGCGACCGCCGTGCCGGCGTGGAGCGGGTCATCGAGCTGGCACGCTGGATTGTGCTGGTCTTCGCCGCCGTCAGCGTGAACTTCCCCGGCGAGACCAGCCCGAACCGCCCCGAGGTCGACCTGCTGCTCGGCGTCTGGGCCATCTTCACCCTGGCAACGACCATCGCTCTCCTGACCAACCACCTGCCAACTCGACGGCTACAGTACGCCATGCTCGCGCTCGACATCGCGATCGCGAGCGGCCTCGTCGACCTGACAGGGGGCTTCAGCTCACAGCTGGGCCTGGTCTTCTACCTGGTCATCATCGCCAGCAGCCTCCGCTTCGGCCTGGGTGGGAGCCTGTTCTGTGCGGCAACCATCGCGGCGATCTACCTGGGCATCGGGTTCGCGACCGGCGGCCAGCTCGACAGCTCGACCGTCAACCTCTTCGCCGAGCGCCTCTTCCTCTTCATGGTCATCGCGCTGATCAGCGGGCTGATCTCCCGCGAGATGGTCCAGAGCCGGGCTCGCCAGCTCACCCACACCTACGAGCTGGAGGCGGTCGCCTTCAACGAGCTGCGCGAGGTCGACCGCATCAAGAGCGACTTCATGATGCTGGCGTCGCACGAGCTGAGGACCCCGCTCACCAAGATCAAGGCCTGGGTGAGCCTGATGCAGGACGCCGGCGACCGTCTCCCGGTGAGCGCCCGTGACGAGGGCATCCGGGAGCTGCGCTTAGAGTCCGAGCACCTGGCCCGGCTGACCGACAACCTGCTGGCCATAGCCCAGCTCGAGTCCGGGGAGATCCGTCTCAAGACCACCGCCTGCGAGCTGGACTCGGTGATCGGTGACACCATCTCGCGCTTCATCGAGTCCGCCGACCGCAGCCGTTTCGCGGTCGAAATTACTCCCGACGCCTGCCGGGCGATGGCCGACCCCGAACGCCTCTCGCTCACCCTCGCCTGCCTCATCGACAACGCCCTGAAGTTCTCCCCGGAGTCGGAGCAGGTGACGATCTCCACCCGGCGCGACGGGCCCTACGTCCTGGTCGTGGTTCACGACCGGGGCCGGCGTATCCCCGAGGCCGAGACCGACCGGGTCTTCGCCTCCTTCTACCAGGTGGAGTCCCCGCTTCTCCGGCAGCGCGGCGGCTTCGGAGTGGGCCTCTACCTGGCGCGGCAGCTGGTCGAGCGGATGGGCGGCAGGATCTGGATCGACAACACCCGGGTCCGGGGCAACACCTTCGTCATCGCCCTGCCTGGGCAGCTGTAGGGCGGATCCCGCAGGGAGGGAGCCGCTCCCATCTCGGCCTGGTAAAACCTCGCAACACTCGGGTAACCGAATCAGAGCCTTCGCGATCTTAGTGGTAGCGTCGTGGCGAGCACCAAGCCGTCCTAACGCGGAGGCCATTCCAGGGGAACGACAGGATGAGCCCCTTCACGGACTACAGCATTCTCAACCCGGCAGCCTCGCTGGGCGGCCGCACCGGGGTCACCGAGGCGACCGTGCTCGTCGTCGACGACGACCCCTCGATGCACGATATCCTCACCGTCCTCGGGCAGCAGCACGGCTTCAGCGTCCAGTTCGCGGAGGATGGTCTGGACGGCGTTCGCCTCGCCGAGTCCAGCGACATCGACCTGATCATCCTCGACCTGACCCTCCCGGGCCTCACCGGTTTCGACGTCTGCCGGCGCCTCCGCGCCGCCGGTGTCGAGGTCCCGATCGTGATGGTCTCCGCCAGCTCCGACCCGGTGGACGTCGTGGTCGGGTTGGAGATCGGCGCCGACGACTACATCATCAAGCCCTTCGAGGTCAGGGAGCTTGCCGCGCGGATCAATGCCAAGCTCCGCCGCCAGCGGACGACCCAATCCCAGGTCCGGCCCGGGCGCCTCAAGTTTCCCGGTCTGATCGTGGATGTCGGGCGCCACGAGGTGCTGCGCGATGGCAAGCCAGTCACCCTCACCCCCACCGAGTTCGACCTCCTGGCCCTCCTCTCGGCCTCGCCGGGCCGGGTGATCTCGCGCTCCGAGATGATCCAGAAAGTGTGGGGCCAGGGTGCCGATCTCGACCTCCGTTCGGTCGACGCACACGTGTACCGGCTGCGCCGGAAGATCGAGCCGGAAGGACCGCGTCCCACCTACATTCACGCCGTCCCCGGCATCGGCTACCGCTTCGAGCGGCGCGGTCTCAACGAGCGCCTGGCCAAGGCCCAGGAGGGCACCCCCGAGGCCGACGGCCTCCAGCCGGTCGCGGGCCAGAGCTGACCGCAGCTCCGGCGGCCCTGGCAGAGCCAGGGGCAGGCCGCGAAGGCTGCACCCGCAGGGTGGCGGCCGATGGACATCAGCAGAGGTGCCACGGGGCCGGCAGCGGCGGCGCGCCACTCCCACCCCCCAGCCCCACCTGCGCCAGGGTCAGCCGAGACCGCTATGGTGACGGCGGAGAGCGCGATGGTGATGGCCATCGGGCTGCTGGAGCACCCACTGACCCCGCTCGTTGAGCTCAGCCAGCCGAGCGTCCACAAGCTGGTGGGTGAGGAGCGACAGCGTCCTGCCCTGGGGCAGAGCAAAGTCGAGGCAGGGCATGACGTCGCCACTCCAGACACGGCGCTCGGTCTGGCCGCCGAAGATCGCCACGCTGCGGGTGACCCGGCGCTGGCTAGATCCGCCCACGGAGTACGAGATCCGATACATCTCTCCCGACCGCAACGCGAAGTGGTCCACCGGGTTGGTTTCCGTCTCGCGGAAGCCATCACGGACCAGGCGACGGCGCGGGGTCGTATCGGAGCTGGTGAAGAGAGAGGGTTGTACGGTCATCTTGGTGCGATTATCCGGAGCGCCTCCAACCATTCCGACAGATGCCGGGTCGCGGGCGCGTAACGGTCAGGTCGCCATTCGCCGGCGCCGGGCTGCCAGTGGCGCGGCCACACCGCTGTCGCAGGCAAGATACGACGGGGCGAATTGGACGCCTGCCGCGACCGGATTCGACCAAGGTACGGTGAGGTGACGTCTGCACCCCTGGAGGTGAGCATGGGCATCGGGATCGCCTGCGTGTCCGGGAAGGGTGGCGTGGGCAAGACGACCACCGCCATCAACCTGGCGGCGGCTCTCGCCGAACGCGGCCGGCGCGTGCTGACCGTGGACTGCGACCCCCAGTCCAACCTCACGAGCGGCCTGGGGCTCAACCCCTACGAGCTCCGGTCGAGCATGGGCGACGTGCTCATCGGTCGGGCGACCGCCGGCCAGGCCATCGTCGCCACCGAGTGGGCAAACCTGCATGTCCTCCCCGCGACGCCCGACCTCACCGCGACCGAGGCCGAGCTCCCCTCGGGGCTGCATCGGGAAACCCTGCTGCGCGACGCCCTGGACCGGGACGGGACCTCCGCCGCGTACGACTTCATCCTCTACGACACCCCGCCGAACTTCGGTTTCCACACCATCAACGCCCTGGCCGCCACCGATTACGTGATCATCCCGCTGCAGATGTCCGGTTTCGCCGTCCGCGGGCTCAAGGAGGTGCTGCGGGCGGTCAACCTCGCGCGCAGCCGGCTCAACCCAGAGCTGCAGGTGCTCGGCATGGTTCCCACCTTCGTCAACCTCCGCACCAACTTCAGCCAGCAGCTCCTGAGCGGCCTCGCCGATCTGGCCGGGCTCCGCATCTTCCAGACACTGGTCCCTCCGACCGTGAAGCTCCAGGAGACATCCCTGGCAGGTGTCCCCATCGTCGCCTACGCCCCCACCTCGAAGGCCGCCGCAGCGTACCGGCAGCTGGCCGAGGAGGTCCTGCAGGTTGTCTGAGCCTTCCGAGGCCGAGGGCCCCCCGAGCGATCCCACCAGGCTCGCGCTCCACGCCGGTCCCCTCGCCCGCTGGCTGGCCCCGACCTCACAGTCGCGGCTGGAGCGGATCGCCTGCAGCGACATTGACACCCGGCCGTGGCCCGACCCCCCCGGCGGCGATCTGCTGGCTCTGACCCGCAGCATCCGCCATCGCGGCATCGTGGAACCGCTGCTCCTCCGCCCGGTCGAGGGGTCGCGCTTCCAGGTGGTGCTGGGGGCCCGCCGGCTGGAGGTGGCTCGCCGGCTGGGTCTGACCGAGGTCCCCGCCATCGTCCGGGAGCTCGACGAGGCGGAGGCCACCCTGGTCGCAGTCTGGAACGCCCTGTCCCGCCTGCAGCCCGGTCAGATGATCGAGGTGGCAGCGCGCCTGATCGCCGCCGGCGTCACCGAGGCGGAGATCGCCCTCCTCCTCGCCAGCGGGGATCCGGAGACCCTGCCCGGGCCGCCACGCGACTGGCCGCTGCGCGCCGACTCGGTGGCGCTCCGTTTCTCCGGTTCGATGACGCCGGTGCGCCACCTGCTGGACGCCCTCGGGCCCGAGCGGAGGGCCGCACTCTCGGCGCTGCACGGGGTCGATCCCGCGCGGCTCGCCGGCCCCGTCTGAGAGGATCGTCGCTACCCCAACCGTCACCTGGGATGAATGCCGCGTGACCACCCCCAAGCCCAAGCCGGCTGAGCACTCCGAGGAAGAGCTCCTCGAGCAGTGGGACTTCCTGGACCGGCTGGTGGAGAGGCAGGCGGCTCAACTCCGAGCCGGGATCCAGGACGCCGAGGAGGCGGATGCATCCGCCGCTGGGCTCGCCGAGGTGGACGGCCTGCGCCAGGACCTCGACCGCCTCCGCGCAGAGCTGCTCTCCGCGGAGGCGGCGCGCGCAGCGGCCGCCGAGGAAGCCCGCAGGTCCCGAGACGCTCTCAGCGTCCTCACCGCGCTGCAGCAGCAGCGTCTCCCCGAGGAGCACGCCCTGCGCCAGCGCCACCACGCCCTGGAACGCGAGGCGTCAGGGTGGAAGGAACGCGCGGAGGCCGCCCAACGCGATCTGGCGACCCGCGACGGGCACGCTCGTGCGGTGGTGGCAGACCTCACCCGCCGGATCGGAGAGGCGGAGGCGGCCCGCCAGCAAGCGGAGCGAGGGCTCGCCGACGCGATCGCCGCCCGGAACGGTGCTCAGCTCGAGATCGAGAGTCTTCGCGAGCAGCTCGCTGCGGACCAGCGCGGCTTCTGGCGATTCGGGCGCCGCTGAGGCCAGCCGCTGGGTTCTCTACGCGGAGGCGGTCGCCGCGGGATGCCGCCCCTGGGCCATGGCAATGAACTGCCGGAGGGCAGCCGCAGGCACCGGCCGGGTGGCGACCTCGTGGAGCAGGCTCTTGGCCTCGTCGAGCAGCTGCGGGTCGGGCAGCTCACCCTTCCCCGAGGTGGCCACCACCCATCCCGACGAGAACCAGAGCACGGTCTCAAAGGCCAGCCCGCTCACGATCAGACCGTTGAGCAGCGAGTCGGTGATGCGGGAGAGCGGCCGTTTCGCGTTACTGACAACAATGCCCCGAATTCTCTCCAACACGCCCAGCTGCTCGGCGAGTCCGACGGTCAGCGCGGCGGCCCGCAGCGAGAGCAGGTCCAGCGCAGTCGGGATGACGATCCGATCGGCCACCGCCATGGGGCCCAGCAGCGACGGCTCGTGGGGGTGGGTATCGATCAAAACCACGTCGACATCTTCAAGCACAGGCTCGATAAGTGCGCGAAGCTGCTGCTCGTGCAGGGGCTCGTGGTTGAGGCT
>PLNE01000155.1:20757-101294 GCA_003141695.1 Candidatus Dormiibacterota bacterium
GTCGTCTTGCCAACGCCACCTTTCAGTGACGCGATTGTGATTATTTCGGCAGCCACATACGTAGAATATCTCGGGATGGGAACAGCCGCACCCTTTGTTAAGCTCCTGCGACAACTCGCATCAGCCAAAGACGACTATCGGACTGGCGCGCTCGACATCACCTGGGACGGCGGCAGGGCGAGCCTGTTTCTCGTATTCGGACAGCCCAACCACGCGGTCCTCGAGGTCGGCGGTCGCCGCCTGGAGGGAGCGGAGGCCCTGGCGACACTTGTAACGCAGCTGCCACCGCGCTTCGAGCTCTCCCCCTGGCGCAAGGAGGTGGTGCGGACCGAGTCGCTCAGTTGCACCCTGGACGAGCTGATGGAACCGTTTGCCCAGTTGGCCGGCGCCGCCTCGCCGGGGGACGCGTCCCGGTCTGGATCGGGCGGATCGGGAGTCACCGACGGCGGCTCGGCGCCCGAGCCAGACTTCGGCCTCGCGGACTTTCCGCTGCTCCCCCTCGGGCCGTCGCTCTGGGCTGACGCTTCGGCAAGCGTCGTCCATCTCGACGTCTTGATCCCCAGCCTGCCGGACACGCTGGTCATCCTCACCGGGCCCAAGCTGCGCGCGGCGGCCGTCGTCGTCCGCCAGCAGGTCATCGACGCTGTCTGGGTCGACGAGGAGGACCGCATGGTGGGTGAGGCCGCCGCGATGGCCCTGATAGGGGCACGCGACGGCAGCGTCTCCGGCTATCGGCTGGAGACACCCAAGCTCGCCGAGGCCCTGACAATGCTCTGGCGCTGCCGGGCGGTTTTCCGCGAGATGCCCGCCTCCTGGGTCAACGCCGACAGCCTCCTCGAGGACCTCGAGGGGCGCCGGCGCGACAGCGCCATCGTGGTGACCGGCGGCGTCCGCGGGGTGGCCCTGGTGGCCGGCGGGGAGCTGCTCGGTGTGTACTCGGAGACCGACCGGCAACCGGTGGCGTCGCCCGAGAGACTGGCCGAGCTGCTGCGCGACCCGAGGGCGAGGGTCACCCTCCGCCAGAGCCCGGAAGAGCGGCAGATCAATCACTTCCCTGAGACCGCCTACCACGCCTTTGTCGAGGACGCCACCGAGGCGCCGGCACCGCTCTCCGAAGCGCTCGCCGCCATCACGTCGTACGCCCGCCAGGCGACCTCCGCGGACATTGCGATAGACCCGACCGGGCCAGCGGCGGCCGCCCAAGAGCCGGAGCTCACGCCCGAGGAGCCCGAACTCACCGCCGAGGAGACGGGGTTTGCGGTGGAAGAGGCCGAGGTAGCAGCCCAAAAGCCCGAGTTCGCTGCCGAGGAGCCCGAACTCATGACCGAGGGACCCCAGTTCGCCGCCGAGGAGCCGGAACTCACTGCCGAGGAGCGGGAGCTCATCGCCGATGAGCCCGAGCTCTCCGGCGAGGAGCCCGAGCTCTCCGCTGAGGAGCCCCGGTTCGCCGAGGAGCCCGAGGCCGCCGAGGCCGCGGCGAGTGCCGCACAGCCCCCCCCCGCACCGCTCGTGGTGCCGGCCAAGCTGGTGATGCCCGCGGACCTGATGGTCTCCGCCCAGGTCAGGGCTCCGGCAGACCCGGAGTGGCGCGCCGCTCCGACCTCGGATCGTCCCGAGCCCTCTTCTGAGGCGGCTCCCATGGCATGGCCCTCGCCCCCGGTCGAGTCGGTCCCCACCGTCCCGGTGGACCTCGGGGTTGGCTCGGAAAACCCGGCGTGGCCGCCCATCCCCCTCACCGACGGGCAGGAGGAGGAGGGCACGCTGACCGCGTGGGGCCAAACGTACAGCCAGGCACCCGCCCCCAGCGCCGCCCCCACGTTCCCCCCGCAGTTCCCGACGTTCGAGTCGTCGCCCGCCCTCGAGGCCCTGGCGGCAGCCGACGCGAGTGCCGATTTCGAAGGGATGAAGGCGGACCTGATCCAGATCGGCTCCCTCTGGTTGGGCACGGACGGCGTGGCCCCGGTGGCCGAGATGCTCCGCCGGACGCGGCCGTCCATTCAGGATGTGATGGCCACCATCGAGGCGATCAAGCACATCGCGTTGCCCGGTTTCGAGACCTCGGTGGTCCAGGCGATGGCGCGCGAGATGCACTACCACGCCGCCGAGTACCTGAGCGGCCTCTGACGGCCGACCTGGAGGCTCAACCGTGAATTCGGTGCTCAGTGCCATCACCGGGCACGCCGCCATCCTGCTGGCTGTGGTGGCAATCCTCGAAGGGGTGCTCGCCGCGTGGCTCTTCCGGCGCAACGACGAAATGCGGATGCAGCTGCGAAGAGCCCGCGATGCCGCCGACGAGGCGGCCCGGACCGCAGCGCTCGCCGCTCCAGGCGGCATCGACCCGGAGATCGTGATCCAACTCATTCGCTCCGGTCAGTCTCCGACGCTCGACGCGGTCCGCACCCTCATGGACCAGCGGGAGAGTGCCGATGGTGCCGCGGATGCCGGGGAACCCTAAGCGTCCATCTCCCGGTGGGCGAGCACGGCGAGCTGCCACGTGAGTTGGGCAGCCTCCTCGCGCAACCGGTACAGCGTGTCCTCGGTCATTCGGAGCATCTGAACGCTCTGGCGGATAGACCAGCCGGAGCGTTCGGGTGTCGCCCGTCCACCGAGCCGGCGCGGACGGCTGATGGAGACGGCGGCACGGCGGCCCCATCCGGTGGGTGGGCCACCGCGCGAGCTGGGCATGGTCGCGACCTGGAACTCGTCAGGCGGCTGGGGCGGCGTGGTCGGTCGGGCAGGCGGCCACTCGGCCGTCCCCTCACCTGGGCCACCGGCTGGCCCCGGAGAGGGGACGGAGACCCCGGAGAGCTCGAGCGCATCGACCGGCCAGACCATCTGGCCGCTCCCCAGCGCCGCCAGGGCGGTCGCGAGCTCCTCGCCCGTGTCGAAGACGCTGCCCTCGCCGAACCAGTCCTCTCCGAGGAGGTCGTCGGCGGCCGGCGAGGGGAATTCGAGTGGTGGCGGCGTCACCGCACCCGCCTCCCCTCGCAGGGTGGGCTGCCTGGGCTCATGCAGAATTCCCGTGAACGGTGCTGAGGAGCACATGGTAGACGGGCCCGGCCCGGCGGCCAGGAAAAGATCGTGTATCGAATGTGTTGCCTTGCCCTACGATCGGTGAGGACGGGCGAGAATCGCCTGGGCGGTCCCTCAGCCTGATGGCCGTCCGTGGTGCCCAAGAGGAGTCCCATCTGTGAGCGTCGCCGCCAACTCCCGCCTCGACAACCGCTACATGGAGGCCCTGGGGCCGATTCGGCCGCTGGTCGAGGACGACAGCCTGACCGAGATCATGGTCAATGGTCCGGAGATGGTGTACGTCGAGCGCAAGGGCAAGATCCTGCTCACCGACATCCGCTTCGACGACGAGGCCCATCTCATGCGGGTCATCGACACCATCGTCTCGTCGGTGGGCCGGCGGGTCGACGCCCGGACACCCCTCTGTGACGCCCGGCTCCTGGACGGATCGCGTGTCAACGCCGCCATTCCGCCGGTCGCCCTCGACGGCCCCCTGCTGACCATCCGGAAGTTCTCGAAGGACCCCTACCAGGTTTCCGACCTGATCGGCTTCGGGACCATCACCCAGGAGGGCGCCTCCTTCGTCCAGGCGTGCGTCCTGGCCCGGGCCAACATCATCGTCTCCGGTGGCACCGGCACCGGGAAGACGACCCTTCTCAACGTGTGCTCCGGGTTCATCCCCATCGACGAGCGGATCATCACCATCGAGGACGCCGCCGAGCTGCAGCTCCACCAAGAGCACGTGTGCCGGATGGAGTCGCGCCCGCCGGACGTCAACGGAGAGGGTCGCGTCAACATCCGCGACCTCGTGGTCAACTCCCTGCGGATGCGCCCCGACCGCATCGTCGTCGGCGAGTGCCGCTCCGGTGAGGCTCTCGACATGCTTCAGGCCATGAACACCGGACACGACGGGTCGATGACGACAATCCACGCCAACAGTCCTCGTGAGACCCTCTCCCGGCTCGAGACCCTGGTCCTCATGGCCGGTATGGACCTGCCCCTGAAGGCCATCCGCCAGCAGGTGGCCAGCGCCATCAACCTGGTGATCCAGCTGGCGCGCCTCAAGGACGGCTCGCGCAAGATCGTCTCGATCACCGAGGTGGTGGGGATGGAAGGTGACACCATCACCATGCAGGAGATCTTCAAGTTCGAGTCCAGGGGCGCCGATCCCGCGACCGGGAAGATCGTGGGCGACTTCAACTCCACGGGCATCCGTCCGAAGATCATCGACCGGCTCTTCGACATGGGCGTTCCCCTGCCGCCGCGTCTGGCTCAGCTCTTCCCCGATCGGCGCCAGCTTCAGCAGGAAGCTCTTGTGGCGGCAGCGGGCAGGCAGATGGGCAACGGCGCCGCGCAGCCCGCACAGCAGCCGCCGGGATTCGGTGGTCCTCCCGGGCTGGGGATGCCGCCCAGCATGCCTCCGGGGATGGGGATGCCGCTGGGCGGCCCCGGGGGATCGCGGGGCCGCTGAACGGCGCTCCTCCACCGGGGACTGGGCGCGGCGTGGCCCCCCCGGCGCGCCCGCGCACCCGGATCCGGCGCCTCAGACCCCCAGGATCTTGAGGATGCGGCCCTCGTCGATCGGGGGGACCATCGGCCTCGCGATCAGGAAACCCTGGCCCTGGGTCACGCCGATCTCCTTCAGGGTACGCAGCTCAGCGTCGGTCTCGATGCCCTCGGCGACGATCGTCGTCCCGGTCTCGCGGGCAAACGCCACCAGGGCGCAGGAGAGGGCCCGGCGCGGCCGGTCGCTGTCGATCCCCCGGGTCAGCGAGATGTCGAGCTTGATGATGTCCGGGACCAGCAACAGGATGTGGCGCAGGCTGGCGAAGCCCGCTCCCGCATCGTCGACGGCCACCCGGACACCCGCCTGACGAAGCGGTTGGAGGGCCCGGTTGAGTGCCTCGTAGTCGCTGACCGCGTAGTGCTCGGTCATCTCGATGACGATGCGCTCGAGAGGCACCGCCCCCAGCAGCCGGGCGACATCACGGCGCAGCAGCGTGGACGGCGACAGGTTGAGGGAGAGATAGGAGTCGGTGGGCAGCGCGGGGAGGCCGGCCAGGGACACTGCCAGCGCCGACGCCTCCAGGTCCTCGCGGAGGCCCACGTCGGACGCCTCTTCGAACCACTGCAGAGGCATCCCCGTGTCGAAGCGGGAGAGCGCCTCGACACCGGTGACCCTACCCCTCGCAAGGTCGACGATCGGCTGATAGACGGGATGGATGCCTCCGTGCTCGATCACCTCCTGGACCCGGGAGAGCACCCGGGCCCGCTTGGCCTCGGCCTCCTCCTTTCCGGCCAGCTGGTCGCTCAGCTCGCGGACCACCGTGCTGGCCACCTCCGCAGAGAAGGCTGATTCGCCACGGAGGACGCGCTGGATGGTCTGGGTGACCTCGTCCGGCATCGATCCCTTGACCAGATATGCGGCCGCGCCGGCGCTCAGCATCTCCAGGATGCTGGCCCGGTCACCGTAGGCGGAGAGGGCGACGATCCGGGTCTGCGGGCTCTCCGCGAGGATGCCGCGGGCCGCGCGGGGCCCACCACCTCCCGGCATCTTGACGTCGAGGATGGCCACGTCAGGACGCTCGCGAGCGGCCATCTCCACAGCCTCGATCGCATCGACCGCGACCCCGACAACCTCGAGGCCGTCCTCGGACTCGAGCAGCTCTCGGAGTGCCTCCCGGATGTTGGCATCATCGTCCGCAATCAGGATCCGGGCGACGACAGGGGGGGTCATGACGCTGACCCGGGGCCGGACCGCGCCCCGACCAGGAGCGGTACCCAAGCGGTCACCGCCGTGCCGCGAGGGGCGCCGGACTCGACCCGCAGCCAGCCCCCGGCGACCTCGGTCCGCTGGCGCATGCTGGGCAGGCCGAGGTGGCCGGGTGGGTTGTCGACCGCTGCGCCGAGCCCGGCGCCGTCGTCCGTGATCCGCAGCAGACAGCCATTGTCCCGCTCCTCCACGGAGACGCCGATGTGGCTCGCCGAGGCGTGCTTGACCACGTTGGCGATGGCCTCCTGCGCGACCCGATAGAGCGTCACTCTCGCCGCGGTCGTCAGCGCTCCCGGTTCCGAACCCGCGAGGCTGTACTCGATGCCCTCGTCCTGCTGTACCTGAATCAGACGGTCGCGAATCGTGCCGAGCAGGTCGCCGTGGTCAAGCCCGGGAGGGCGCAGGTTGAACATCAGACCCCGGAGACGCGAGACCGCGGTCCCCACCATCTGCTCCACGGCATCGAGGGTGCCCCGGGCCGCCTCGTCGTCGACCCGCCGCCGGAGCGTGTGCAGCCGGAGCCCCACGGCGGCCAGGATCTGGAGGGAGTCATCGTGGATGTCGGCGGCGATGGTCCGGCGCTCATCCTCGTGAGCCTCGACAAGAAGGCGCATCAGCCGGAGGCGCTCTCCGCTGACGCGATTAAGCTCCTCCAGGCTGCGTGCGAAGTCGGCCTCGACGCGATGACGGGCCATGTAGGCACCGAGATAGCTTCCGAGTCCCGTGAGGTGGGCGACGTAGGCGTCATCGAAACCGACAGAGCCCAGAGCGCGAACCTCAACGGCGCCGACGACCTGCTGGCCGCTCACGACCGGGATGCCGAGCCAGTCCCCCAAGGGGTTCGCCGACCACGTCTCCGAGAACGACAGCCGCCCCCTTTCCAGCGCCCTGGCCACCACGGCGGGCGGGTGATCTGGCGGCGGGGACGGTACGACGTCGCCCGAGCCGTCGCGGCGCCAAGCTGCCAGGAGCTGCACCGCCCCCCTGGCGTCGACCTCCCAGAGCCTCGCCTCCGTTCCGGAGGCGCTCAACCCAATCTGCTCCAGCGCACCCATGAGCGCGACGTCGTCGCTGGACGACGCAAGGGCGCTGAGGATCGCGATTTCGTGTTCCCTCATGCGGTCCGCCCGCCACCGCTGGGTGACGTCGGTCAGGGAGAGGACGACCCCGGCCAGGTCGCCGCTCCGACGGATTGCCCAGACCTCGAAATGAAGGTGCTGGCCGTCACGCCGGCGCAGCCTCACCGGCAGGATCTGGAGGTTCGCCACTCTCTCGCCTGCCGCCTGGGTGATGGCAACGAGCAGCCGCCCCCCCACCTTCTCGTCTCCCAACAGGTCGACAAGGTTCTGGCCGCGCGCCTCCGCCTGCGACCATCCCAGCAGGCGCTCCGCGGTCCTGTTCCACTCGGTCACCCGGGCGCCGAGGTCGACGGAGATCAGGGCGGCGGGGGAGCTTTCGAAGAACGCCCGCAGCATTGCTTCCCAACCCGCGGAGGCGGCCTCGAGTCGCGCCAATCTCTGGGCCAGCGCCTCCCTCTCGACGGCGGCGCGGACGGCCACGGGAAGGCGTGCCAACCGGTCGGAGGCGAGGCAGTCGGCTGCACCGCCTTCCACCAAGGCGATCCCGGCGGTCTCGTGAGAGGGGGCGCAAACGACAACCACGGGGATGCTCACGCCGCACGCACGGACGTGGTCGAGAAGTGTCTGGGCCGACCAACCAGACTCGCCGTCCTCAACGACCACGGCGTCCCATCGGGTTGCCAGGTCCTCGGGCAGCGACGCGAGCGTGGGCACCGCGAAGGTCTCGATGGCGGGGGCGGCCCCCGGACGGGTGAGTGCGCCGGTGATCGGGGACCCGTCGGCTACGCACACGAGCACCCGGACGGGCCGGTCCGCCCGGCGGCTCCGGGTATGGGGAGAGTAGGCGGCGCCAGCCGTCGGAGACGAGGACACTTCGCCACGAGTGTATGGACGGAGAGTCGGGGGTGGGACCCGACACACTGACCGAAACCGATCGGTCAGGAGGCCGTCACCCGCTCGGCATATCCTTCACACCCGGTCCGGTGCGGCGCACTGCGCGAGGGGTCACGCGGCGGCGAACATCTCCTCGGAAACCGCCTCGCCCTCGGCGCTCAGACGCTCCATCGCCTCAGGCACCACGCCGGTGGGGGCCAGCTCGCCGATGACCTTGCCGGTCTCGGGGTCGACCCCTGTCTGCTTGAAGGCGAAGATCTCCTGCATCACGACGCCGTCGGGGCCGGTGCCCAGAACCTCAGTGATGCTGACGATCCTCCGGGTGCCGTCGCGGAGACGCGACTGATGGACGATCATGTTCACCGCCGAGGCGATCTGCTCACGGATCGCTCGTGACGGCAACTCCGCGCCAGACATCAGCACCATGGTCTCCAAGCGGCTGACCGCGTCTCTCGGGTTGTTGGCGTGGAGCGTGGTCAGCGAGCCGTCGTGCCCGGTGTTCATGGCCTGGAGCATGTCCAGTGCCTCGCCGCCGCGGCACTCACCGACGACGATGCGGTCCGGCCTCATCCGGAGGGCGTTGATGACCAACTCCCGGATGGAGACAGCGCCGCGGCCCTCCACGTTGGCCGGCCTCGCCTCCAGGGTGACCACGTGCTCCTGGACAAGCTGCAACTCGGCGGCGTCCTCGATGGTGACGATACGTTCGTCCTCGGGGATAAAGCTCGAGAGCACGTTCAGCGTCGTGGTCTTGCCCGACCCGGTACCCCCGGAGACGACGACGTTCAGGCGGCCTCTGACGCAGGCCCTGATGAATTTCGCCATCTCGTCGGTGAGGGTGCCGAAGCTGACCAGGTCCTCGATGGTGAAGGCCTCCTTCGAGAACTTCCGGATCGTCACCGTCGGACCGCGAAGGGCAAGGGGAGGGATGATGACGTTCACTCGGGAGCCGTCCTTGAGCCGGGCGTCGACCATCGGCGATGACTCATCCACGCGCCGGCCGATCGAGGAGACGATGCGATCGATCACCTGCATGAGCTGCTCGGTGCTCTCGAAGGTGACCGGGCTCCGGATCAGCTTGCCCTTCTCCTCAACGTAGATCTGGTTGGGGCCGTTGACCATGATCTCGGCGATGTCGGGGTTGGCCAGCAGGTCCTCGAGCGGGCCCAGTCCGAGGACGTCATGGATGAGCGTGTCGACCACCCGCAGGCGGTCCTGACGGCTCATGGTCAGACCCTGCTCGTTGATAACCTCGGTCACGAGCTCGGCGATGCGCTGGCGGATGACATCGGCAGGCGCGGAGTCCGTGTTACCGGCAAGCTCCTCGACGAGGCGCTGGTGGACCCGGGATCGGAGCTGGGCGTACATGGCCCCGAGGTTTCCCCGGCCCTGCCCGGGACGGGCGGGGGTCCCGGTGCGGCTGAGCAGGGACGTGGGACGGCTGCCACCACCCGAGCCCCCGGCCTCACCGGTACGGTTCAGCAGCGAGGAGGCGCGGGTGCCGTCGGCCGAACCCGCGGAGTCGCCAGTCCGGCTGAGCAGGGACGCCGGCCGGTTGGCATCGCCCAGTCCGGGGGTTTCGGTGGGCCGAACCCGCAGCGGAAGCGGCGAGGTCTGAGCGGGCGCGGGGCGCCCGAATTGCGCCGGCTCCAGCGCTTGCCGTGGCGGGGCGACCGGGGCCGCAGAGTTGGCCAGCGAGGCACGCACCGACCAGGTCGGCAGCGCGGCCGGCGAGGCGAGCGGCGGGGATCCGGCGGACGGCAGCGCAAACGTCGGGGGGGTCGCGGGCTGCGCGGCCACGCCACCAGTTGGCGACGCGTCCTCAGCCTTCCTCTGGACGCGGTCGAGAAGCGACATCCTCTGTTCCAGCCTACCTATCTAAGGTATCTCGTTCCGTCGGTTTGCTCTGCCTGACGGTCTTTCGCAGGCTACACCCCGAACCTATTGCATCGAATTCACAGATTGCAACGATCGTGTCAAGAGCCGGCGGCCTACGTCGCTGCCAGCATCGTCCCCCGACCCCCCGGCTCCCATTCGGTCGCTCTGCAACGGGCTTGTCACGGACGGATGACGGCGCCGGGACATCCGGTCTGATGGGATCGTCTCTCGCCTCTTCCACTAGAGTCGCGGCCACGGACGCCAGATGCAGAGGGAGGCCGGCTCGCTGACCCAGCACCCTGCGACATACGCCTCGCCGCCCGCGGCCGCAACAGCGGGCGCGATCCCGACGGCGGGTGAGGCGCGCCGTGCACCGTCGATGCCGTGGCACCGGAGGGCCGGCCGAGCGATGCGTGTGCTCGCGATCGCGGCCATGAGCTCCGCCGCGTGCGGGAGCTCCCCCCCGACCACTCTCCACGGGAACCTGGGCGGCTATCTGATCACCCTCGACCAGCTCACCTCCCCGGACTTCATCGTCTACGAGGCGGTCGCATCAGTGGGCGCGGGCTGGCTGGACCAGGCCAGCTCGAGTGCGGTGCGGAAGGACGGCCTGGTGCGAGCCGCGGAGGTCGAGTACTACCGCAACGTGTCCTTCAGCACCAGCAACGGCCCGATCACGCTCACCGCGGCAGTCGCGGACTTCACGACCACGGCGGGCGCATCCACCGCCATGATCCGCCTCGACAGCGCCCTGGACTCCCGGGCCGGTGCCGTGCCCGTCTCCACCGGCCCGCTGGGCGACGGCGGGCATGCCATCACTACGCAGGGGACCGCCGCGGGCGTCGGAGCCCTCCAGGTCATCGTCGTGTGGCGGGTCGACAATCTGGTCAACAGCCTGGTGGCGGAGGGTCGGCTCGGCGGTCTCCAGCTCGACCAGATCCTCCCCCTCGCCGCGGTCCAGACGGCGAACGAGCGCGGTGGCTGAGCCGGCTTCAGGCGATCTGGATACCGCTCTCGGACCCGAGCGGCCGATCCTCGCGGAGGAGTCGAAGGATCTCCGCGGCCGGCACCGGCCGTGAGAAGAGGAAACCCTGGTAGGCGTCCAGGCCCTGGGTCTGCAGGCGGTGGAGCTGCTCCTCGGTCTCGACTCCCTCGGCGATGACCCGCAGCCCAAGGTTGCGGCCAAGGGTCACCACGGCGTGGAGCAGAGCCCCGGGATCCGCGGCGGGATTCGCCTCGTCCTCCAGGAGGAAGCTGCGGTCGATCTTGATCGTGCTGACGGCGAGGTTGTGCAGCTTGCCGATGTTGGAATAGCCGGTGCCGAAGTCGTCCAGCGAGATGGTCACCCCCTGGCGCGCCAGCTCACCGAGCACCTCGGCCGCGGCTTGCGCGTCGACCATGGCCGCCGACTCGGTGACCTCCAACTCCAGCAGGTGGGCCGGGAGCCCGGTCTCGTCCAGGCACTCGAGCACGACCGCGACGAGGCTGCGGTCGGTCAGCTGGTGGGCCGAGACGTTGACCGCGACCCGCACGTCTCCCAGCCCGTCGGACCGCCACTGGGCCGCGTGCCGGACCGCGCTCCGCAGGACGAACTGACCGATCTCCGCGATCACCCCGATCTCCTCGGCGATGGGGATGAACCGGACGGGGGGAACCTCGCCGAGCACCGGGTGATGCCAGCGAGCGAGCGCCTCGAGCCCGACGATGCGGTGAGAGGCAGCATCGACCTCAGGCTGGAAGGCGACGCTGAGCTCGCCCCGCTCCAGGGCGAGGGGGAGCTGCTGCTCGATGAGGAGCCGGCCCTCGGCCTCCTGCGAGAGGGAGAGCTCAAAGCGGACCATGTGCTCCGCCGACATGCGCCCAGCGTGCTCTGCCACGGCGGCGTGCCGCATCAGCGTGGCCGGATTGTCCCCGTCCGACGGCGCCACGGCGATCCCGATCGCGGCGCTCAGCCGGAGGTGTGCGGTGGAGCCCGTGCAGGGAGCCGCAACGGTCGCCACGATGGAGCGCGCCATGTAGACGGCCTCCTCGGGGAAGACCAGGCCGGGGAGGAGGACGGCGAACTCGTCGTCCGACCAGCGGGCGACCATCCACGCGTTCATCGGGTCGGCCGCGCCGGCAGGCAGCATGGACGACGGCGTGCGGCCGGCCGCAGCCTGGACACAGTCCGAAACTCGCTCCGCCATCTCGGCGACCAGCTGCTCCCCCGCCTCCTGGCCGAGGGCCTCCACCACGGTGCGGAGCCGGTCGAGCGCGACCAGGAGCACGCCGGTCGAGCGTCCCGCGCGACGGCCGGCGCTCAATTCGCTGCCGAGCCGCCAGCGGAAGGTCGAGGCATTGGGGAGCCCGGTGAGCCGGTCGTGCGAGGCGTCGAAGTCCCTCTCCGCGGCCAGGCGATCGCGCTCCTCGGTCCACCGTGTGACATCGACCCCCACGGAGGTGACGCCGGTGGCCCGGCCGGCCTCGTCGAGGCTCGGCGTGGCCATCCAGGCCACGACCCGCACCCGACCGTCGCTGGTGCGGATCGGCGCCTCGACGCAGGCGGTCCCGTCCTTGCGGGTCACCGCCCGGTCGAAGGCCCGGACCACGCGGCGCCGATGCTCAGGAGCGATCAGCACCTCATGCCAGAGACGGCCGCTCAGGTCGGTCCAGCGCCACCCCCCGAGAGCGAGCAGCTCACCGTTGGCGAACGCCAGGCGGCCATCAGCATCGGTGATCATGGCCAGGACGATCTGCCGCCCAGCGGTTCTATCGTCCCGACCTCCCGTCTCCGGGCGGCATCGCGGTCCCTCGGCAAGCATCCGGTGGCGACCTCTTGAGTTATGCCGACCATCCCCGGGCATCCCCCCCCGGGGCATCGGCGGCAATGGTGGCCTGAAGGGATGGGGGGGAAAGACGCTTTCAGCCAGCCTGGGACGTCCAAGCGACAACAACGTCATCGTCACACGACCCCACCCTCCCGGTGTGACGGACGACGGCTCCCGGAAGAGCCCCGGGGGGCCCCACCGCGACGGCAGCCGGAGTGGGCGGAGCACCACGACGCCGCGAGGGTGAGTGCGGGGCCCGGGCACCGCAGTCGAGAGCCCTCCCCGGGCCAGGGGTCGGAATGGTCGGGTGGAGACGCGGTACGTCCCCGGCGCCCGACGGCGCGGGGCGGGGCGGCGCGGCTCACTGCACCCCGGGCCGCCCGGGGACCTGCCCGGGCCCTTCCTATATACCTATACCGAGCACTCCCTATATAGGAGACGCTCGCGAGCGACGGGCGGCGAGCGGCGGGTGACCGGCGGAGGTCGGCGAAGCTGAGCCGGAGACCACCCGCTCAGAGCGGTCTGCGGCACGGTCCCGTGACCTCGGCTCCGATGGACCCCGAACGGATCAGATGCATCGTTCGCGTTCACGGCTTCACGCGAACCCCGTTACCCGCCTGTCGCCCCCTCCGCGAGGGCTTCGTCAGATCACCCCCCCTAGCCTGCTCCTTGCCGTCTAGTGCATTTGACCTATCTGGCTAGAGCGGTCAGAGACTTTGAAGGAATGAGGATCATGGAACGGAAGAGCAGACGATCGCTTCGGGTGGCCCTGGTGCTGGGTGCCGCCGTGGCCGGCACCGCCATGGTTGGGTTCGGCGGCTTGGCGGCATGGAACGCCTACACCGAGAACGCAGGCAACAGCGTCGCGGCCGGCACCCTCGCCCACGCCAACGGACTGGCCTGCACGTCGAACCTGGGCACGATCCCGACCAGCGGGACCGGCTGGTGCGCCGCGACGATCTCCGTCGCCGGCGTCGACCCGGCCACCTGGACGAACACCGTCGGCACCATCATCATCGCCAACACCGGCACTCTGAAGAGCACGTTCACGCTCAACCTGCCGGCCGCGGCATCCGGCGGCCTCTGCGCCGACCTGACGCTCAAGGTGACTGACCTCAACTCCACCGTGCCGGACACCGGCACCGTGATAGCGACGACCGCGCTGAGCAGCGCCGGCCTCACGACGCCCGTGAACCTCTATAGCAACGCCGGGACCCCCAGCCTCAACTGGACCAACGGCGGCGTGGCCGGCACCGGCACCGGGGTGACCGCGGACACCTACACCGTGACCGTGACCGCGGGCGCCGGATTCGCCAACAGCTTGTCGGACGCGGGCACGAGCTGCAGCTTCGGCCTCCTCTTCAGCCAGACAGCGGCCTGATCCTCCTAACGCCCCCACGAGGCCGGGCAGGGCAACCTGCCCGGCCTCCTCTATTGCCGAGGATGCCTAGCCCCGCGGGGGGCCGTCGCGGCGAGCCGGCCGGCGGCCGCGCTCAGACGCCCCGATCGCGTCACTGGGCCGGCCGACCTCCGTGACCCGGCTGTGGCCGGTTCCGCAACCCGTTCGTCTCACCGGCCCCCCTAGGCTGGCCAGAGCCGCCTAGTGCATTTGAACTACTCGGCCAGAACGGCCAGAAGGCAGAAGAGGAAACGAGGATCATGGAAAACCGCAAGAGCAAGCGTTCGCTTCGGGTGGCCCTGGTGCTGGGTGCCGCCGTGGCCGGCACCGCCATGGTGGGGTTCGGCGGCTTGGCCGCATGGAACGCCTACACCGAGAACGCCGGCAACAGCGTTGCGGCCGGCACTCTCCAGCACAACAACTACGTCAGTTCCAACTGCGCGTCCACCCTGGGCACGGCCCCGGTCGGCGTCGGCCCCGGCTGGTGCTCGGCGTTCATCACCGTCACCGGCGCGGACCCGGTCAATAACGTCCTGCCGATCACCGGCGCCGTCAAGATCGATAACACCGGCAACCTGCAGAGCACCTTCTCAATGAGCATGCCGGCCGCGCCGACGGGCAGCCTCTGCACTGACCTCACGCTCAAGGTGGCGAGCCTCTCGGCTGGGGCGCCGGGCACCCCGTACCCGGTGACGGCCCTGACCTCGACCATGGGAGCGACCAGCGTGGACAACGACGCCGGCGCTCCGAGTGCGACCTGGTCGCCCAACGGTGTCGCCGGCACCGGCACCGGCGCGACGGGTAACACCTTCACCTTCACCGTCGCGTCCGGCGGAACCTTCCTGACCAACTCCGCCGACTCGGGCCAGAGCTGCACCTTCAGCATCCTCTTCACCCAGACGGCCGCCTAACCAACGCCTTGATCCGGAAGGCCGGGGCAGGATCTTCCTGCCCCGGCCTCCTACTGTCCGGGCCCTCCCGACGCGCTTCCAGCGCCCACCTCGAGGACCCGAAAGTGAACGGGGCAAACGCCGCTATCGCAATCACAGCATCAAGCGCATCCCGTTACTCGCCTGTGGCGGTATCGGGCGGGGCTTCGTGAGATCGACCCCCCTAGTCTAACTAGAGGCGTCTAGTGCATTTGAACTAGCTGCACAGAACGATCAGAAGGCACAAAAGGAACAGAAGATCATGGAAAACCGCAAGAGCAAGCGATCCGTCCGGATGGCGCTCGTCCTGAGCGCGGCCGTGGCGGGCTCAGCACTGATCGGCTGGGGCGGCCTGGCCGCATGGCAGGCCTACACCCAGAACAACGGCAACGCATTCTCGGTCGCCAGCCTCTCCCACACCAACGTCGCCAACGGCGGCGTGACCTGCAACTCCACCAACTCCTCGGCCACCGCGGCCTCGACGCCCTGCAGCGTGATCGTGTCGGGCTCCAGCCTGACCTCCGGTTGGACCGGATCCACCGGAACGGTCGTCATCACCGACACCGGCGCCCTCCCGAGCACGTTCTCCGTGAGCACCCCGGCAGCCCCGACCGGTGCCCTCTGCCCGGCCCTCAACCTGACCATCACGGGTGCGGACAGCGTCACGCCGTACGTCAGCCAGACGGGCATCGCGGCGATCAGCGCCACCCCGCTGAACACCAGCAGCGGGAGCACCGCCTGGGCCCAGACCACCAGCAACACCTTCAGCTTCCACGTGACCCCCGAGTCGGGGTTCAGCACCGACAACAGCGTCCCGGGTGAGAGCTGCAACTTCAACGTCCTCTTCACCCAGAGCGCGTAACACCCCCAACCATGATCTGAGGGGGGCCGGGAAGAGCGCCTTCCCGGTCCCTTTCTCCCCCAACCAGCCAGCCAGGGCGAGCGCGGCGCCGCCCTTCACCAAGAGCGCCGCGACCGTCTCCTCCCGTCCCACCCCCCGGAGGCGGTGTCGCCCACCGCACCCCAGTCTTGGAGGTTTCCCATGTCCATCGAGCGGAAGAGCTCCGACCGCAGGCAGCTGCGTGCCGGGATGGTCTTCGTCCTGGTTGTCGCCGGCACCGCGCTCATCGGATGGGGCGGATTGGCGGCATGGCAGGCGGTTACCCAGAACAACGGAAGCACCGCCAGCACCCTGGGCGTCCACATGTCCAACACCGCGACCGTTGCAGGCAGCCTCAACCCGGTCACCTGCAACGACGAGAGCTTGCCCACCGCCTGCGGCGCCATCTTCGACGTCGGCGGCATCACCCCCGGCTACGGCCTGACCTCTGTCGGCACCGTGGCCATCACCAACACCGGCACCGAGGCGTCGACCTTCCAGCTCTCGCTCAAGTCGGCCACGGTGAGCGGCGACGACAGCTACTACACGTCGAGCGACACCACACTCTGCAGCGACCTCCAGCTCACGGTCAAGAACTCCCAGCCCACGCCGGTGGTGGTCTACACGGGCTCGCTGGCCTCGATGACCACCCCGATCAACATCACCGACAACGCCGGGACCTTGGTCTGGGGGCCGGGCGCCAGCGACACCTTCACGTTCAGCCTGGCGCTCCCCTCCAGCAGCCCGAACACCGACGAGGACTCGATGTGCACGGCGGCCTTCACCTGGGGCCAGAACGGAGCGTAACCAGCCTCTGACCAGCGTGTGAGGGGACGGCGGCCCACCCGCCGTCCCCTCCTCGCCCTCAGGGTCGCGACCGCCGGCCTCGGCCACCACCGAGCCGGCGGTCGTCTCATGCCCGGGGGTGCCCACGTGCCCGCAACCGATTCGTTGCGCCCCGTTGCACGAGGCGCCGCCTGGGGGGGCCGACAATTGGGCGGCCGGCTCAAACCGCCGTCGACGGCGTGCGGGAGCAGCAGGGGAATTCGCTAGTGGGCAACGTGAGGGTGACGCTCCCCGAGGAGCTTCACGACTTGGTCAGGGACGTCGTGGCGGATCTCGAGTCCGCCACCGGCAGCCTCGGCCTGGGCGGCGCCCAACCTGCCAAGCGCGCCCCCCGCCGAGAGCGCAGGCGGGTCACCCAGGCGACGATCCTCCGGCTGCCCGAGCCGGCGGCGGCGCCTCCGGTTTCCCTGCCGGCGACCTCGGTGCCACCTCCCCCAGCCGCTCCCCGGCCGGCTCCCCCTCTCGCGGTACCAGCCTTCGAGAGCTCCGTACCGGTCCCCCCCGCCGCGCCGCGGCGGCGCGCCTTCCTAGCCCGAATGGAGGTCGCCTCGACCGTCCCCAACGTCGCCCTCCCGGCGCGCACCCGCCGCCTCCAGGTGGCCTGCCGGCGCGCCTCTCCGCTCGACGCCACCCGCATCTCCCGCATGCTGCGGGTGGCGGTGCCGGCGATCCCGGTGGCCCCGGCCGCGCTCACCTCACCGCCCGCGTGGCTGCTCGCCGCCATGGCGCCGTCCATACCCGCTCCCCTCCCCGAGGTGCCGACCGCTGCCCAGCCGGAGGCGACCACGGTGATGCTCGCGGGGCGGACGGCACCGATCCCGACCGAGACGGACACCCCTCCGGCCACCGTAGCTGCCACTACCGTGGCCGCCCCCACTGTGCCCGCCCCCCTCCCCGTCACCCTGCCGGCCACCCTCCCGCCGCTCCCGATGGAGGAGCTCCTCCCGGTCTGGCGGGCAGTCGGCGGCCACGTCGTCAACCTCCTGATCGCCGCCGCCCTTGGCCTCGTCACGATCTTCTGCGCCATCGTGGTCGGCCTGGTGGTCACCGGGCACCACCTGGAGGAGGTGGTCACCGGGAGCATGCAGCCGGTCATCCCGATCGGGTCCCTGGTCGTGACCGAGAGCCTGCCGGCGGGCCAGCTCCAGGTCGGCGACATCATGGTCTTCCCCAACCCCAACGACACCAAGCTCACCATCGTCCACCGCATCGTCTGGCTGAGCCACGACCAGAGCGGCGACGTGCTGGTGCGGACCAAGGGTGACTACAACGCCCTCCCCGACCAGTGGACCCTGAAGCGGGCGGCGAACGCCGAGGCCGACAAGGTCATCGAGATCCTCCCCGGCGCCGGAACGGCCGCGGGCTACCTCCAGACGATCGGCTTCGCAGGCCTGGTGCTGCTGATCGCCGGAGTCATCGTCTACTACGGAATCCGCAAGGTCCGCCAGATCCTCCACGAGGACGATCTCGATGAGGACGGGCTGGGTGCCGCGGAGCGCCTGACATGAGCTACGACACCCTCGGGATGATCCGGCGCGGCTGGCAGGACGGTGTCGCCACGGTGGCTCCTCACGTCCCCGGGCTCGCCGACCTTGTCGAGCAGCGGCTCGCCGAAGCCATACGTCTTGGCCGGCTCGACGAGGCCGGACTGCTCTCCATCGTCGACGCCGCCACCCAGCTGGCGGCCGACATGGGCGCGGTCGACATCGCCCCAGCGCTCAGCAAGCGGCTGCGCCGCCACGTGTACGAGTACCTTCTCTCCCTCGATGCGCTGAGCAGCTCCGAAAGGAACAGGGCCGCCGGACAGGCTCCCACCCCGGGCGACCCGGAGGCGACGAATGGAGCCGGCCGGGCCGCCGGGCTTGCCGAGATGGGGTTGGCCGAGGTGGACACCTCGATTCCCGAATCCAACGGCGGCGGACCTCACCGGTTCCCGCCCGTCTACCCCTTTGCGGAACCGAGCCATCCCCTCACCGAACCCACCTTTTTAGATTCCGAGTCGACGTACGCCGACCTCGAGCCCACGTACCCCGGGCCGGAGTTCAGCTACCCCCAACCCGAGGCCCCGTATCCCCTTCCCGAGTCGCCGTACCCCCTGGCGGAGTCCCCCTATCCCCTTCCCGACGTCACGTACCCCCTGCCGGAGGAGGATGGGGCCAGCGGCGCGGGGGAGGGCGGCTCCAGATCGTCACCTCCTCAGTTCAGCTTCCACCTCGGCGATCCGGACGACGTCATGGCGAGCCGGGCACCGCAACCGGAGCAGGGCGCTCTGGTGGAGCCGGGGGGGCCCCGCGGAGCGTTCAACGCCGATGAGGAGGTCCAAGCGCCGGCGGAGGTTCGGGTCCCGCCGAGCCGCCGAGCCTCATTCTCCGACCCCTCGACCTGGCCAAAGCCGGTGACGCCCACGCTGAGGGGGGCCCGCGATCCGCTCGCAGAGGGTCTCCGTGACGAGCCGCTCTCGCCCGACGACCTACCGGTGCCGTCCGCCCCTGACGGGACTCGCTTCCAGGATGTGGGACCGCGGCCCGCGGCTCCCGCCGCTGATCCACCGCACCGGAGCGGGCCGCCCGACGTCGCCAGATGGTCGTCCCCGTGGCCGTCTCCCGAGACGCCGCCGGTCGGACGGCGCGAGGCGCCGGTCACCGGCGCGTCGCCCGCACCGGGGAGCGCGGACTTCGAGCCAGCGACCGGGCCCGCTCACCGCGAGGTGCGCGAGGACTGGCGCGACGCGACCCAGGCATGGCTCCCCGCCAGCCCGTCCAATGGCGGCGGCGCCGCCCCGCCCGAGATCGCAGCGGGGTGGGCGGTGCGGCAGCCGGAGGCAGTGGAGCTGCACATGACGCCGGCGGGGGGCGGTGCAGCACCCGCAGCATCGGCCAATGACGTCCCCGAGCGTGACCTCGTCGCCCTCCGCTCCAGCGTGGACCAAAGGCTGCGGAAGAAGCGGTGCGACGATGTCGCCGCGGTGCTCCAGCAGGCCGCCCAGGAGCTGGGGGGCCAGGCCGTCGCCGAGCTCGCCCTCGACGCGGGCGATCGGTGCCGCAGCCTGGGCAAACGCAACGCGGCGCTCAACTGCTACCTGGCGGCATCCCGCGCCGACCCGGTCTACGAGCCCCCCCTCGCGCGCCTTGCGGACATCTGCATCGACGACCAGGACATCGATCTGGCGGTTTCATACCTGGAGCGCATCGCACGTCTCACCCGGCTACGCGGAGACAACCACGGCGCACTCCGAATCTACCGCAAGATCGCGACCATCGCCCCCTATCGGGACGATGTCCTCGAGATGCTGATGCGGGCCCAGACCACCGGTAGGATGGACCCATGAGCGCCCTCGGGGGAAGTGGAGAAGGCGCACTCATCTGTTACCGGACAGTGACATTCAGTTCGCCGGTCTCGGTCACACTCGGGCGACCGGCCTCAGCCGAACCAACCGTGTCCCGCACCGCACCCAGACCGGGGTAACGGCGGCGCGGGTACCAGCAGAGGAAAGCAAGTGGCGATCCCCTCCAACAAACCTCAGAACCGGATACTCCTCGTTGGCGGCATCATCTTCGCCCTGCTCGCGGGCGTGGTGGTCTTCATCGCCGTCTCCAAGTCGTCGAGCACACCTCCGGCCCAGCCCGAGACCCCGGTGGTCGTGGCGGAGACGGCCATCACCGCCGGCTCCCAGCTCTCGGCGGCCAATCTCACGACTCGCGAGTACCTGAACATCGACCTTCCGACCAACTACTACACGACCACCACTCAGGTGGTCGGAAAGACGCTCCCGGTCGCCGTCTCGGCGGGGACCCCGATCACCGAGCAGTTGCTGCAAACCACCGCCGGCGCGGGCGGCACCTCGACGCTGACCACTCCGGCCAGCCAACTCCCGATCGCGAACAACGACGTGGCCCTGGCCATTCCGGCCCACGGCGCAACGTCGGACACCACCGTCGATCAGATGACCGTCGGCTACTACATCCTGGCCGGCGACCAGATCGACATCATCGGTGACCTGGGTAGCAGCACGTCGACCAGTCACCAGATCCAGTACGTCTTCCAGGACATCCCGGTGCTGGCGGTGGGCTACCCGGCAGCCACCACCACCACCCCGTCGGGTGGAACGGCGACGACCACTGCGGCACCGGCTCTGTCGGCGCCCAACTACTTCGTGGTCGAGATGACCAGGGCGCAGGCCGAGGAGATGACCGCGCTGCTGACCGGCAACTACACCGCGGTCGCAGCTGGCAACCCCGCGCTCGTCCTCAAGTACGTGCTCCGTCCGACCAGTGAATACGGCACCACCAACTCGGCCGGCGACTTCGTCCCGAAGACCGAGAACATCTCCGGCCCCGACACGACCATCCCGCCCGCAACCGACCAGCCCGTGACCCCCCAGTCGCTGTCCGGGGCGTTCACGAACTCGTGATCCGAGGAGTGCCGAAGGGTACACGGACGTAGGGCACGGCAATGACCGACTTTCTTCCCCTGCTCGCGGCGGTTCTGGTGGCCTGCTTCCTGCTCTGCTGGGTCGCCCTGATCGCGACCCGGAGCCGGACTGAGGCCGACGAGGTCGCCCGGCGGCTGAGCGCCTACATGGGCGGTCAACGGCCCCCGCAACCCGAGCGGGTCAGGTCCGGAAACCCCCTCCGCGACGCGCTCGACAGCTTCACCGACGCCCTCAGCCCGGTGGTCAACCGAGGCTCCTACGCGGGCAAGCTCGCCGAGGACCTCCAGAAGGCCGGGTTGCGGCTCAAGGCCTCCGAATGGATGCTGATCGTCGCCGGCCTGGGGGTTGTGGTCGGCGCCATCTTCTGGCTGCGCTTCGGGACGGTCTTCGCCTTCATCCCGTGCCCCATCGTCATCTGGATCGCGAGCGGCATCTTCCTCCGCTTCCGTCAGACCCGGCGCACCCGCGCCTTCGAGGGTCAGCTCGGAGACACGATCATCCTGCTCAGCAACGCGCTCAAGGCCGGTCTCTCCTTTGCCCAGGCCATGAACACGGTGGCGAAGAACGCGTCGCCACCCATCTCCGAGGAGTTTGGTCGCGCCACCCGCGAGATCGCGCTCGGCATCCCCGTCGACGACGCTCTCCAGCACATGGTGCAGCGCAACAAGTCCGAGGACTTCGACCTGATGGTCACCGCGGTGCAGATCCAGCGCGTGGTCGGAGGCAACCTGGCGGAGATCCTCGACACCATCGCCTACACGATTCGCGAGCGGGTGCGCATTCACGGTGAGATCCGGACCATCACGGCGCAGGCGCGGATGTCCGGCATGATCATCACGCTCCTCCCCGTCGGTCTCGCCCTCTTCCTCTTCTTCGTGGAGCCGTCTTACTTCGCCCCGATGGTCAAGGAGACCCTCGGCTGGGTGATGCTGGCCTTAGGTTCCATGAGCATCTTGGTGGGGACGGCGATCATCCAGAAGATCGTGAGGATCCAGGTGTGATTGCCTACGTCGCCGGCGCACTGGCAGCCTGCTCGGTCGCCCTGCTGGCGCTCTGGCTCCGTCAGGCCCAGTCGCCCCAGGCGGACCTCCTGGAAGCCCGCCTCGCCCAGTTCACCGAGTCCGGACGCGCCGTCCAGAGTCTGGCCGAGGTGGAGATGACCCTGCCGTTCTTCGAGCGGGTCTTCCGGCCCACCCTGGATCGCTGGGGCCGCCGTCTGACCGCCCGGAACAACCAGCTGCGCACCCAGGCCCTGCAGGAGAAGCTCAACCTGGCCGGGAGACCCTGGGGGCTCACTGTGGGCGGCTTCCTTGTCCTGCGAATCATCGGAATCATCCTGGTCGGCTTCTTCGGGCTCGCCCTGGCCGCCCTGCTCCAGATGCACGTGCCCCAGCTCCTGCTCGGCCCGGCGGCCGGCCTCGTCATCGGCTACCTGCTGCCGGACGCCACCCTCTCCCGCCGGATCAGGGCCAGGCAGAAGGACATCCTGCTGGCACTGCCCTCGGCACTCGACCTCCTCACGATCAGTGTCGAGGCCGGGCTCGGCTTCGACGCCGCCCTGGGCCGGGTCTGCGACAAGTACCGCAACGCTCTCGCCTCCGAGTTCAACCAGGTGCTCAACGAGATCCGCCTGGGACGCCCGCGCATCGAGGCGCTCGACGACATGGCGAGGCGCAACAAGGTGGATGAGCTGAACGGCTTCATCCAGGCGATCATCCAGTCGGAGCAACTGGGCGTCGGCATCGCCAACGTGCTGCGCATCCAGTCCGAGGAGATCAGGCGGCGCCGCCGCCAGCGGGCCGAGGAAACCGGTCAGAAGGCCCCGTTGAAGATGCTCTTCCCGATGGCCTGCTGCATCTTCCCCACCCTCTTCGTCGTCCTTCTCGGCCCCGCCGCCCTGCAGGTTCTCCAGGAGTTCGGGGTCAAGTGAGCCCGGACCGGACGCCCGGGGTCGATCCCGACGGCCGGAGTGGTCAACCGGAGCGGATGGTCTCCAGGACCGCGATCGCCTCGGCGAGGCGGCGGTCGAAGCGGATGCGCCAGCGTTCGCGGAGCACGGGGCTCGAGCGATAGACGGCGGGGCCCGGCAGCTGGTCGCGGCGCAGCAGCTCCGCCAGGTGCCTGAGGTCGGGTTCGAGCTCGGTCAGTCCCAGCCGCGCGACCACGTGGACCGCCGCCCCGACCCTCAGCAGCTCGCCTGACACCAGCCAGTCGTGGACGGCTGCGACGATGCCCTCATGACCTTCCTCCGCAAGAGCACGCGTGTAGACGAGGAGATCCGCCTCCAGGGCGTCGGCAGCGTCCTCCAGGCGGCGCTCGAAGGCGGCCAGCACGGCGTCCCTGGCACCCTGGTGGGCCAGCACGGCAGCGAGGCCAGGGGCGGCCCGCCCGAGGAGCAGCTTCTCGAAGGGCGTGAACTCCACATAGCCGATGCGATCCGCGGCGATCGAGACGATCCAGGGACTGCCGTCGGCCCGGAGCAGGCAGAGGTTCTCCGGAAGACCCGGCTGGCGCCAGGCGAAGAGCCCCGACACCTCGCCGAGCACGTCGATGCACGCCTGGCTGAACTCGTAGCGGAGGATCCGGACATGGCCGCTCCGGCTCTCGGAGCGAAGCTGGGTGGCCAGACGGTCGACGAGCTCCTGGCCGCCGGGGTCGAGGTCGCGGTTGGTGTCGAGGCTCAGCACCGCGGTATCGCACTGGGCGCGGGCACAGACGAGCATGGCTCGGTAGTCATCGCCGGTGGGTTCGTCGACAAGGTCGTACGTTTTGCGACCGGAGACGTCGACACCGCTGAGGCGGGCGATGAAGCTCCTTTCCATGCTCGTGACCGGGGCTCCTCGAGAATGGCGTGTTCGGCGACCTGGCCGCGATGGTACCAGGGGCCGAGCCGATGCACAGCCACCTCGACGCCTGGGGCCTCGCCATGGCCACCCAGCGACATGGCCGTCACAGATTCATTGGCTCCCGGTCGAAGGCTGGCCGGCCGTGCTAAGTTCGCGCGTGCCGTGCCAGGGTACGGGCTCAACGAGGCCCTTGCCGACTTGATCCTCGTCCTGATCGTGGGCGTCAACTGCTTCGTCGGTTGGCGCTACGGTCTGGTTCGCCGTGCCATCGCCGGTGTCGCGGTCTACGCCGGCATCCTGGCCGCCTACTACGTGGGCGACCCCCTGGCCGGGACGCTCGGGGACGCCAACCTGACCGGCAACGCGTGGGCGTTCATCGCCGTATTCGGGGTGGCAGTAGCGATGATCGAGATCCTCGCCGCGCTCTACTCCGACCTGATCAAGAGAACTCTCACCGTCATGTTCGACCGCGTCGCCGGGCTCGCGGCCGGGCTCGTGGTCGGGGTGCTCGAGCTGGGAGTGGTCCTCCTGGTGATCCAGGCGGTCGCGGACGCTCCCCCGTCAACCGCCAACGTCTCCTCGGCGGCCCGAGCCACCCCGGCCATCGCCGTGGACCACGGCGTCCTGACACAGGTCGTCGTCGATCTGGAGCCGGGGATACAAAGGCTGCTCAGCCCCGCCATCCCCAGCAACATCGAGAATCGCCTGGACCAGTACTCCGCCGGCTGATCCGGGGATCGCGGAGGGTGCTGTCAGGCGGGCACGGGCTGGTCGGACCCAAAGAAGGAACGCACCACCGACCCCAGCCCGACCAGGTTGAACGGCTTGGTGATGAGGTGGTTGGCCCCCGCGAGGCGGGCGCGCTCCACGTCGTCGTCGCCGGAGAGAGCGCTGAACATCAGGACGGGGATGTCGGCGGTGACCGGGTTGCCACGGATCCGCCGGCAGGCCTCCAACCCGTCCATCCCGGGCATCATGATGTCGAGGATGATCAGATCGGGGCGTTGGGCGTCGACCTCCCGGAGACCCTCCTCGCCGTTGGAGGCCGTCCTCACCTCATAGCCCTCGATCCCCAGGTACATCTCGACGATGTGCAGCAGCCGGGGATCGTCGTCCACGACGAGGATGCGTCGCTGGCTCACAGGAGCGGCTCCAGGTGAGGCGCGGGGGGTGCGGGACGGATGGTCGACATCACTCTTTGTGGGGATGATTCTGGACGCTTGGCACCCGCAGCGGTGCTGGCGGCCATCAGGATAATGGAGGAAGGTGCTCTTCTGACCATCACGGACGCTGAAGCACCGGCTCCGCGGCATCGCGGACCCCCGCGACGACCGGCCTGCGGTATCCCTCGCGCTCCATTCCCCGATGGATGATGCCGAGAAGGCGGCGATTGAAGTCCTTGCGTCGCTGAGCGTCGACCTCGGGCGGCGGCACGGAGCCGTGGAGCCGCTGGACGATCCAGGGCGGGGTGACGCGATCCACGATCCCCGCATTGACCCGGACCGCGATCTCGGCGTCCGCGCACTCCTCGACGAGGAGCGAGATCCGGAGGCTCTGCCCGGAGTGGTCCACCAGCTTCCACGCCCGCTCCCAGGCGCGGCGCCGGTCGCAGCCGATGAAGACCAGGTAGACGGGGTCGGTCACCAGCTGGACGCGGTGATCGCTCAGCGCGGCGAGGAGCAGCTGCCGGATGTCGGCATCGACCTCCCGGGCCACCCAGCTCACCAGGGAGGGCGCGCGCGTCTCCAGGTCGGGCATCGGTGCGGTGTGGCCGACATAGCCGACGGGCAGGGCACTGACCACGCCCGCGTGCCGGCGGCAATACACTCGCCCGTCGATGACGAGACGATGGTCGGGGCACCACGCCGTCCGGCAGTCGTGACCACGGCGATCCACGTACTCGCAGGCCAGACCGGTTGTCCTCCCGCATCCCGGCTGGGTGCAGGGCTGGTCCCCGGCCAGGTCCACAAGGAGGGCGGCGCCGCGCTCGGATCCGACCCCGGGAATGATGACGGGCTGTCTCGACCTGCTCCACGAGGCCATGACGGTGACCTTAGCACCGGCCGGCGACCTCACCCGACGCCTTCACCGAGCCGTTGAAGCCGGTGCCCCGGGCGGGGTTTCGGCGCTTCCCGGAGGCCCCCGGAAGATGTCGGATCGCTTGTTACCGTCCCTTCGCACTTCACGCATGCCAGGACGGAGCGATCGGAGCATGCTTCAAAAGAGCCACCACCACGGCGGCCACTCTAGGTATCACAAGGAGGTGAAATAGCCAAAATGCTGAACAACCTTTATCAGCGCCTTCGTGGGCTCATGGTCCGCAAGACTGAGCTCGAAGAGAAGGAGAAGGGGCAGGGTATGGTTGAGTACGCCCTGATCCTCGTCCTCATCGCCATCGTTGTCATCGTCATCCTGACGGTCGTGGGCCACCAGGTCAACAACATCTTCTCGAACATCAGCAGCACCCTGGGCACGTAATCCACCAGGGCACTTGCCGAAAAGGGGAGCCGCGCCTGCGGCTCCCCTTTTTCATTTGCCCAGCTGAAGGGCCGCGGGCTGCCGGATTCGGTGCTTTCGACGTACCATGCCGCCAATGCAGTACGGTCCCTCGGGCGGCGCCGTGCGAGTGGTCATCGCCAGCGACGCACCCCAGGCGGTGGCCGAGCTGGACAAGCTCGCCGGCTATGCCGATCACGTGAACCTGGTCGGCTTCATCCGCCATGCCGCCGATCTCGATGAGGACCTCGACGCGCTCGGGCCCGACCTGGTCCTCCTCTATACCGGCTTTGGCGGCCTGGACACCGTGAGCCTGGCGGCCGACCTGGCCTCCCGATCGGCCCTGCTTCGGGTCATGGTCGTGGTCGATCCGGCGGACGAACCGTTCATCACCCGGCTGGAGGACGTTGGCGCGGCTACCGTGCCTGCGAACGCCAGCCCAGTGGCCCTGGTCACCGCGATCCGCGGCGCTGCGGCGACCGGGCCGCCCCCATTCGAGTTGATCGCGCCCCCGGCGGCCTCCCGGCCCGGGATGGACGCCGCCATCGTCTCCCCCGAAGTGCCGCTGGCTGATCCGTTCGCGTGGGAAACGCCGGAGATGCTCGCCGCCCCGCCCCCGGCGGTCAGCGAGCCTCCTCCGGAAGCTCCCATCAGCGAGTCGCCCGCGTGGGCGGAGCGGGCCCCTGCCGCCGGACCCACGGACGCCAACGGGGGGGTGGAGCAGCCCCCTCCCGCCAGCCCCACCGGCACCACCGCGTGGCCAGAGCGGCTCCCTGGCACCACCACCACCGCCTGGACCGAGCCGGCCGCGCCGGAGGTGGCCTTCCCCAGCTCCGTGCCGGTCTTCCAGCTGGACACCGCCGCCTTTGAGGCACCCCCGGCCGGCGACCCCGGGTCGGGGCCGGAATGGCCCGGCGTCCCGGTGGCGGTCGCGGCCTCACCGCCGGCCTCTGTGGAACCGGAGCCGGAGCCGATCGAGCCGGTGCGCCCGCGACCGGTTCGCCGCCGGTCACGTGACCACGCCGAACTGGTCGTCGTCTTCTCCGGCAAGGGTGGGGTGGGCAAGTCCCTGATCGCCACCAACCTCGCGGTGGCCCTCGCCGCCGACGGAGAGCGGTCTGCGATCGTCGACCTCGACCTTCAGTTCGGCGATGTGGGCGTGATGCTCCATGCCGAGAGCCACCCGACGGCCATCGACGCCCTCGCCCAGCAGGGCGAGCAGGTCGACGCCGAGTTCATCGAGGAGGTCATGGCCACCGGGCCTGAGGGGGTGCGCGCCCTGCTTGCGCCGGCGAGTCCGGAGTTCGCCGATCTCGTCAACACCGCCAACCTGCGTGCCATCCTGCGGGAGCTGGCCAAGGTGTACGACCACATCGTCGTGGACACCCCGTCTCACCTCGAGGAACGCAACCTGGAGGCCATCGAGATGGCCGATCAGATCGTCGTCGTCACCAGCTTCAACTTAGCCGCCATCAAGGACACCAAGGTCACGCTCACGCTGCTCCAGTCTCTGGGCGTCGACCGGGATAAGATCTGCGTGGTCCTCAATCAGACCCGGGCCAAGGTCAGCTTCCAGCGTTCAGAGGTCGAGGAGAGCCTCCGGTTCCGGGTGCTCACGGTGCTCCCCTTCGAGCCGCGGTTAGACGACTTCATCGACAACGGGCAGCAGATCGTGACCGCCGAGCCGAAGGCGGAGTTCAGCCGGCAATTCCGCCTGCTCGTGGATCACATCGCGGGGGGCGAGGATGACACCTCGGCAAAGGAGCCGGACCGAGCCCGAGCCCGGGTCAACCGCCGGCGATTCTCACTCGGGCGCGGCTGAGGGACACGCCATGATCCGCGTCCTCCTTGCCGACGAATCGGCCCGCATCATCGAGAACCTGAGCAAGCGCCTCGGCCAGGAGGAGGATCTGACGGTTTGCGCGATCGCCGGGGACGGTGACACGGCCCTCCAAGAGGCACTGCGCACCCAACCCGAGGTGGCCGTGGTGGACGCCGGGCTCCCCGGCATGGACGGCATCCAGACCACCGAGATGCTGGTGCAGTACCTGCCCAACACGGGCGTGATCCTGCTCTCCATGGAGGCCGAGAACGAGGCCTTCCGGCGCGCCATGCTGGCCGGGGCCCGTGAGTTCCTGCAGAAGCCCTTCAGCGGCGACGAGCTGGTGGCCGCCATCCGCCGCGTGCACACCTATGGGCTCCGGAAGGGGACCCCGGCGTCCTCGCCGGCCGCCGGCGCCGGCGCTGGCGGCGCACCCGCACCCGGGGGCAAGCTCTTCACCGTGGTCGGTGCCAAGGGCGGAGTGGGGAAATCGGCGATCGCCGCCAACCTCGCCGTCTCGCTCGGCCGCACCTGCCGGGTGGCCCTGGTGGACTGCTCGCTGCAGTTCGGCGACATCGGCATCCTTCTGGACGTCACAGCCGAGCGCACCATCGCCGACCTGGCGGCCAACAACGCGGTGGCGGATCATGACGTGGTCGAGGAGGTGATGGTGGACGGGCCCGGCGGCGTGCGGGTGCTGGCCGCGCCCGTCAGACCCGAGCTGGCCGACTACGTCACCACCCAGCACCTGCGGGGCCTGATGGAGCAGCTGCGGCGCACCTACGACTGCATCGTGGTCGACACCGCCACCCACCTCAGTGAGATCAGCCTGGATCTCGTTGAGATGGCCGACAAGGTTCTGGTGATCACCGACCTGAGCGCCACCGGAGTGAAGAACGCCCGCCTGCTCCAAACGGTCATGGGGGTGCTCAAGGTTGACCCGGGACGCTTCGTGCTGGTGATCAACCACCGGGACGGGGCCGGCGAGCTGGAGCGTGGGTACGTCGAGACTGTCCTGAAGACCGCGGCGACCGTCGAGATCCCGTACGACCCGAACGTGGTCGCGACCTCGATCGCCCGCGGTGTGCCCTTCGTCCTCTCCCAGCCTCAGAGTCAGCCGGCGCTCCGCATCGCCGGACTGGCCGACCTCCTCGCCCCCGCTTCGGCGGGGCACACCCGCCCGGACGCCGACCCGGCGCCGCCCGATCCCCCGAGCCCCAAGCGGCGGCGGCGGCTGGGCATGGGCCGCGCCCGGTCCGACCAGGCAGCCGCCTCGGACTGACCCCCGTCAGCGGCCGAAGATCCCGCGCCGGCGCTTCTTGTCGCCGCCGGCCAGCGCCGGCTGCTCCTGGGGGACCAGCCGGAAGACGAGCTCTCGGATCGCCCGGCTGATCTCCGCCTCCGGCTGCGTCTCCACGAACGGCTTGCCCTGGTTCCAGGCGTCGGACACCGCCTTCGGGTCGTGGGGGATCTGGACCGTCACCGGCACCCGCAGGTACTGCTCCGTGGCCTCCTTGTTGAAGTCGGAGTAGCCGTCGACCCGGTTGACGACCAGCAGGACGCGCTCGGGGTCGATGTTCAGCGACTCGAGTACCCCCAGCGTGAGGCGCGCGTTCTTGACGCTCGGGATGGTGAGGCCGGTGACCACCAGGATCTTGCTCGCCATCTCCATCACCTGCAGGATGGACTCCCCGAGATGGCTCGAAGCGTCGACCACCACAAAGTCGCAGAGCTTGCGCACCTCGGCAAAGACGGTGCGGACGTGGTCCGGTGTCACCAGGTCGGCCAGCTCGGGCTTGACGGGTGCCAGCAGGACCCGAATCCCAGCCGGCCCGACCGCGAGAATGTCGTCGAGGACCTCCGCGTCCAGATGGTCTTGGGCGTCCACAACGTCGGTGATGCTGCGGGAATGGTTGAGGTTGAGCATCACCCCGATGTCGCCAAACTGAAGGTCGAGGTCGACCAGCGCGACCTTCGCATCGGTCTCCCGCGCGAGAGCCACAGCCAGGTTGGCGGCGATGATGGACTTGCCGACGCCGCCCTTGGCGGAGAAGACGACGAAGACCTCACCCGGGCCGGAGCGGCCCGACGTCAGGAGCGGTGGGGGTTCCGCGGTCCGGGTCAGGAAGGTGCCCTTCTTCAGCTCCATGGCGTAGACGCGCCGGATCGCCGCCACCAACTCGTCGTGGCTGAAGGGCTTGATCAGGAACTCGCGCGCCCCCGCCTGCATGGCCCGGCGCAGGTAGTCCCGCTCGCCCTGGACCGACATGATGATCACCGGGCTCGCGGGGAGATCCTGGGTGAGCTGCTCGGTCAGCTGGATGCCGTCCATGACCGGCATGTTCACGTCGGTGAGGACGATGTCCGGGTGGAGCCTCTGAGCCTCCTCCACCCCCTGCTTGCCGTCCCCGGCCGTGCCCACCACCTCGATGTCCTCCTCGAAACTGAGGAGCTTGCGCAGGTTGTCCCGTGTCGACTGGATGTCGTCGACGATGAGCAGGCGGATGGGCTGTTCAGCCACGGCGGAGCTATGCCACCTGGAGCTTCGATGCCTGTGCAGGATCGACCCTGATAGCCGGCCCGTGGGTCGTGCAGAGTGTCACCGTCTTGAGGTAGGTGCCCTTGGCGCCCGCGGGCTTGGCGCGGATCACGGCGTCCATGAGAGCCGCGAAGTTCTCCCCGAGCCGGCCATCGTCAAAGGACGCCTTGCCGATCACCGCATGGAGGTTGCCGAGGCGATCGTTCCTCACCTCGATGCGGCCGCCCTGGACCTCCCGGACGGCCTTTGCGATGTCGAACGTGACCGTCCCCGCCTTGGGGTTGGGCATCAGTCCCCGGGGGCCGAGGATCTTGCCGATGCGGCCGACCAGCCCCATCACGTCGGGGGTGGCCAGGGCGACGTCGAAGTCGATCTGGCCTGCCTGGACCTGCTTGACCAGGTCCTCGCCGCCGACGAGGTCGGCTCCGGCGTCGAGCGCCTCGCGCGCCTTCTCGCCGGTGGCGAAGACGGCAATGCGACGCGTCCTGCCGGTGCCGTGGGGAAGCACCACGGTGGTGCGCACGGCCTGATCGGCGTGGCGGGGGTCGATGCCCAGGCGGAAGTGAGCTTCGACGGTGGGGTCGTACTTGGTCATCGAGGTCCCACGGACCAACTCAACCGCCTCCCGGGGCGGGTAGAGGCGCCCGGCCTCGACCTTCTCCGCGGCCATGCGGTAGTTCTTGCCGAATTGATGGGGCATCACCGTTCTCCCTGTGGTCCTGGCGGGCTCGGTGAGCCCTCCCACTTGCTGCGCAGGCGCTGGCCTGCGGATCTTCCTTGGATGGCTACGGCTGGACTGTCAGGCCCATGGAGCGGGCGGTGCCCTCGATGGTGTGCATCGCCTGCCCGATGTCGAAGGCGTTGAGATCGGCGAGCTTGACCTCGGCGATCTCCCGGACCTGGGCCGCGGTCACGGTCCCGACCTTGTCCCGGTTGGGCTGCGCCGATCCCTTCTCGACGCCGGCCGCCTTCTTGAGAAGGTCGTAGGCCGGCGGCGTCTTGGTGATGAAGTTGAAGCTGCGGTCCTCGTAGACCGTGATCTCGGCCGGGATGACCATGCCGGCCTGAGCGGCGGTGCGCTCGTTGTAGGCCCGGCAGAACTCCATGATGTTGATCCCGTGCGGGCCCAGCGCGGTGCCCACCGGGGGAGCCGGGGTCGCCTTGCCGGCCTGGATCTGGAGGCGGACGACCGTCTTGACCTTCTTCTTACCCATTTGCTCTCCGTCCCCTAGCGAAGCCGCTCGACCTGAAGCAGGTCGAGCTCCACCGGCGTCTCCCGGCCAAACATGTTGACGAGCACCTTGAGCTTGCCCTTCTCGGCATTGATCTCGGTGACCTTGCCATGGAAATCGGTGAAGGGCCCGTCCACCACCCGCACGCTCTCGTCGACCTGGTACTCGACGGAGACCTTGGTCGGGGCCTCGGCCTTCACCTGCTTCTGGATGCCCCGGATCTCGCTCTCCGCGAGCGGCACCGGCTTATTGCCCGATCCGACGAAGGAGGTGACCCCGGGGGTGTTGCGGACCACGTACCAGGACTCGTCGGACATGACCATGTTGACCAGGATGTAGCCGGGGTAGATCCGCTTGGAGACCCTCCGGCGCTGGCCGTCCTTGATCTCCATCACCTCCTCGGTGGGGACCAGGACCTCGAAGATCTTGTCGTGCATGTCCATCGATTCCACACGCTTCAGAAGGTTGTTCTTGACCTTCTCCTCGTGCCCGGAATAGGCGTGGATGACGTACCAGCGGGCGTCGCTGGCCTGCGTCGTGGTGGCGGTGTCGCTCATGGTCATCTCAGTGTGGCTGGTCCGTCAGCTCGAGGCGCTCGCCGAGGGCGAGGCGGAGGGAGTCGCCGAGGCGCTGGCGCTCGGGGTCGCGGTGCTCGCCGGCTCCGCCGGGGAGCTGGTGGTGCTGTTGTTGGTGTTCTGAACGTAGATCGGCTTGACCGCGTACCCCAGCGCGTAGTCCGCGCCTCCGATCAGGAGGCTGAAGAGGACCACGGTCACGACCACCACGCCGGTCATCCGCGTCAGCTCCGGCCAGGTGGGCCAGACGACCTTGCGCAGCTCCTCCCAGACACCCCGAAAGTAGGCGGGCAGGCGTCGCGGGCGGCGTCCTCCGCTCCCACCCGGCGGGAGCCCGGTCCTGGCCGGCGATCTGGCCACGTCCTCTATCGACCTCCAACGCTCGACCCGGGCCCTACCCGGCCGGGTCCGACCCGAGATGGCAGGGGCGGCAAGATTCGAACTCGCGACCCTCGGTTTTGGAGACCGATGCTCTACCAACTGAGCTACGCCCCTGTGGCCCGTCAGCATAGCGGCCTGCGAGGCCGGCTTCCCACATTGCTTGTCTTCTCGTGGCGGGGCTACTTGGTTTCGCGATGGCGCGTGTGGGCGCGACACCGCGGGCAGAACTTGCTCAACTCGATCCGGTCCGGATCGTTGCGCTTGTTCTTGACGGTGGTGTAGTTCCGCTCCTTGCAGTCAGGACACTGCAGGGTGATGATCGAAGTGCCGCCTTTAGCCGTGGCCACGTTGAAGCCCCAACACAAATAAGACCTAGCCGCGCTAGGTCAAGCGGATGATACCACAGGCCCGGTCGGCGTCAAACGCCGCTGCCGCCGAACGGAGGTCTACCTTACCCCGCCGGAGGGCGCCGGCGGAGGGCGACGGCGCGGGTCCGGCCGGGCGAGCGGCGCGGAGCGCCAGGTGGAACGCGCCCCAGCCGTGGCAGGCCCGTCATCTCGGTCATGGGAATGTCCATTGACACGCTGAGCTTGGTGTGCCACATACTTTAGGCACCTGAGTATCCGAGGAGTTAACAATTGGCCAACGAGCCCACCCCCCTCTCCAAGCGGGAGGACCTTCTCCACCGCCTGACCTGCCTGCAACCGGCGCTCCGGCACCGCTTCCGGGCCACCATCCCGGCGGACGCCCGGGCCACCATGCAGGAGGCTATGGAGGACGTGACCGCCGCCCAGCTGGAGGCGCTCATGCTCCTCCACCAGGCGGGCTCCGCGGTCTCCATGCACCAGCTCGCCGAAGCCCAGTCGATCACCCCCAGCTCGGCCACCCAGCTCGTCGACCGGCTGGTGAGGATGGGGCTGGTGGAGCGCCTGCGCGAGGACGAGGACCGACGGCTGGTCCGCGTGCAGCTCTCCGAGGCGGCCCGCCAGAAGTTCGAGGAGATGATGCGGCTGCACCTGCGCAGCCTCGCCGCGGTGACCGAACAGCTGAGCGACGACGACCTCCGAACCCTCGTTGATCTGCTCGCCAGACTGGCTCAGCCGGCGAGCGCGGAGATCCGGGCGTGAGGCGGCTCTACTCGCGCCTCGGCAAGTTCGACGTCCGCTTCCGGTACCTCATCGTGGTCGCCTGGGTGGTCATCACGGTCGTCTGCGTGAGCACCCTGCCCGGGCTCGGCTCGGTGGCGAAGGACACCGAGAGCGGCTTCCTTCCGGCGAACTCCCCGAGCATGCACGCGGCTCAGCTGCTCGACCCCTTTGAGAACTCCAATCTCGCCACCGCCACCCTGGTGGCCTCGCGCAGCGGCAGCCCGCTGACCGCCACCGACAAGCTCGCGGTCACCGCCCTCCTCGCCAAGATCGAGGAACTGCCCAACGTGGTCACCGCGCACTCCCTCGGGACATCGAGCGACGGCGAGGCCACCCAGGCTCTGATCCAGGCCAATGTCCCCCAGTACGGCGGTGGTACCGGAACGACGCTCGTCGACTCGATCCGGAGCGACTTCTCGAAGGTGGGAGCCCCCGGCGGGCTGCAGTTCAACCTGACCGGGCAGCTGGCGACCGCCGCGGACGCCGACACCGCCTCCTCCCACTCCCAGAACGCCACCCAGCTGCTCTCGGTCGTGTTCATCATCATCCTGCTGCTCTTCGCCTTCCGCGCCCTGCTCGCGCCACTCGTGACGCTGCTTCCGGCGGGCCTGGTCCTGGCGCTCGCCGGGCCGGTGATCGCGGCCGCCTCCCACATCGGTGTCCAGGTCTCGGTGATCACGGAACTGATCCTCGTCGTCCTCATCCTGGGGGCCGGCACCGATTACGGCCTCTTCCTCGTCTTTCGAGTCCGCGAGGAGATCCGGCGCGGCCTCGCCCCCCGTGACGCGGTGGTGCGCGCCGTCGAGACCGTGGGGGAATCGATCACCTTCTCCGCGCTGATCGTGATCGGCGCCCTGCTCAGCCTGGTGATCGCGCAGTTCGGCTTCTACCAGGGGCTCGGCCCTGCGCTCGCCATCGGCATCGCTCTGATGCTCCTCGCCGGTCTGACCCTGCTCCCGGCGCTGCTCGCCATCCTGGGCCGTGCCGTCTTCTGGCCGAGCAACCTCGAGGTCCGTTCGACCCCGCAGGTCGGCTTCTGGGGGCGGGTTGCCGCCGCCTTTGTTCGGCGCCCCATGGTGACCGCGATCGCGGGGATCGGGATCTTCGCGGCTCTCGCCGTGGGTTCGGTGGGGACGACCACCGCCGGATTCGGCGACGAGGCCTCGGGGCCGGCGGGCAGCGACTCCGCGGCCGGCCAGGCGGTCCTCAACAAGCACTTCCCCTCCGCCGGGACGATCAGCTCGACCGAGGTGGTGATGAAGTTCTCCAGCCCGGTCTTCGACGATCCCGCTGAGCTGGTGACGGCCCAGCACAGCCTGCAGGCGTCGCCTGGTTTCAAGAGCGTGATCGGGCCGCTCGACCCCAACGGCCCCACCGGCGTGACCCTGACGGCGACCGAGATCGCGGCGCTGCACCAGGAGTTGGGCTGGCCGCTGAACCCCACCGCCCTCGCCGCCCTGCCCCCGGCGGCGGCGCAGGTGGACGGCGCCCTGGCGAGCTTCGTCAGCTCCGACGCGCGGACGGTGGTGTTCGCCGTGGTCCCCACCGTCGGACCGGCGGGAAGCCCGGCGGCGAGCTCCAACATCCCGGCGCTCCGCGTGGATACGACCGCCGCGGCCCGTGCCGCGGGCGCCAGCGACAGCGGGATCTTCAGCCTCGACTCGTTCGCCTATGACGTCGAGAACATCTCCCAGAACGACCTCATCCACATCATCCCGACGGTCGCGATCATCATCGCCCTGCTCCTCGCCATCGTCCTGCGCAGCGGCATCGCGTCCCTCTTCCTGGTCCCGAGCGTCGTCCTCTCCTACCTCGCCGCCCTGGGCCTGGTGGGTCTGGTCTTTGTGCACCTCGGGGGCCAGAGCGGCGTGCAATTCATCATGCCCTTCCTGATGTTCGTCTTCCTGATGGCGCTGGGCTCGGACTACAACGTGCTGGTGATGACGAGGATCCGCGAGGAGTCTCATGCGCTCCCCCTGCGAGAGGCGGTGACGAAGGCCATAGGAGTGACGGGGACGACCGTCACCACGGCCGGGCTGGTGCTCGGCGGCACCTTCGCCGTGCTCGGCGTCGCCGCCGGAGGGTCGTCGCAGGCCGGGGAGATCCAGCAGGTCGGATTCGGCATCGCCGCCGGCATCCTGATGGACACCTTCTTCGTCCGCACCATCATGGTGCCCGCGTTCGTCGTGCTGGTCGGTCGCTGGACCTGGTGGCCCTCGCGCCTCTACCGGCGGCACTCCCAGCTCGCCACCGTCGAGGAGACCGCGGCATGAATGCCCAGATCGCCGCGCTGAAGATCGAGCGCCGGAGCGTCGCCGAGCGGCGCCGGCTCATGGTGGTGTTTGGCGCCCTGATGCTGGCGATGCTGATCGCCGCGCTCGACCAGACCATCGTCTCCACCGCCCTGCCCACCATCGTGGGCGACCTCGGCGGCCTCACCCAGCTCTCTTGGGTGGTGACGGCCTACATCCTGACCTCGACGATCTCCACGCCTCTCTACGGGAAGATCGGCGACCTCTACGGGCGCAAGCGCATCTTCCAGGGCGCGATCGTCATCTTCCTGGTCGGATCGATGCTCTGCGGCCTTTCCCAGAACATGGCCGAGCTGATCGGCTTCCGGGCCCTCCAGGGCGTCGGTGCAGGGGGACTGTTCGTCGGCTCACAGGCGATCATCGGCGACATCGTCTCCCCTCGCGAGCGCGGCCGCTACATGGGGTACTTCGGCGCCGTCTTCGGGTTGGCCACCGTGGCCGGGCCCCTCCTCGGCGGCTTCCTCGTCGACCACGCCACCTGGCGCTGGGTCTTCTACATCAACGTCCCCATTGGGGTGGCCGCCCTGGTGGCCACGGGCCTTGTCCTGCACCTCCCGCGGCAGCGCCGGGAGCACCGCATCGACTACCTGGGAGCCGCCCTGCTGGGCGCCGGCGTGACCTGCATCGTCCTCCTCACCACCTGGGGAGGGACCGAGTACCCCTGGGCCTCGGCCCAGACGCTCGGACTCGGCCTGGGGGCGCTGGTGCTGCTGGGAGCCTTCATCCAGGTGGAGCGGCGGGCAGTCGAGCCGATCCTGCCGCTGCAGCTCTTCCGCAACTCCGTTTTCGCGGTGACCAACGCGGCCGGCTTCATCATCGGCCTCGCCCTCTTCGGATCCATCGTCTTCCTGCCCCAGTACCTGCAAATCGTCAAGGGCGAGGGGGCCACCAACTCGGGCCTGCTCCTCGTCCCGATGATGGTCGGCCTGCTCATCACCTCCATCGTGAGCGGCCAGCTGATCAGCCGGACCGGGCGGTACAAGGTGTGGCCGATCCTGGGCACGGCGATCACCGTCGTCGGCCTCTTCCTCCTCTCCACCATGGGCGCGGCCACGCCCCAGGTCGTCACCGCCGCCTACATGGTGGTGCTGGGCCTCGGCCTCGGGGGCGTCATGCAGGTCCTGGTGGTGGTGGTGCAGAACAGCGTGACTCAGAAGGACATCGGCGTCGCCACCTCGACGGCGACCTTCTTCCGCTCCATGGGCGGCTCCATCGGGGTGCCGATCTTCGGCGCCATCTTCAGCAATGTGCTGATCGCCAAGCTGGTCACGGACCTGCCCAAGGGATTCCACCTCGGCGGGCTGTCGGGGGGCATCGGCAACGCCAGCCCGCAGGTCCTGGACAAGCTGCCGGCCGCGATCCACAGCGGCGTCGTGCACGCGTTCTCCCAGTCGCTCGGTTCGGTCTTCCTGGCCGGCGTGCCGTTCGCGGTCATCGCCTTCGTGCTGGTCTGCTTCATCAAGGAGGTCCCGCTGCGCACGCGGGTCGCCCCGGTGCTGGAGGGGGTCGACGAGAGCTTCGGCTACACCGAGATGCCGGCGGACACGGCGACCGGTACCGAGGGCGCATCGCTCGGCCCGGTGCCCGCGGGGGATCGGAACGCACGAGGCGGTACCAACCATTGAACAGGGGAAGCTGACATGCCGGAATCCCAAGCCTCGCGGCGGCGCGCAGCTCGCACGACCATCTGAAGGGACGACCTGAGGAGCGTCTTCCCCGGTTTCTGACCCGCAGCCTCCGGCGGCGCCCCGACGACCTCCAGGTTCAGCGGGTGCTGCGGCTGTACAGGCGGACGCAGATCGGCGCGACGACGATGATGATCACCATCGCCAGCCCGAAGGTGGTCGCGATCGGGTGCTCCAGCGACCAGACCCCGGAGGGCGGCGGCCCGATGGTGTTGCCGAAGAGCTGGCGNNCGGGCATCATCGAGGGGTCGACGAAGACGCTCGAGATGAAGCCCATGAGGAAGATCGGAATGTTGATGATGACGTCGGCGGCCTGGGCGGAACCGGCAAGGAGACCGACCAGGATGCCCAGCCAGCCGATGGCGACGCCGAAGAGCTCAAAGAGCAGGAAGGCCAAGATCGCGTTGGCCAGACCCTGGTCGGCCCGCCACCCCACCGCCAGACCGCAGACGATCATGACGACGAGGACGGGGACACCCAGGATGAGCGTGGAGAGCGAGCGGCCGATGATGATCGCCGAGCGCGCGATCGGGAGGGTCCGGAACCGGTCGACGACGCCCTCGCTCATGTCGGTGGCCACGGCGACCGAGACGTTGGCCGCGCTGAAGAGCACCGACATGGCGAAGAGGCCCGGCATCAGGTAGGAGCGGTAGTTGCCACCGGGCACGACGATCGAGCTGCCGAAGACGTAGCCGAAGAGCACCACGAAGATGACCGGGGTGAGCAGGCTGCCGAAGATGACATCGGGCTGGCGCTTGCCCCGGATCAGGAACCGCCGGGTGGCCGTGTAGGCGTCGAGCACGCCCTGTTGGAGGCGGCGCTCCGCGGCGACCGCTGACTGGCTCATGCAACGCCCTCCGCAGCCGCGTCCGGCCGGGTCGAACTCCGCGAGTGGTCGGTGACGGTGCTGAACACCTCGTCGAGGCTCGGATACTCCAGGCCGACCTCGTGGACCGGCACCCCGAGGCGGCCGAGCTGCGCCACCACCTCGCCAAGGCTCGCCAGGCCGTCGGGTGCGGGCGCGCTCACCGACCTCCCGCTCACCTCGGCCTTGGCCCCGAGCAATCGCCCGACCCGCTCCAGGGCGGCGGCATCCGCCTCGGGGAGCGTGACCCGGATGAACGGACGCCCGATGGACGCCTTGAGCTGCTCCGGCGTCCCCTCCGCCACCACCAGGCCACGGTCGATGACGACGATGGTGTCGGCGAGCCGGTCGGCCTCGTCCAGGTACTGGGTCGTCAGCAGCACCGTGGTGCCCGCCGAGACCAGGCTGCGGATGGACGTCCACATCTCGGCGCGACCGACCGGGTCCAGACCGGTCGTGGGCTCGTCCAGGAAGAGCACCTCCGGCCTATGGATCAGGCTGGCGGCGAGGTCGAGACGGCGCCGCATCCCTCCGGAGTAGCGCTTGACCAGCTGCTTGCCCGCGGCGACGAGGTCGAACTGCTCGAGCAGCTCCCTTGCGCGCCAGCGCGACGTGGCCGCCCCGAGGTGACAGAAGCGCCCGATGGTCTCCAGGTTCTCCGCCCCGGTCAGCAGCTCGTCCATGGTCGCCGTCTGGCCGGTCACGCCGATCCTGGTCCGCACCAGGGCCGCCTGGCTGCCGACGTCGAAGCCCGCCACCTGGGCGCGCCCACTGTCGGCGGGGAGCAGGGTCGTGAGGATGCGGACGGTGGTCGTCTTCCCGGCGCCGTTACGCCCCAGCAGGGCGCAGACGCTGCCCGCCGCCACGTCCAAGCTGACGTCCACCAGGGCCTTGGTGGAGCCGAAGGAGCGGGCGAGATGGTGGGCGGAGATGGTGGGAACGGTCACACCCGCGAGGGTACCGGGTCGGGGGACGGGGACGGTGTGGGCCATGCGAAGCTTCTGCGTCGTGCGGATCGGAGTGATGATCCTCCCGACGGAGAGCTGGGTAGAGCAGGGCCAGACCTGGCGACGCGCCGAAGCTCTCGGATTCGACCATGCCTGGACCTTCGACCACCTGGCGTGGCGGTCACTCCGGGATGCGCCCTGGTTCGGGGCTGTGCCCACGCTGGCGGCGGCCGCCGCTGTCACCTCGAAGATCCGCCTCGGCACCCTGGTCGCATCGCCCAACTTCCGCCACCCGGTGCCCTTCGCCCGAGAGCTGATGACGCTCGACCACATCTCCGGTGGCAGGTTCACCCTCGGAATCGGGGCGGGTGGGAGTGGTTTCGACGCCACCACCACACGCCGCGAGCCCTGGAGCCGCCGCGAGCGCGCTGATCGCTTCGAGGAGTTCGTGACCCTCCTGGATGAGCTGCTCACCGAGCCGGTCACGACCCATGACGGCCGCTTCTACCAGGCTTTCGGCGCCCACATGCACCCCGGCTGCCTGCAGCGCCCCCGCCTACCATTCGCCGTCGCGGCGGGAGGGCCCCGGGGCATGCGCCTGGCGGCGCGCTTCGGCACCACCTGGGTGACCGAGGGCCCGCTCGAGCCGGACGGCAGCGCGCTCAGCGTCACAAGGGCCCTGCCCGGCCTCGCCGCCGAGCGGGAGCGCATCGACGCCGCCTGCGCCGAGGTGGGCCGCGATCCCGCGACCCTGGGGCGACTCCTCTTCGTCGGGATGCGGATCTCCGGGGTCACGGCTTCGCCGGAGGCTTTCCGGGACGCAGTCGGCCGCTTCGACGAACTCGGCGTCACCGACATCGTCGTCCCCTGGCCGCGGCGGGCTGCCCCCTTCGCCGGAGATCTCGGCACCCTCGAGGTAATCGCTGCCGAGGCTCGGCCACGAGGAGGTGGGAGGGAGCGGAAGGCGGAATCCCCCTGAACGGGGCCGGCCATGGCAGTGGGAGGCCTGCCGGAAGCGCACGACTTCGATTCCCCTCCCCCGCCAGGGGCGTTTCAGCCGCGGCGGAGGCGCCGTCCCATCACTGCCAGCCGCCAACGTTCCAGCCGAGCACGTACATGGCCGGAGAGCTGGGGGCGCTCGTCCAGCCGCCGTGGGTGCCGGCCACCTCGTAGTAGTAGGCACTGGGGGCGATGGCGATCGCGTACGGGGAAGGGCCTCCGCTCCCCGTGCCGGGGGTGCCCACCACCGTGTTGCTGCTGGTGGAGATCACGCTCACCGTGGAGTCGTAGTAGTTGGCCACATACACGGCCGCGCCGTTGGGAGTCGCCGCCATGCCGATGGGGTCTCCTGTCTGGCCGACCGCCGGGGTCGCGGCCGCGAGAGTGTCTGTGCTCACGTTGATCAGGTCCACCTTGTTGTTGTCGTAGTCGTTGACAAAGAGCTGACAACCGTTGGGTGTCAGGGCCAGAGCATTGGGCGCCGCGGGGCCGAGAACGCCACCGGGGGGCAGCGCGAAGGTCGTTGCCACCGCATCGTTGCTGGTGGTGATGTCTTCCACCGACCCACCCCCAAAGCTGGCCACGTAGAGCTTGCCACCGTCCGGGGTCACCGCCAGGATGTTGGGATCGCCGCCGCCGGCGACGTAGCCGTCGGCAAAGCTGGGCACCGCGATCGTCGTGCTCACGGTGTCGCTCGAGGTGGTGATGTCGTCGATCTGGCTGTTGCCCTGGTCCGCCACGTAGACGTGACTGGAGTTAGGGGTCACTGCCAGGGCGATCGGGGTTCCCGTGCTGCCTCCGACGCCGATGTTGATGACACCATCGGTCGAAGTGCTGATGGCGCTGACCTGGTGCGACCCGTAGTCGGCGACAAACACCTGGGCACCGTTGGGGGTCACCACCATTGCGGTCGGATCGCCCTGGGTGCCCACGCTGATGGCGGTCCCCAGGGTGGAGGTGGCGAGGCTCAGGGGATAGACGAGGGCGTTGGCCGCATCCACGATCCACGCGGTGGTCCCCCTGGGGCTCACCGCCACCGCGGTCGGTTTCGACTGCGTGCCACCGACAGTGGGGATGCTCACCGTGCTGATGACCGTCCCCGTGGCGGTGGAGACGATCTGCACCTGGTGCGCGGCTCCCTCGGCGACGATGAGCTTGGTGCCGTCCGGCGTGACCTGCAGCGCATTGGGCTCATCCCCGACGGCTCCGGTCAGGGTGACCGTTGCCGCGCCGTAGGTGGACGAATTGATGCTCTGGGCTGATTTGGCCCCGCTGCCCGCGGAGACATAGACGAGCGGCGTGGTGGCACCGGACGGGCTGGTGTCGGTGTACTGCGTGGCCGGCGGGTTGCCGCTCACGGTGCCCGCCGAGCTGTACGGGCCGGACGAACTGGCGGAACGGAGAACGTCGTAGCCGCCCACCAGGTAGTCGCCACTCGCGTCGAGGGTCGACGAGCCGGTCCAGGTGCTGGTCACATTGGTCTGCCCCGCACCGCCGGAGCACCCGCCGTTGCTGAGCGCGAGGCCGCCCGGGGTCGGGAGGGTTCCCGTCTGGAAGCTCCCCGGTCCCGCCGTGGCCGAATCGGTGAACATCGCGAAGGCGCCCCCGAACTGTCCGAGCGCGAGGACCGCCACGCCCGCGGCCAGCAGCCAGGCTCTCCGCCGGTTCCCGACGAGAGGAATCATCTCGGCTCCGCGCGCCAGACGCGCCTCAGCACTTCCCAGACCACGATCCCGATGACGACGAGCAACGCCAGGAGGTGGATCCACGGGTAGGTGCCCCAGATGGCGACGTACCCCACAGAGGGGAGCACCCAGCTCACCCTCCAGGCCGAGGTGCCCTCGAGAACGGCCCTCCACACATCGGGAGCGTTGTTGCCGTCACCCTGGGTGCGGATCTCCACCTTGTTGCCGTGTCGGGTCACCTGGATGACCCGGTGGACCACCACGATGTTCGGGTCCGCGGGGGGATGGAAGGCGAGCACCTGGCCGACGGAGACCTGGGAGTCCGGCTCTGACACGGCGAGGATGACGTCCCCCGGCCCCAGCGTGGGTGCCATCGATCCGCTGAGCACCACGTCCAGCCGGCACCAGTTGAAGGCTGTGCCGATGATGGCGAGAGCGGCCAGGCCGACGCAGACGAGCAGGAGGGCGTCGGCGCCCACGCGTGCCCGCGACCTGAGGTACCGGGCACCCTTGGCGATCCGGGTGGTCGCGATCGAAACGACCCCGCCCGCAGGGCCATTCCCCGACGGTTCGGTCCCCTCCAGCGGCTCCTCGGCTTCGGCCTTCATGACCTTCCAACCTCGAGAAACGCGTCGAGGGGAGCGGCACAACCGCTCCCCTCAGCGCTCGGCTCTGGCTCGGTTACTTGCTGGTCCCAACCCGCTGGGTGGCGGTGAACGTGTAGGTCAGCGTCGAGGTGCACCCTTCGAGGTTCTCGTTAGCCGAGGTGCCCTTCGGCGTGCCACTGCAGAGACCCGGAACCAGGGCGATGTCGCCGGGAGCGCCTGAGGGAAAGGTGAAGGTCATCACCACATAGTCCTGGCCGCCCGCCGTCAGCGAGTTGAGAGGGGTCAGGCTGGTCGCAGCGCCCTCCAGCGTCGCGACCGGGGTGGAGGCCAGCACGGTGGTCGGGGTGCCGCAAGTGTAGGTCGGAGGCGGTCCGGGGACCCGGGTCCAGGGCACCGAGCACGTCTGCACCTGCACCTGCAGGCCATTGGTCGGATCGGTGTCGAGCAGGGAGCTGGTGCTTGCCGAGATCCCCAGGGTGATGGTGGCGTCGTTGATGTTCGAGGTCAGTGAATTCAGGTCGACCTCGCGGGGGATGGTGTCCCCGGGTGCGATGGAGATCGCCGCGACGGTCGAGTCGTTGATCGGTCCGACCGCCAGGACGAGCTTGCCGGAGGTGATCGTCTGGGAACCGGCCGAGGCGGTGTCGGTGAATGTGGCGAAGACGCCGCCGAGCACGGCCCCGGTGCCCGCCACGACGACAGCCAGGGTGAGGACCACCCGCTTGACGCTGGTGCGCCGGGGGTTTTCAGAGGTCTTGCCGTTTTCCATGATCCTGTTCTCCTGGAGATCGCGGGCGGCGAGCCGCTCTGTTTCTCCCTGATCCGAGCTGGCGAGGGGTGAGAAGGCACCTGCACCTCGATGGGGCAGGTTGGTCACCAGAAGATGGTGCATCTGCATCAGAGCGTCCTATCGCGCCGTTAGAAGCCCGCGTCCTCCACGTCACGTGGCGATCACCTGGGTCACGGCAGGCACGAATCCGTGAACTCGATGTCAGATGAGGGCCTGTCCGATTGCCGGTCCGCACCTGGGCTCCGCGTCTGGACCTGGCCTCGGCTATGCGGACGCGCCCGCTCATCTTCGATTGCTGGGCGTTCTGCATGGGGAGGCGCGGGCTCGCCGAGGTCGTGGCGGAATCTCGGCAACCACCCGCCTGGCCGAGGAGATCGCGGCCAGGGCGCCACGGGTGCAGTCCAGGTCGATCGGGCGAGCCCTCAGGTTGGCGATCACCCCGCAGTCGAACATCTCCGCGACCACCTCCCGGCTCTGCTCGGGCGGCCGGAGCGATCGTCGGGGCCGAGGCGCTCGGTGCCCACGATCCACCAGTCGAAGAGCCTGCCCCCGCCATCACCAAGTGGTTGTCAGGCCCGTCGTGGGGGCCCGCGATGAAACCGTCCAGGGACATCGAGAGCCCGACCACCACCTTGCCCATCGCCGCCTCCCGTCCCGTCGCCGGTGTCCGAGCTTCCTCGTGCCCCGTTGGGTGGGGGCGCCCCCCTGAGCTACCGTGGCTCCGTCCGGGCGGGCGTCCCGCCGCGGGCAGGGAGAGATCGACCGATGATGCGTCCTGGCGGTGGCGGCGGTGGGGGCATGGGCGGCGGGATGGGCCGCGGCGGTCCCATGCGGTCGCTCATCCGGGACCCCTCGGTGGTGGGTACCAAGGTGCCCAAGGGCACGTTCCGCAGGATCCTGCGCTGCCTCGCGCCCTATCGGGGGCTCCTCGCCCTCTTCTTTGGGCTGACCATCGTCGACTCCTCCATCGGCGTCGCGAACCCGCTCATCTACCGCGCCATCATCGACAACGGCATCCTGGGCCACAGCGCCCACCTCATCGTGACGCTGGCGCTCGTCATCGCCGGCCTCGCCATCCTCGACGCGGCGCTGTCGATCAGCGAGCAGCTCTGCTCGGCGCGTGTCGCCCAGGGGCTCATCTACGACCTCCGGACCAGGGTGTACTCGCACATCCAGCGGATGCCGATCGCCTTCTTTACCCGCACGCAGACGGGGGCGCTCATCTCACGGCTCAACAACGACGTGCTCGGCGCCCAGCAGGCGACCTCGGACATCCTCTCCTCGGTGGTCGGCAATGCCCTGAGCGTGGTGATGGTGCTGACGACCATGTTCATCCTGTCGTGGCAGATCACCCTGGTCGCGCTCGCCATCCTGCCGCTGTTCGCGCTCCCGGCGCGCTACATGGGACGCCGCCTGGGCGCGATCACCCGGGAGGGCTACGTGCTCGCCGCCGAGATGAACACCACCATGGCCGAGCGCTTCAACGTGAGCGGGGCGCTCCTCGTCAAGCTCTTCGGCAGGCCCGGCGAGGAGGACGCCGTCTTCTCGGCCCGCGCCGGGCGGGTCCGGGACATCGCCGTCGTCCAGGCGCTCTACGCCCGCGTGTTCTTCGTGGCCCTCACCTTCACCGCCGCGCTCGCCACCGCCCTGGTGTACGGGTGGGGCGGGCTGCTCTCCCTGCACGGCACGCTCCAGGTGGGCACCCTGGTCGCCATGACCGCCTACCTCAACCGCCTCTACGGCCCGCTCACCCAGCTCTCCAACGCCAACGTCGACGTGATGACCGCGCTGGTCTCCTTTGACCGGGTCTTCGAGGTGCTCGACCTGCCGTCGATGATCACCGAGCGCGCCGACGCCGTCGCGCTGAGACGGGGCCCGGCGACGATCGAATTCGACCACGTCGACTTCGCCTATCCCGACGCCAAGGATGTCTCGCTCGCGTCGCTCGAGTCCGTCGCCGTGCTCGAGAACCCGCCCTCCACGCAGGTGCTCTTCGACGTCACCTTCCGCGCCGAACCGGGGCAGCTGGTCGCCCTGGTCGGGCCTTCCGGGGCGGGTAAGACGACCATCACCCACCTCGTCGCCCGCCTCTACGACGCGCTCGGCGGCGCGGTGCGGATCAACGGTCTCGACGTGCGCGAGGTCACCCTCGACTCGCTGCACGCGGGCATCGGCCTGGTCACGCAGGACGCGCACATGTTCCACGACACCATCCGGGCCAACCTCAGCTACGCCAAGCCGGGTGCGACCGAGGCCGAGCTGCTGGCGGCGCTCGCCGACGCGCAGATCCTCCCCCTGGTCGAGAGCCTGCCCGGGGGGTTGGACACCCTCGTCGGCGACCGGGGGTACCGGCTCTCCGGCGGTGAGAAGCAGCGGATGGCGATCGCCCGGCTGCTCCTCAAGGCTCCCGACGTGATGGTGCTCGACGAGGCCACCGCGCACCTCGATTCGGAGTCCGAGGCGGCGGTCCAGGCGGCGCTCAAGGTGGCCCTCGCCGGCCGCACGTCGCTGGTGATCGCCCACCGGCTGTCCACGGTCCGCGACGCCCACCTGATCCTCGTCGTCGACGGCGGCCGCATCGTCGAGCAGGGGACGCACGACGACCTGCTCGAGCGCGGGGGCCTCTACGCCCAGCTGTACCAGACCCAGTTCCGCCACCAGGCGGACGGTCCGGAGCCCGGCGATGGGATGGACAGCCCCGGGTGAGAGTCGGACGGGCGGGTCAGGGTGACGGCGAGGGGCTCGCGAGCTGGGGTATCACTCCCGTCCAGGTGCGCCCGCCGTCGTCGGTCTGGACGAAGTAGGCCGGTCCGCCGTCCTGCTGGCTGAGGTCCTCCGTCGCCCAGCCGAGGTTGGTGGTGAGGAAGTCGAGGCTCAGGCCCACGTAGGGGAAGGCGCCCAGGCGTTTCCACGTCGTGCCCCCGTCACCGGTGGCGTAGAGGTCGGTGGCACCGGCCGCACCGTCACCGGCGGTGACCAGCCAGCCGTGATCGGCGTCGAGGAAGTCTTCCGCCACCGGCGACCCGATGCTCGTGGAGCGCGGCAGCCAGGAGCTGCCTCCGTCCACGGTCGCGAAGAGAGAGGTGCTCACCCCGGTCAGGCTCTGATTCTCGGTGAGCAGGGTGCCGCTCTCCGCCGAGGTGAAGACGGGGAGAAAGGAGGTCCCTCCGGCCGGGGAGGCGGGAAGCGCCTGCAGCGTCTGGGAGTTCCAGGTGAGTCCGCCGTCCCGGGTGACGTAGAGGGGCGCCGCCGCGGTCAGGCAGGTGCCGGTGATCCACCCGGTGGAGGCGGTGGCGAAGGTGGCCGTCAGCGCGTCGCAGCCATTCGGGATGGCCCCGGCCGCGCTCGCTGCCGGGGTGCCGCTCCGGCTCACCGCCACCTCGCTCCACTGGTAGCCTCCGTCGACGGTGCGGAAGAGTGCCGTGCCCGCGAAACCGGCCGACGCCTCCAGCTGAGAGTACCAGCCGTCCTCCGGGTCGATGAAATCCAGGGCTCCGCCGGCCGCCGCATTGAAGCCGTGGACCGCGAAGCTGCCTTCGCGGCCCCAGGTCGCTCCCCCGTCCTTCGTACCCCACGACTGCACCGTGGTCTGCGACCCCGCAGCGCTCGGAACGGTGATCACCTGAGCCGTCTCGGCATCGACGTACGCCACGGCGAGGTTCTGACCGCCCGAGGGCGGTGAGGCGGCCGTCCAGCGCTGCACGCCGCGCGTGGTGTGCAGGACGGCACCCCCATCCAGCCGCTGCGCCCACCCGGTGCTCGTGCTGAACATGCGCAGGTTCCCGATCCCGTCACCGGCAGGCGCCGCCGGAACGGCTGCGGTGGGACCGTTGGGGGCGGCGGGGTGGCGCTGGGCGAGGAGGGCGACGGCGCCCGAGGCCACGCCGACGGCGACCGCCAGCCCCAATACCGCGATCAGGGTCGTCCGCCTGCCCGGGTGAGAGGGTCGGCCGAGCCCCCCACCGCCGGAGCCAGGCGAGCCGCCTTCGCGGGCGTCCGAAGCGGCGGGGGTGCCGCCATGGGCCCGTGACGGGGCACGGCCAGCAGCGGGCTTGGGGGGCCCGCCCGGCGGCTCCGAGGCCGCAAACGGATCGGCCGGGCGGCCCCACTGGCCGCGGCGGAGGTGCCGGGCCGGGTGCATGGCGTCATCGTCGCGCGGCTGCAGGGGCAGGTTGGTCGGATCTGGAGCAGGCGCTCGCCCGCCGGCGCCGCCCGGCCCGTCATGCCCGCCCGCGTCGCCCCACGCCACCATTCCATCATCCGCGCGGAGGACGGTTGGCGTCGCCGGGACGTTCGCCCAACGCGGCGGAGGGTCACCGGTGAGCAGTGCCGGTGGTGGAGCCCCCCATGCGCGGAACAGGACCGGGTCAGCCCTTGGAATCCTGATCCACGGCATTGGACTGTCCCGCGTAGAAGGCTGCGACCGCCCGGAACGCCTCCTTCGGCTCCCAGGTCACCTCCTGAACCGGACCGTCCACCTGTAGGGTGTACGAAAGGCCCCTCCAGTCTAGTCTCCCGGCGAGCCCATGATAGGAGGGCTTTCCGGCGCGGGAGGCCGGCCGCCGACCACGAGGGCCGAGAGGCCATGGTGGCGATCGTGCAGATGCATGGTGCCAGCTGGCGGCTCGTACGGGCCCACAAACACCAGCGTTTGAAGTCTGCGGTTGCTCGCATGGACGCCCGTCGCACCGCCGTATATAAGGAAGCATGCCCGCAGCCCCACGCGAAGGGGGATTGTCAACGTCGGAGGTTCACGCCATGCCCGAGCCCGTCGTGGTCGCTCTCGGTCGCACCCCCATCGGGCGCGCTTTCAAGGGGTCGCTGATCAACTGGCGCGGCGACGACCTCGCCGCCTTCCTGGTCGGCAAGGTGCTGGAGGAGGTCCCCGAGCTCGACCCGCACACCGTCGATGACCTCATCTGCGGGTGTGGGCTGCCGGGAGGCGAGCAGGGATTCAACCTGGGGCGGGCGGTGTCCATCCTGGCCCGCCTGAACGTGCCCGGTACCACTGTCACCCGGTACTGCTCGTCGTCGCTCCAGACCAGCCGCATGGCCGCCCACGCCATCCGCTGCAGTGAGGGCGACGTCTTCCTCTCCGTCGGCGTGGAGATGGTCAGCCGCTACGGCAACGGCAGCAGCGACCCGCCCGCATGCCAGAACCGCCTGCTCCAGCCGGGCAACTCGGGGGAGTACCCCGACTACTACATCGCCATGGGCCAGACGGCCGAGAAAGTGGCCGAGCGCGAGGGGATCTCCCGGGAGGAGATGGACCGCTTCAGCCTGCGCTCCCAGCAGCGGGCGGTGGCGGCCGAGGACGACGGCTTCTTCGCCCGTGAGATCGTCCCCGTCCCGCTCGGCGACGGGGCGGCGATTACCCGGGACGACAGCCCTCGTCGGGACACCTCCCTGGAGAAGCTGGCGGCGCTGGAGCCCGCCTTTCGCGAGGGCGGCCGGGTCACCGCGGGCAACTCGTGCCCACTCAGTGACGGCGCCGCTGCCGTGGTGGTGATGAGCGACACCCGGGCGAGGGCGCTGGAGATCGCACCCTTGGCCCGCATCCTGGCCACCGGGCTGTGCGCCCTAGAGCCGGAGTACATGGGCCTGGGACCCATCGCCGCCTCCCGCCAGGCCCTGGAACGGGCCGGGATGACCATCTCCGACGTCGATGTGATCGAGATCAACGAGGCCTTCGCCGCTCAGGTGATCCCCTCGGCGCGGGGGCTCGGGATCGACCCCTTCGATGATCGCCTCAACCCCCAGGGAGGCGCCATCGCCCTCGGACACCCCTTCGGCATGACCGGGGCGCGCATCCTGTGCACTCTGCTCAACGGGCTCCGCGAGCAGGACGGCACGATCGGCCTGGAGACCATGTGCGTGGGGGGCGGGATGGGGATGGCGATGATCGTGGAAAGGCTCAGGTGACCTGGGTCACGATGGACCGGGAGGCGGGCCGCCGGCGAGCGACGGCCCGCTGACCCTTCAGCCGCCGGCGACCCCGCCGAGAAAGGGGATGCCGTAGGGCTCGTGCCGCTGCCCCACTGACGTCGCCCAGATCTCGGCGATCGCCTCCGCGGACCAACCTCCTTCGCGGTACGCCACCGCGACCTCGTGGGGATGCCCCCAGAGTGAGAGCTTGTCACCCCCCAGCCCGATCGCCTGCCCGGTGATCCCCGCGGCCGCGTCGGAGGCGAGGAAGACCACCAGGGGGGCGACGTCCTCGGCGGTCCCCAGCCCCATCTGCTGGCGGGCGCTGGGCGGCAGTGGCGCACCCCTCTCCGCCGCGTCCGCCAGTGCGGCCATGGCCGGGATGGTCGCCACCATCCGGGTGATCGCGTTGGGCACCACCGCGTTGACAGTGATGTTGGACCGGGCCAGCTCCAGAGCCCAGGTGCGAGCCAGTGCGGCGATCCCCGCCTTGGCCGCGGCGTAGTTGGTCTGGCCGAAGTTGCCCAGCTGTCCCGCGATCGACGACACCAGGATGATCCGGCCGCCCTCGCCCTGCTCGCGCATCTGCCGCGCCGCGGCCCGCCCGCAGGTGAAGGTGCCGCGCAGGTGGGTCTCGATGACCGCGTCGAAGTCGGCGTCCTCCATCTTGATCAGGGTCCGGTCGCGGACGATTCCGGCGTTGGTCACCATGACGTCGAGGCGACCGAAGCCGTCCGCCGCGGCTTGGACCAATTCGTCCGCCGCCTCGGTGCTGCCGACGCCGCAGACGCAGCTCACCGCCTTGCCACCCTCCTCTGTGATCACGTGGGTGGTGGCCTCCGCGGCGTCACGGTCCACGTCGTTGACCACCACCGCCGCGCCGGCCCCGGCAAGCGCCCTGGCGTAGGCCCTCCCCAGCCCCCTCCCGCTCCCGGTCACCACCGCAACCTTTCCGTGCAGGTCCATGGTCCTCTCCTCGGAAATGGACAAATGTCCTCAGCCACGGCGCCTTCGCGGGATCCCCGCCGAAGCCTCAGCGGTCCTCTGCCTCGGGGACCCGAGCGCCTCGGTCAGTCCGCTGCTGCGCCCCCTGTGAGACGGCGCCGCGTGCCACCGGCCCCGCCGGCAGCTGGATCTCACGCTTCAGAATCTTCCCCTGGGCTGATATCGGCAGGTCCTCCGTGAGCCACACGATACGAGGGTACTTGTAGGCGGCAACGCGCTCCTTGACGAAGTCGCGAAGCTCGTCCGGCGTCGCCGCGCTGCCTGGCTTGAGAACCACCGCAGCCCCGACCTCCTCGCCAAGCTGCGGATGGGGGACTGCAACCACTGCGCATTCATGCACCGCCGGGTGCTCGTAAAGCACCTCCTCGATCTCCTTGGGGTAGACGTTGTACCCGCCCCGAATGATGACGTCCTTCTTGCGGTCGACAATGAAGTAGTAGCCGTCGCCATCCCTGGTGGCGAGGTCCCCGGTCCGCAGCCAGCCGCCGGGGGCCATCGCCAGAGCGGTGGCATCGGGCTGGCGCCAGTACCCCTTCATCACGCTCGGCCCGCGAACCAGGATCTCGCCCACCTCGCCGGCGGACACCTCCCGGCCCGAGTCGTCGACGAGGCACATCTCGACGCCGTCGATCGGGAGTCCGATCGACCCAGGTTTGCGCACGCGGTCCGGCCGATTGAAGCTCACCACCGGGGAGGCCTCGGTGAGGCCGTAGCCCTCCAGGATCGGGCAGCCGAAGGCGGCCTCGAAGTCTCGGAGGATTCCCAAGGGCAGCGCAGCCCCGCCGGAGACGCAGAGGCGCAGGCTGGACACCCCGAACTCCTGGTGCTCAGGGTGGTTCAGGAGCGCCGCGTACATGGTGGGGACGCCCTCGAAGACGGTGACCCTCTCGCGTTCGATGAGTTGCAGCGCCGTCCGCGCATCGAACCTCGGCATCAGGCTCAGGCAGGCGCCCGCAACGATCGCCGTGTGCAGCCCGCATGTCTGGCCGAATGAGTGGAACATGGGCAGCGCGCCGAGGACGATGTCGTCGGGGCGCAGGCCGAGCATGTCCCGGAAGGTTGTGGCGTTGCTGGCCAGGTTGCCGTGACTGAGCTCGGCGCCCTTGGGAAGTCCGGTAGTCCCCGATGTGTAGAGGATCACCGCCGTGTCTGCTCCCCCGCGCGGCCTCACCGCGTCATCGGGCTCGACCGTGTCGAGCAGCCGGGCGAACTCCTCCGAGTCGACGAGCAGACACTCGGTGCCGACCTCCCGGGCGCCGGCCTCCGCCTCCTCGGCGAGGCCCCGCCCGGCGATCAGCAGGCGCGCTCCGGAGTCGCGCAGCTGGAAGGCGATCTCGCGTCGCTTCAGCATGACGTTCATCGGCATCGCGATCGCCCCGGCACGCAGCGCGCCGTACACGGAGATGGCGAACTCGGGAACGTTCGGGAACATCAGCCCCACCCGGTCACCCTCCCCGACGCCGCGCGCCCGGAGCAGCTGCGACGCGCGTGCGGTCAGATCGTCGAGCGTCGCGTAGCTGATGATCGCCCCGCCGTCGACGATGGCCGGCCGCGCCGCGTGCGCCCGTCCCGCCTCGACCAGGTTGCCCGCGAGGTTGTCACCCATCAGAGACCTCTTCCCAACTGGACCATTCCGAGGTGGTGGCGGGGCGTGCCGAACCGACTGCGAGATCACCGTTGGGGCAGGTCGCCCGGCCTGTGGATGGCCAGCCCGCCCCGACAGCCGAAGCTGGCCATCCACACATTGTCACCGAGAAACGAATCTCGAGGTATCAGCCGCGCTACTTGAGCAGCGGAGCGCCCATCGGCAGTGCAGGGCCCTCCTTACCGGCCAACGCCATGGAGAGGTACATGTAGCCACCGAACACGCAGAAGATCAGCACTGCAAGCCCGGCGAGGTCACTGAGGGTGGTCGACGGCGCGTAGATGGTGTTGAGCAGGATCAGCACCACCGCCACCATGATGAAGAAGATGAAGATGGTGAAGACCAGGGGACCGCGGAAGCTGCCGATCACCAGCAGCGCAGCGACGGCCAGGAAGGCTACCAGGAACAGCTGGGTTGCCTGGCCGAGGTCAGCGGGCGGGATCCCGAACCAGCTGTGGACGGCGCCGAGCGTCCACACCGCGTAGCCGAACCAGAAGGCGGCGAACACTCCCTGGACGCCGGCGTCATAGTTGTGGCCCAGGGACGTCGACCAGACGCACGCGATCAACAAGAAGAGCGCAGTCACCAGGGCCAGGGGCACCAGCACCCCCCCCGCCGCAGCCGGGTACCAGGTCAGCAGGTTGAACCCCAGTGCCGCCGAGGCGACGAGGAAGGCGGGCAGGGCCAGCATCCCGGGATTGGCCGCGTGGGCTGCCGGAGCATGGTCACTCATGTGATGGTCCCTCCGTGATATTTGAGATTAGCCGCTGCGTTCTTCTGGCGCTCTCACCCTGCGGCCGGTCAGGTGTAGTAGCGATAGATGACCTCCGCCACGCAGGCCGGCTTGGTCCCACCCTCCAGCTCGACGGTGGCGTCGAAGAGCGCCTGGACGCCGCCCGCGATGGTCTCCACCTCTTTCAGGAGGGCGCCGAGCCGGATGCGAGAGCCGGCCGGCACCGGGGCCGGAAAGCGCACGCGGTTGCACCCGTAGTTGATGGCCAGGGCGCTCCCCCGCACGTCGACGACCTCGCTGAGCAGCGGCACCACCAGAGAGAGCGTCAGGTAGCCGTGGGCGACGGGGCCCCCGAACGGACTGGCCTTGGCCCGCTCCACGTCAACGTGGATCCACTGATGGTCATCCGTTGCGTCGGCGAACTGGTTGATCATCTCCTGGGTGACCTCCCGCCAGCCGCTGTAGCCGAGAACCTCTCCGACCCTGGCCTTCAATCCATCGATGCTCTCGAAGACGGTTGCGGCCATCACTGACCCCCTTTGTGGTGCGCGGGGACGGCGACCGCCTCGGAAACGGCCGCGCCGTCCACATGGCCGGCATCGCCGTGGGTGGGTTGGCCCGAGGTGGTGCCGCGAGCGTCGGGATCCAGGATCCCCTCCTCGAGCCAGAGGTCCTTGCCCTCGAGAATGCGGAGGGCGAGCTCGTGGTTGGCAGAGTCGTCGTTGGACCAGAGCTCGTGGAAGAGGCGCTCGACGCGGTGTCGAGCCTGGCGGCAGAAGAGATCGGCGACGTTCTCGACCTGCCGAGCACGCTCGGGCTGCTCACGCCTCAGGGTCTGGGCGTACACCGCGGCGGCGGAGAGGGCAAAGAGCTCGGCGCCGATGTCAACCAGGCGAGCGAGGTAGGCCTGCCTGTCCTCCAGCCGGCCCCGCCACCTGGCCATGCCGTAGAAGGTCGAACGAGCCAGCTTGCGCGCACTGCGCTCCGCGAAGCGGAGGTGAGGCGCAAGCTTGCCGAACTCGCCGTAGGCGCCCGGGCGCTGCCCGCTGCCCACCTCGAGCTGGGGCAGCCAGCGAGCGTAGAACCAGGTTGCCTTCACGGCGGTCGTGGCCTTCTCGCCCATTGTCGAGTCCGGGGCGATCAGCTTGCCGGCCACGCGAAGGTGCTGGTCGACAGCCTCGCGCGCGGTCGAGAGATGCATGATCTCAGACGACCCCTCGAAGATGCGGAACACCCGTGTGTCGCGCATCACCTGCTCGACGCTGATCGGTCTGACCCCCCGGCCACGCTGCGACTCGGCAGTTTCGTAACCTCGCCCGCCGCAGACCTGGACCAGATCGTCGATGACCTTCCAGCACAGCTCCGCGGCGTACAGCTTGGCCAGTGCCGCCTCGATCCGGACGTCGTTGTGCTTGTCATCGGCGAGGCGGCTGGCCACGTCGACCATGGCCTCCAGACCGAAGGCGCTGGCGGCGATGAAGGCGATCTTCTGAGCCACCTCGTCGTGCTGGCCCACCGGTTTGCCCCACTGGACCCGCTGGCTGGCAAACTCCCGGGCGACCTTGGTCGCCCACTTGGCGGTTCCGACCTGGATCCCGGGCAGGGAGAGGCGCCCGGTGTTGAGGGTGCTCAGAGCGACCCTCAACCCGTGCCCCTCCGACCCGATCAGGTTCTCCTTCGGCACCACGACGTTCTGGAAGCGGGTGAGCGAGTTCTCGATCCCCCGCAGGCCCATGAAGGTGTTGCGGTGCTCCACGATCACGCCCTCGTCGTGGTAGGGCACGATGAAGGCGGTGATGCCGCCCCGGTGTCCCTCGCTCTTCGGCACCTTGGCCATGACGACCGCAACGTCGGCGATGGTCCCGTTGGTGGCCCACAGCTTCTGGCCGGTGATCCGGTAGCCGGAGCCATCCTCGGTGGGGACGGCCATGGTGGTGAGCCGCGCCGGGTCGGAGCCCACGTCGGGCTCGGTCAGGAGGAAGGCCGAGATGTGCGTGCGGGCCAACAGCGGAAGCCAGTGCCGCTTCTGCTCCTCGGTCCCGAAGAGGAGAAGCGGCTCCCCGACCCCGATCGACTGGTGCGCCGAGAGCATCGTCGGCAGCGCGGGGTGCCAGCTGCCGGCCAGGGCCAGGACCCGGTTGTAGTAGACCTGGGAGAGGCCCAGCCCCCCGTACTCCTCGGGGATCTTCATCCCCAGTGCTCCTAGCTCCTTGAGGCCATCGATGACCTCGGTGGGGATCCTGGCGTCTCGCTCGATCTGGGCCGGATCCACCTTGGTCTCCAGGAAGGCGCGCATCCGGTCGAGGAACGCCTCGCCCTTCTTCACCATCTCGGGGTCCGGGCGCGGCTGGGGGGAGATGAGCTCGAGGCGGAAATGGCCGAGGAAAAGTTGCTTCCCGAAGCTCGGCAGCTTCCAGTCCTGCTCGCGGGCCGCCTCGGCGACCTTGCGGGACTCTCCTGCGGATACGTTGGTCATGATCGCGACGCCCTCCTTTCAGGCAATGCCGGCACTCACTTCGACGGACTGGCCGAGGCGGCCGGCCTGGACGTCTTCAGCGAACGTGTCGCCGCCGCCTCCTGCCTGTCGACGAGGAATGCCCGCAGCCCGCCCCAGTGCTCCTGGAAGATCTCGGCGGGCATCCTTCCCAGAGGCTCGGCGATGGCCGGCACGAAGTCCATCTGAGCCAGCACGTCGCGCTCCAGGTCGATGCCCGGGGCGATCTCGGTCAGGGTCATCGTCCCCTCGCGAAGCTCAAAGACGGCCCGCTCGGTGACGTAGATGACACGCTGCCCGCGCCGGACCGCCTCGGCCCCGCTGAAGGTGACCTGCTCCACGTGGTCAAGGAACTTCTTGTACTTGCCCTCGTGGACGATCCGCATCTCGCCGTTCCCGGTGGCCACCTCGAGGCCACCGGCCGTGAGCGAACCGCAGTACACAAGCGACTTGGCCGCCTGGCTGACGTCGATGAACCCACCGGGGCCGACGGAGCGGCCGCTGAAGCGGCTCACGTTGACATTGCCCTGGCGATCCGTCTGGGCCAGGCCGAGGAAGCCGATGTCGAGACCTCCCCCGTTGTACCAATCGAACATCGCCTCTTGCTCGATGAGCGCCTCGGGGTTGGTGGAGGTACCGAAGTACAGGAACTTGCCGGGCGCGCCACCGATGGCGCCGGCCTCGGTGGTCAGCTTGACCAGGTCCACGACGTCCTCCTGGGCGACGACACTGCCCATGGCGTCGGGGTAGCCGAAGCCGCAGTTCAGTGTCGCTCCAGGCGCGATCTCCATCATCGCCCGCCGCAGCACCACCAGCATCTCGTCCATGGGGAGCGGTGCCACGGCCGCCAGCGGAGCCTTGATCTGCCCTGACATGGCCGGGTTGAACAGGGCCGCGGCCGACTGGGGGTGCAGCTCGAGAGACGAGGCCACGACCACGAAGTCGACGAGCGGCGAGGGGATGCGGACCATCTGCGGGTTCAGGGAGCCGGCACGAGCCCGGTACTTGACCTGGGCGATGACGATGCCACCGCTGTTCTTCGCCGCCTCGGCCAGGGTCAGCTGGCCGAGGAATAGCGCCTCGTCCTCCATCGACAGGTTGCCCAGGTCATCTGCGGTGGTGGCGCGGATCACCGCCACATCCACGGGGAAGGCCGGGTAGAAGAGGTACTCCTCGCCGTCGAACTCGATGAACCGGACGTAGTCCTCCGTGGTCACCGAGTTCCCCTTGCCCCCCTCCAGCCGGGGATCGATGAAGGTGCCGAGTCCCACCTTGCTGATCACCCCGGGGCGGTGACCGGCGATCTCCCGTGGGAGCTGGGCGAGTGGACCCTGGGGCACGAACTGCGCCTGGCAGCCGCCCTCGTGGACCAGCTTCTGCATCGCCGGCGACGCCGAGGTGTGTGCCCCCAACCACCTGGTGGTGAGGCCCTCGTGGCCCAGGTGGTGAAGGCCCGCGTCCTTGAAGTTCCCGATCCCGGCGGGGTGGACCACCCTCAGCTGTCGCGGATGGCCCTTCTCAAGGAAGGCGTCTTCGATGGCAATTGCCACCTCCTCGGCGAAGCCGGAGAGCTGGATGCCGCTCCAAGCGACGGTTGCACCGTCGGGGATGTGGGCCACCGCCTCGGCGGCAGAGAGGAATTGAGCCATCGCGACTCTCCCTGATCAGATGTTCCCAATGCGCAAGCCCACCTTAGGGAGACACAGCGGCGCTCACCAGGGGAGGACATCCCCACCCTGTAGGGTCAGAAACCCCGGAGGCTGTCAACAACTGGATTTGGCGCGATCATGCAGAGATTTCCACCAAAGCCATTCGTGGAGACCGCCAAGGTTGGACGGGTTGACGGGCTCGCACCGCACTCCGTACCACAAGCACCGCGACGGCCGGTGGATCGCCTTTTGAGGAGATCTACGGATTACCGCCGGTGATGCGGGTGCGGTCGGGAGTGAGATCGATCAGCTTCAGCCCCAGGTGCAGCAGCAGAAGATCGTCAGGCGCATGCGGGTCACGCCCGGTCAGCTCCCTGATCCGGCGGAGGCGATAGACGACGGTGTTCGGATGTACGGAGAGGTTCTCTGCGCTCTTGGTGAGGTTGAAGCTCGAATCGACGAACGCCCGCAGGGTGGCGACCAGCTCGGAATGGTGCTCGGCGTCATAGGCGAGGAGGGGGGTCACGGTGTCGTCGAGGATCCGCTCAGCGTGGCGGCTGGAGCGGACGATGGAGTCGACGAGGACCTCGTCGAAGGCCACCAGACGTCCCCGAGCCCCCGTCGCCACCGCGATGGCCACCGCCTCGACCGCCTCACTGTAGCTGACCCCCAGCAGGGCGAGGCCACGGTGGGAGCCGCTCATGCCCACGCTGACTCCCGCTCCCTCGAGGTCGCGAGCGAGGCCGGAGCACGCCTCGAACGCCACCTCGACCTCTCCCGCGTGCTCGAACGGGTAGAGCGCCACCACCTCGCCATGGCGCATGCCGACCAGGAGCGATCCGGCACGCGGCCGGAGCCGGGCGCGGGCCGCCTCGACGACCCGGCGCAGCGCGGCCCGATTGTCCAGCGACTGATCCGGCATCTCCTCGGCGGGCGGCTCGTCGGTGCGAGCGACCACGACGAGGTAGCTCTGGCTCAGTCGCACGCGCAGGGAGCGTGCCAGGCGGCGCACGCGTTCCGAGTCGCCATCGCCCGCGATCAGGGCTTCGAGAAGGTCGTGTCGCACCACCTCGCGATCGCTCCAGACGGTCTGAAGCTCGTCGAGATATCCGCGCGCCGCCACCACCGACAGAAGATCGATGTGCTCCAGGATGGGCGCGACCAGCATCAGGGCCGCCTCACGCTCGGCGGCCACGTCTGCATGGGTGCACGAGAGGACGCTCTGCCACAGCACCTGGCCCCAGAGCCGGACCGCGTGGAGGAAGGATTCCAGGGAGACGGCCTGGTGGACCCTCCGCCCGGCCCCGGAACGGACGCCCTCGAACTCCTCCACGGACGGCGTGCGACCGCTCTCGAGATTGCCCATGGCAACCTGCAACCCGGCCAGCGAGACGCCATAGACATCGCGATACAGGAAATCGTGGTCGGCGAGCTTGTAGTCGATGATCTCCTCGCGATACCGCTCGACCATCCGCTCGGCGATCGTCTCCAGCTGCCCTGACAGCCTGCCCAGGATCGCCTGAACCATGTCCTGCCGGACGGCATCCGGAGGCTTGCGGCCCGCGTCAGAGACGTCAGGCTCCGACCCTGCAACCTCACGGCCTGGAGATTGGCTGTGTGTCACCGCCGGCCCTCCTGAACCGGACCGTCCGCCTGTAGGGTGTACGAAGAGCCCCTCCAGTCTAGTCCCCCGGCAAGCCCAGGGTGGGAGGGCCAGCGGGCTGTCCGGCGCGGGAGGCCGGCCGCTGGCCACGAGGCCGGGAGGCGATGGTGGCGATGGTGCAGGTGCATGGTGCCAGCTGGCCGTTTGTACAGGACCACAAACACCGGAGTTTGAAGTTTGCGGTTGCTCGCAGGGACGCCCGTCGCACCGCGCGTATATGAGGAAGCAGGCACAGCGGCGCCGGAGTCCGCTCCGTTCCCTCTCACGCGATACGGCTCATCGAGCGGCCAGCCGTGCGGCCAGGATCGCGGCACCCTGGCTGCCCATCATGAGGGTGTAGTGGTTGACGTCCGGGACCATCTCCACGGAGAGGTTGGGCAGTCTCGTCCGCCACTCGGCGACGAGGGCTTCGCCGAGGAGAGGCACCGGCTGGTTCATCAGATTGCGGGGGGCCGTGACCAGGGTGATCGGGCAGGTGATGCTGTGCAGCGCCTGGGCGAAGAGCTCGGGATCGGTGAGGTGCTCGGCGCCGTCAGCCCGCACCGCCGCCTCGCTGGCGCGGCTCCGGAAGCCACCTTCAGCGGCTTCGAGGTCGTAGTCGAAGTACGCCTCGATGTCGTCGTTCCAGTCCTGCATGAAGGCGGGGTGCTGCCGCCAGAACTCGAGGTAGGCGCGTCGCGAGACGAACACCTTGGACAGCCGGGCCACAGCCGGGCCCAGCACCATCTCCACCACTGGCGCGGGATCGGTTCCCGGCGCGAACCCGGGGGGCAGGGGGAGGGGTAGCCCTCCGTCGGCGAGGACCAGCCGGCGCACCAGCCGGGGATGCTGGGCGGCTAGGACCACCCCCACATAGGCTCCCATCGACTCGCCCAGGACCGCCATGGGCTGGGAGCCGAGAGCGTGGATCACAGCGGCACAGTCGGCTGCGTGGGCGCGCATCCCGTAGGGCCCGGGGAGGTGCTGGGAGCCGCCCCGGCCGCGGAGGTCCGGCGCCACCAGGGTGAAGTCGGGCCCGAGCTGGCGGGCCACCGCGCGCAGCGACACGGCGTTGGCGGTGATGCCGTGAATGCCGAGGAGCTTGCGCGCCCCCGACCCGAAGCGGGTGACCAGGAGCTCCCCTCCGGCCACCGGCACTGTGAACGTCGCTGTCTCGACGGGTTCCGAGCCCATGGGAATCGCCCTCTCCATGCCGGTCACGACACGCTCCCCTCGCGACCCCGCAGCACCTTCTTGTCGAACTTGCCGACGCTGGTCTTGGGAATGGCGTCGATGATCTGGACGCGGTCGGGAAGCTGCCATCGCTGCCAGCCCCGCTTCTCCAGGTGCTCGCGCAGCTGCTCCAGCGTCACCGTGGCCCCGCTCCGTAGGACGACGAAGGCGAGCGGGCGCTCCTGCCAGCGGGGGTCGGGCATGGCCACCACGGCAGCCTCGGCAACCTCAGGCATGGCCATGATGTCGGCTTCCAGGTCCACCGAGGAGATCCACTCGCCACCCGACTTGATCAGATCCTTGGTCCGGTCTGCGATCACGAAGTACCCTTCCGGTGATCCGACCGCGATGTCCCCCGTCCTGAACCAGCCGTCAGCGGTGAACTGCTCGCTTCCGGCGCCCTTCCAGTAGCTGTCGATGACCCAGGGGCCCCGCACGCACAGCTCACCCATGGTCTTGCCGTCAAAGGGCAGCTCGACTCCCGCGGCGTCGCGGATGCTGACGCTGATGCCGGGCACCGGAAGGCCCGCCTGGGTCCGGACCGTGGTGGTCAGCCTCTCCGCGTCCCAGTCCCGCATCTCGTGCTTGGGCCAGGCGACGCCGCCCAGCGGAGAGGTCTCGGTCATCCCCCAGGCCTGGACGATGGGGATGTCGAACTCGTTCTGGTAGCGCTCGATGAGCGACCGCGGTGGCTGTGCTCCGCCGACGATGATGTAGCGAAGAGCGGGCGGTCGGTGGCCACGCCGGGCCAGCTCCTCGGCCACCGTCAGCCACACGGTGGGGACCCCGGCAGCGATCGTCACCTGCTCCTCGAACAAGAGGTCCACCAGGCAGCGAGGGTCGAGCGGGCCGGCGAGAAAGACCTGCTTGGCTCCGGTGGCAGCTCCGGCGTACGGCATCCCCCAGGCATTGACATGGAACATGGGCACCTGGGGCAGGATGCAGTCCTGAGGGCCGATGCCGAGACCGGCCGCGGAGCTGGCTACCAGGGAGTGCAGGACGGTGGAACGGTGGGTGTACACGGCCCCCTTGGGACGACCGGTCGTCCCCGACGTGTAGCAGAGTCCGAGCGGGCTGCGCTCGTCGATATCGGGAGGCGGATAGCTCGCCGGCTGCTCTGCGAGCAGCTCCTCGTAGGCGAGCAGGCCCGGGATCGACGAGTCGGGGACACGTTCGGAGAGCACCACGATGCGTTCGACGCCGCGAAGGTCGGCCGCGGGGATCCGCTCCAGCAGCGGGACCAGGTCCAGGTCGACGAGGAGGGCTCGGTCATCGGCGTCGGCGATGATCCATCCCAGCTCCGCCGGTGAGAGCCTCAGGTTGAGAGTGTGCAGGATGCGCCCGCTGCAGGGGACCCCGAAGTAGCACTCGAGATGGCGGTAACTGTTCCAGGCGAGCGTCGCCACCCGCTCACCCTTGGTGATGCCGAGCTGGTCGAGAGCGTGCATCAGCTGCTGGGTACGGCGCGCGAAGTCGGAGTACGTGTAGCGGTGGACCCCCTCGGGGCCGAAGTGGGTCACGACCTCGGTCGTGCCAAAGTGGCGCGGCGCATGGTCGAAGAGCAGCCAGGAGTTGAGCTGGACGTCCATCATCGCCATCTTCGTTGCACTCCATTCATGGGTGGTGATGTCTGGCAGGGATCAGTGCCCAGCACGAGGTTGCCTCCCCACACGGTCAGAGGGGCTCTCTGACACCCGGCGGCTGCCGGGCTTTCTCACACTGAGCCCGGCGATTAACTACAAACAGACCGTTGCCCGGCGGTCCATACGAGGAACCGAGAACTTTTGCCGCCGACTGTTGTGGAAGTCCACGAAGCGGCATGCTCTCAGGACGGCGGCAGCCGGGCTGGGATCCGCCGCTCGGCCGGGCCGACATAGCTCGCGAGCGGCCGGATCAGCGAGTTCTGGGCCTGCTGCTCGACGATGTGCGCGGTCCACCCGGTGATCCGGCCCATCACGAAGATCGGCGTGAAGGTGGGGGTGTCGAAGCCCATCAGGTGGTAGGCGAGACCCGTGGGGTAGTCGAGATTCGGATGAATCCCTTTGGTCTCCACCATCGCCCGCCCCAGCCGGGTGTGCAGCTCAAGCAGGCGTTGGCCGTCGCGCGCCGCCGCCAGCCTCTCCAGGGCTGCCTGCATCGTCGGTACCCGGGAATCACCGTGCTTGTAGACGCGGTGACCGAAGCCCATGATCGTGCGCTTCTTGGCAAGCGCGTCGGCCAGCCAGGACTCAGCCCGATCGGGATCGCCGATCTCCTCCAGCATCACCATCACCGCCTCGTTGGCGCCGCCGTGCAGCGGGCCCTTGAGCGCCCCAATCGCCCCGGTGACCGCGGAGTAGAGGTCGGAGAGAGTCGAGGTGATGACCCGCGCGGTGAAGGTGGAGGCGTTGAAGCTGTGTTCCGCGTAGAGGACGAGCGAGACCTCGAAGCAGCGGCTCACCTCGGGCTCGGGGACCGAACCGAAGCACATGTGGAAGAAGTTGTGGGTGAAGGACAGCCCGGGATCGGGAGGGATGGGCGGCTGGCCCCGGCGGCGGCGCTGCTCCGCGGCGACGACAGTGGGCAGCTTGGCCAGCAGGCTGAGCCCCTTGCCGAGATTGGCCTCGGCGCTGCCGTCGTCCTCCCGGTGGTCCCCGGCGCCGAGCACACTTACGGCGGTCCGCAGCACGTCCATCGGGTGGCAGTCCAGGGGCAGGCCGGCGAGCACCTGGGGAAGCGGCGGGGGCAGCTCGCGCAGCGAGCGCTCAGCCCGCTGGAAGCCGGCGAGCTCGGCCGCGCTGGGCAGCTCACCGTACAGGAGCAGGTGGGCGACCTCCTCGAAACCGCAGGCAGCGGCCAGCTCCTGCACAGGATAGCCGCGGTAGAGAAGGGAGTTGGTCTGCGGATTCACCATCGAGATCGCCGTGGTGTCCGCGATCACCCCGTCCAAGCCTCGCTTGACCTCTGGGTCCATCGCCATGTTTCAGTCCCCGTCGGTGGTGAGTGCCCCGGCGGACACGGAGGCTTCGAAATTCGTGTACCCGTCATAGTCCAGCAGCTCGTAGAGACGGGCACGCGTCTGCATCTCGGAAACCTGCCCCCGCTGCGTGCCCGCCGAGGCCAGCGCCCGCAGCCCCCCCTCCATCGCACCCATCGCCAGGCGCAGCAGCGTCACCGGGTAGATGACGACGTTCACCCCGATCGAGGAGAGCGTCGCGACGTCGAGGAGGTCGGTCTTGCCGAACTCGGTCATGTTGGCCAGGATCGGCGCGTCAACCGCCCTGCGGAACCTCTCGAACTCCGCCACGTCGGCCAGCGCCTCGGGGAAGACCAGGTCAGCTCCCGCGTCGACGTAGGCTCGAGCGCGCTCGATGGCCGCCTCGATGCCTTCGACGGCGCGGGCGTCGGTCCGCGCGCAGATGACGAAGTCAGGGTCGCGCCGCGCCCCGACAGCGGCTGCGATCCGGGCGAGCATCTCCTCGCGGGCGACAATGGTCTTGCCCTCGAGATGGCCGCAGCGCTTGGGGCTCACCTGGTCCTCGATGTGGCAGCCCGCGACGCCCATCTCCTCCAGGACCTGGACGCTGCGGGCCGCGTTGAGCGGACCGCCGAAGCCGGTGTCGGCGTCGACCAGGGCGGGAAGCCGAGTCACCCGGGCGATCTCATGGCTCCTCGCGGCGACCTCGCCCAAGGAAGTGAGTCCGATGTCGGGCAGCCCGAGCGAGGCGGAGAGGACGGCTCCCGACACATAGACGCCCTCGAAGCCGAGCTCCTCGATGAGGAGCGCCGAGAGCGGCGTGAAGGCCCCCGGAAAGCGCAGCAGGCGTCCTGAGGCGAGCCCCGCGCGGAAGGTTCGGCGCCGCTCGCTGGCGGAGACGCTGGAATGGAGCATCAGAAGAGCCCTCCCCCCGGGGTCCGCGCCTCCAGGTCGGCGGCCGTGAACGTGAGGGTGGCCAGCTCGGCGGCGCCGAGGGAGGGAAGGCGGGTGGCCAACTCCAGGAAGCTCTCCCGCTCCACCTCCGCGACCGTGTCCTTGGCCAGGTCCTGGAATTTGGCGATGTACTCGGCACGACCGAAGGGGCGCGCACCCAACGGGTGCGCATCGGCGACGGCGATCTCATCCTCGATCACACCACCCTCCTCGAGCTCCACCACGACGCGTCCTCCGAACGCCCTCTCCCGGGGGTCGGCGGAGAGGTAGCGGCGGTTCCACACCGGGTCCTCGGCGGTGGTGATCCGGTGCCAGAGCGCGACCGTCTCGGGACGGCCCGCGCGCTCCGGCGCGTACGACTCCTGCCAGTCCCACGCGCCGTCCTCGAGAGCCACGGCCAAGATGTACATCAGCGAATGGTCGAGCGTCTCCCGCGAGGCGGTCGGGTCGAGCTTCTGAGGGTCGTTGGCGCCGGTCCCGATCACGTGATGGGTGTGGTGGCTGGTGTGGATGGTGATGGCGCGCACCCGCTGGAGGTCCGGGATGCTGCGCCGGAGCCGGCGGGCGAGGTCGATGAAGGCCTGCGCCTGGTACTCGGCCGCGTGCTCCTTGGTGTAGGTCTCGAGAATGGCGCGCCGCGCCTCGCCGGGACCGGGTAGGGCCACGTGATAGCAGGCTTCGGGGCCATCCAGGAGCACGGCGACGACCCCATCCTCGCCCTCGTAGATCGGTGCCGGCGACCTCTCACCGCGCATCGCCCGATCCACCGCCTCGATCGCCACCTTGCCGGCGAAGGCCGGCGCGTAGGCCTTCCAGGAGGAGATCTCGCCCTTTCGGGACTGCCGCGTCGCGGTGGTGGTGTGGAGCGCCTGGCCGATGGCCTGGAAGACGACCTCAGTGGGGAGACCGAGCAGGGCGCCGAGCCCGGCTGCCACCGACGGCCCGAGGTGGGCCACATGGTCGATGCCGTGGGCGTGGAGGGAGATCGAACGGGCCAGGTCGACCTGGACCTCGTAGGCGGTGGCCACCGCCCGGACCAGGTCCGCGCCGCCGCGGTGGCGGTGCTGGGCCACGGCCAGGAGTGGCGGGATGTTGTCCCCGGGATGGGAGTACTCGGCGCCGAGGAAGGTGTCGTGATAGTCGAGGTCGCGGACCGCGACCGAGTTGGCCCACGCCGCCCATTCCGGGGAGACCCGGGTGGAGCGCGCGCAGCCGAAGAGACTCGCACCCGGGGTGTAGGGGTGGCGCAGAGCCTGGGCGCGGGCGTTGGCCACCGGCGGTCGCGTGAGCGCGGCGGCAGCGACCGCGGCGTCGTCGATGAGGCGGTTGACCACCATCTCGGCGACGTCGTCGTCGACCGGGGCGGGGTCGGTGGCCAGAGCGGCCAGCTTCCAGGCCAGCTGCTCCGCGCGTGGCAGGTCGGCCGCGCTGGGGTGAACCCTGACCTCGTGCTCAATCATCGGCAGCCGTCTCCCGTGGGCTCGAAAGATGCCAGCCTGAGGCTAGCAGGGTCGCGAGGGGCGACCGTGGTGGACGGCTGTCTCGGGACATCGTGGACACCCTTCACGGAGGGTCGCCGCCACGGGGCTCGAGCGCTAGGTCGTCGATGCGGTGGTTCTGAAAGATGGAGCCCTCGGGAGATCGCCCGCCGAGAGGGCCGCGCGCCAACTCAGCCGGCGTCCGGGTGAGCGCTGTGGGGAGAGCCGCCCCCTGCGCGCCGGGACCCGGCGTGAGGGAGCGGCTCAACGCCGTCAGGGCACGGTGACACCCTGGAGGACGACCGGAGCGGCGGTGGGATCCAGCTCCTGCTGGACGCTGAGGCCCATCGGCGGGATGGTGTCCATCACGTACGGCACGTTGGTGACGTAGCCGCCACTCACCTGCTCGAAGCTGGAGGTGCAGATGGTCGGCTCCGGCAGCATCGCTGCCTCCGCGGCGGTGCAGACCGCGAAGCTGTAGCCGCCAGTGGGGTCGTCCGCAGGGACGGGGACGAACTGGCGTGCGTTATAGAAGCCATAGCCGTTCTGACCGGCCAGGGTGAGGGTGAACGTCCAGCCGGCCCACGCTGATGGCGCGGTGGATGTCGGGGCTCCCAGGGTGGAGGCGGGGACGGTGATGGTGACCAGACCGGGGGTGAAGCCCCCCGAGGGTGTGAGCTGGGCGGCCGAGACCTGGGGCGTGCCCAGGCCGCCACCGCAGCTGGGGTAGGAGTAGTTCAGCCCGGAGGTGGTGGTCGACGGCGTGACCCAGCAGTCGGTGCCGAAGCCGTCCACCTCGATCACCTGGTTCCAGGCGTCAGCGCTCGCGATCGAGTAGTTGAAGGGGCTCGCCGCGGCCGTCGACTGGAGCTCTCCGGCAGGGGCGCTCCCGCTCGGGGCATGGATGTACAGATCGAACAGCTGGGCTCCGTCCAGGGAGCCGAAGGTGGACACCATGTTCTGGATGCCGATCTGGAAGCTCACCGTCGAGCCCGAGTCGATGACCACGAATGCGTCGGAACCGGCGCTGCAGCCGGTGCCCGGGGTGGCGGGGGTGACGACGTCGCCGAGGCGCAGGGAATCGGGTGCGAAGGCGGAGTTGGTCGGGTAGGCGTACACGCCGGTGGACGCGGTGTACGGCGAGTAGCCGGGCCCGTTGCCACCGCCTGTGGCCGCCGGGACGCAGAGCACGTCAGTTCCGGAGACCAGGAGGTTGGTAACCGTGAAGATCGTCTCGTTGGTGGCGCCACCGGCGGTCACCGCGACCTCGATCGAGTTGCTCCCCGTCTTGAGGCTCACCGACGAGCTGAAGCTCCCCGTCGTGCCGGCGGTCACCGTGGTGATGGTCGTGCTTGGAGAGGTCGCGCCGAGGGCCGTGCCGGTGACCGCGATGTCCACCCTTGCGTTCGGCGCGGTCGTTCCGCTCACTGTGGTGGTGGCGGAGTCAACGGTCACCGACGGTCGGATCAGGTTCATGGGAACGTTGCCACCGCTCACCGAGAGCGGAGTCGAGACGCTGAGCGGCGCGGTGGCCGGCGCGCTGGGCAGGTACCGATCGGCGACGATGCTGGGTTGCTCGAGGAGCGTTCCGGTCTGCATGTCGCGCAGCAGCCGGAGCAGCTGGGCCTGGGCCCACGTGAGGGGAGCCGCAGAGCCGTCGGGCTGCCCGTCAGTCAGGCCGATCGAGGCCGTGGTGGGATCCGACCCGTACGGCGAGGCCGGCACGTTGGCGTAGTTCCAAATCTGCTCCGGGATCAGGCCGACGCCGCTTGCCGAGTTGAGCATGAAGGAGAGGTCGGCCTGGAGAGCCGACGAGTTGCCGGCCAGGATCTGGTACTCGCCGTTCTCTCCGGAGAGCACCGGCCACGGATGTCCCGTGCCCGTGTCCGTCGTGGACCACGGCTCGCCGGTAAGCGGGCAGTTGCCGTTAGCCTGGGACTCGACCGCGGCGGTGTCACAGTCGCCGTAGCCATCACCGTTGTAGCGCATGATCCCGGTGCCCGACGGGGTGGAGGTCTCGATGGTGTTGGTCACCACGGCGAGCGAGTTGACCACCGTGGAGTTGTTGGCGGGCAGCTCACCGAGTCGGGTGAGCTCGAGGAAGCCCTGGTCGATGACCAATCGCTGGTCGACCTGGTTGTTGTTGCCATTGCCGAGCGAGTACGTCACTCCGGCGGCGTTCGGGTCACCGGTCTTGTCCACCCGGATGAAGTAGGGGCTGCTGGAGAGCGGGCCGTCAGTGGTCACATCGGTGGTCAGGATGAGCTGGCGGAAGTCGTCGGCGGTGGCCAGGAAGAGGCGCTGCGAGGCGGTGTCCCCCTGCACCTGGGCGATCGCGGCGGCCGCGACCAGGCCGGCCACCTCATCGGCCATGGTGGACGGTGAGAAGCCGGTCTGCTCCTCCCAGCGCTCCACCCCGTCGGCGGGGCCGTTGGCCACCAGGAAGTCCGCCGCCGGCTTGATGTGGTCCTTGTAGAGCGTGGCGTTGCCGGCGAGGCCCGCTTGCCACGCGGCCAGGATGGGATCGGCGGTCTCGTCGAGCTGGAGCCCGCCGGTGTCCGGCGCCGCCTCACCGTTCAGCAGCCCGTTGCGCGGGAAGCTGCCATTGGGCAGCTGCATGTCGTCGAACCAGTACTCGACCATCTGGCGGGCTGTGCCGAGGTCACCGTCCGCCAGGAAGCCGGTGAAGGTCTCGTAGGCGTCGCGGGGGAAGACCTCACGGTAGGAGCCGAAGTAGGGAGCCAGGTTGTCTCCCTGCGGCGTGCCGGCGGATACCGCCTGCCCCCACGGGCTGGACAGCGAGGCGACCGTCGCCCCCGCGAAGGTCTTGTCCTCGCTGGCCTTGAGGACATTGGCGCTCAGCCAGTACGCCTGCTGGTCCGCAGCGTCCAGAGTGGTGCCGGTGGGAGACGCGGGGCCGGCCGGCGAGCAGAGCTGGGCATCGTAGCCCAGCCACTGCAGCTGGTACCCGAGGAAGGTCAGGATGAAGGGGCTGGCCGACGCCTGAAGGGCGGCGTCGAGGGCGCCGGGCTCGGAGCTGCCGAAGCCCAGGGCGACAGTCTCGCTGCTGACGGCGCTCGGACGAAGGGGGGTGGATAGCCCCGCCGCCTTGGCCACGGCGGCCGCGATCGCTGCTGAGGTCAGGCTGGCCACGCCGGTGGCCGTCGGGTCGGTCAGGACGTTGCCGGGGCGGCAGGTGCCGCCCCCGGTGAAGCCTCCGCCGGCGTAGGCCCCCAGGGCGCGTGCGCTGCTCCCGAGTCCGGCGGCCGCGTCAGCCGAGGTACCCGGGCCGGCACCCGGGCCGGCACCGAGGCTCAGCTCAACCGTCTGGACGACGTTGCCGTCGTTCGCATCCGGGGCGGTGGAGGTCAGCGACTGGGACGCGTCGAGCTCGTTCAGTCCATCGCTGGAGGCTCCGACGAACCCCGTCTCGACGGCCGAGAAGGGCGTGCTCCCCGCCATGGCCGCGTAGATCGGGGTGGCGTAGCTGCGGTTCACCGCGTCGGTGAAGGAATTGGTGGAATAGGAGAGCGGGACGGGGCCGCGGCTCGTGGAGACGATCGTCGCCGACTCACCGCCCGCGTTGGCGCTGCCTCCACCGGCGTGGCCGTTGAGCAGGGGGTTGAAGCGCAGGTAGAGGTGGAGACCGGGGGCGGCGCCCGGCAGGGGCACCAGGCTGTACTCCATCACAACGGCCTCGGTCGAGGGGTCCGTGATGAAGTCGCTGACGATGGCGAAGTGGTGCGCGCTGTCCAGGGCAACCACCTGGCAGGCCATGCCGGTGACCCCCAACGAGCTCACCGTGTAGGTCATGTCGCGAGGCTGGAGGGCGGTGAACCCCGACCCGGTGACGATCGAGTCCAGGGTCTTGACGTCGGTGTTATCGATGGTCGGTGCGTAGACGTCCGAGAGCTCACCGTCTGCCAACGTGTACCAGACCTGGGAGGCGGTGTCGGCGGCCGTGCCGACGCAATCCTTGCGAGCATCGTCGTAGTAGGAGAGGGATCCCGGCGCCCCGGCGGCCTCGGTTGCGGGGCTGCCGACGCTCAGGTCAAAGATATGCATGGCGTTGACGCCGCTGCCGATCCCCGTCGACACCGCGGGCAGGGTCACCGTGGCCACCGCCTTCGACGGGTTGATGGGAATTGCCGCGTAGGAGAGGCTCACGGGCGTAGACCCACTCGGGTCCCAGCCCCCCGTCGTGGCCAGGAGGTCGGTGCCGCTCGCGGCCGAGGAGTCGATCCAGTCGGCCAGGGTCACCGATGCGCTGGACGTGGTGTGGTCGGTGTAGGTGACCGTGAACGTCCCGGTCGCCGACCCATACGCCGAGGCTCCGATGAGGCCCAATGTGGTCCCACGGCCGGAGAGGGAGACGGTCTGCCCCTCGGCGACGACGTTGTCCGGAGTTCCGGGAGCGACGTTGGGCCAGGTGATGGGGAGGCCGTCATGGAGGAGCTGCTTCCCCGGGACCAGCCCGTCCTCGGCGAGGTCGGTGGAGGAGTAGGAGTCTCCGATCCCGTCGAAGTTGCCGGGGCCCGGGGTCGCCGGATTGGTGATCCCGGTGTTGTCGAAGGCCTGCGCCAGGGAGACCGCCGTGACTGCCCGGACTGCGGGGGAGGCCGCTGCCACGATCCCCAGGCTCAGGACCGACGTTGCGAAGAGCGCACCAAACCGCCGATGACGAGCACGACGCATGGCCGTACCTCCCAATCCGAGCTCTTTCCGATCCGCCCCTCCAGCCCATTTCCCAGCCGGGCCGGAGCAAACGATGGAGAGGCGTACCGTGCGTGTCAAGCCAAGGAGGTGTGGCGGTGGCCACATCGACGATCTTGGCGCGGACCAGCGCCTCCGTCACCGCAGGGTGGCGCTGCTCAATCCACCGACAGCTTCGACGCCATCCCCGCATGCTCGGCGCCTCGGCTGACGGCCGGCCTCGTGCTCCGAAGCTCGATGGCCCGCCAAGCTGGCCAGCTCGGACTGTACGATCCGCGGGGTCGATTGTGCGCCGCTGTTAGCGGTCCGTGACGGCTTCATCCCCCGCTACGGGGTGGGCACACCTAGGCTCGAAGCCATGGTGCCTCCTGACGATGCCGCCAACGACGATGCGGCCCGCGCCCCACGGCTCCGCAATGGCTCCCCGCCCATCGACCGCGCCCAAGGTGACGATCAGCTCGACGCCGGCATGCGGCAGCCGTAGTCAGGTGCCTGGTCGCGCCCTTCGCTTGGTCTTCGCCGCGGGGCTGGCCCTGCTGACCCCTCTGGTGTGGATTTCAGTGCCGGGGGACACTGCCCTTGCGGCTGGAGCACAGCTGCAACTGACCCCGGACAACAACACGCAGTGGGTCCTGCCCTACGACACCGCCATTCATCGGGAGGTGGTCGCCAGGAACACCGGCAGCTCGCTGGGCGTCTGGTACATGGCCACGGCGACGAGCACCGGAGGGGACATCATCTGCATGCCGCAACCGGGCTTTCTCTACCTGGCGCCGGGGGAGAGCGAGCGGATCGAGTGTGCCGCCGACATCAACTTGATCGACCCATCCAGCAACAACTGGGTCTCAGGCCAGACCCACGCCATCGGGGTCACCCTGCAGTTCTACGCCGGCGACACGAGCGGCGACACCCCCTCGGGCCCGCCCAGCGCGACCCTGGTTCTCAACAACATGGTGACCGGCGGCTGGCCGCCTCCTTCGGCCCCCCCTTCCAATGAAACCCCCAACAACGCCACCCTGGCCATCACGGTGGTGGATCAGGCGGGGAAGCCCATCCCCGACGCTCAGATTCAGGCCAGCAACGAGGAGAGCCGCTGGCAAGGCACGGTCAGCGCCGACGACAACGGCACTGTGGCTCTGCAGGTCGAGGCGCACCTCCGGCCGTTCTCGAGCACCTGGCAGCAGTTCAACTTGGTGGTTTCTGCCTCGGGTTATGCGGACGCTTATCTGCTCGAGTCTCCCGAGACCGGGAAGACCGAGCCGGTGACGGTCAGATTGCACGCACCGACAGTGTCTGCAAGTTACCAGCAGGTTCTCGACTTCGACACCGGCATGCCCCCGGCTCGTTCGGCAGGCAGCGCCGATGGTCGTTACCTGGTGACGGTCTCCTACGAGGATTCGCCGCTGCCGGCAAGCTACGTCGAAAGCAACTCCTACCTGGATTACTTCGACTTGCAGACCGGGACGCACCTCTGGCGCTACCTACTGAGCAGCACCGTGCTGGGTGTGGACATCTCGGCTGACGGCCAGTACGTCGCGGTTCCCTATCAGGGCAGTGTCACCCAGCAGTCGGCCAAGGACGATGTGCTCCTTCTCGACCACTCTGGCAACGTCGTCTGGAAGTACCAGGCAGACGCGACCAACGGGGCGCCAATTCCGGTCTCCTGGGCTGGGCTGCCCACCACGGCGCCGCTCTTCGGTGGCGTCTACAACGTCAAGTTCTCACCGGATGGGAGCTCGCTCGCCTACGGGACCATCAATGGATTGGTTGTCGTCCTCAACACGCAGACCCACGCGGTGCAGACCCAGACCTTTGTGCGCGAGCAGGTTCGGCAGCTCGCCTGGAGCTCAGACGGTTCCCGTCTCTATGCCTCGGCAGGTGACAACAACCTCTATGCGATAGATGCGACCACGGGCAACATCCTCTGGCAGACAGATGTTGGGGGCTGGGCGCTCGACTGGTCGATCTCCCAAGACTATGCCCTGGTGAGCGCTAAGGAGGGCTACGCGATCTCCCTGGTGCGTCTCTCGGACGGCAAGCTGCTGTGGCAGTATCCGACCCTCGACGTTTCCTTCGCACTCTCCATAAGCCCGGACCAGACCCACTTCATATCGGCGATCGACAACGGCACCGCCCCCGGGGTCGCCGTCTTTGATCTCGCCGGCAACGTTGTCTGGAGCGTCGGGGACGACGCGGTGGCGGCCGCCTGGTCGGGCAACAGCCGGTATGCAGCGGTGATCGAGAATATTGCCCAGAGCACGGGTCCCTCAAGTGCGACCAGTGGTCCTTCCCCCACGATCGACAGCGTCAACCTCTTCACCAGTGGTGGTGAGCTGGTGTGGTCCAAGGTTCTGGACACCCCGAACGGCCCCTGGGACCATGGGGAGGCCGGGGTCACCTATCTCTCACAAGATGGATCCACCCTGGTGGTCGGTGATAGCGCCAACGGGCATGTGTACATCTTCAAAGGCACGCTGGCCACCACTGCCACCCCGACGCCGACGCCCAAGTCTTCAGACACCCTTCCCGCGCCCGTCAGTGCGAAACCTGCCGGCTCGCCACCCCTGATCGCCGGCATCATCCTTCTGGTCGCTCTCGCAACCATCTGCTCGGCGCTCTTCCTTCGTCGCCGCCGTCGCTGACCTTTCGGCCGGACGACCCCTCCCGCCTCCCGGTCGGCTCCGACGCCTGCCTCACCTTCAAGGTCCAGGATGTCCTGAGACAGGTGCCCAGGATGTCCTGAGATAGGACGGTGGAGCCCAAGGTGGGAATCGAACCCACGACCTACGCCTTACCAAGGCGTTGCTCTGAGAAAGCACCATTTTGAATACAAAACCGGTCTACCACGGGGGTTAGGCCGACGCATTTCAGGTTCTTTCAGTGCGCTGAGGGGCTGGGCGGCGTGGCGCCATCGGGGACCGGTGCTAGGGAAAGAGCCCTTGGTCAAGTTGCTTTTGTTGGGGTATTATGGCGCCATGGCCATGTTGACCCATGATCTACAACCGCGCCAGATCGGCAGCCCAGCGGAGGCCCGGGTGGTTGCCGAGCTCGAAGCGCGCCAGCAGCGCCTGGTAACCGCCACCGAGGTCGGCCTGCTGGCCCGGGTCGAGGGCCAGCGCGTCATCGACGTCCTCGCCGGATTACGGTCCCACGGCTGGCTGCGCCCGCTTAGCCTGCGAGGCAGCTATGAGTTCCTTCCAGCAGTGGGCGGCCCGCTGGCATCGGGCGATGCGTGGCTCGAGCTGCGCGCTGCCCTGGATCGAGACCCCGCCGCGAGGGCTCATCTCGGGCTGGGGAGTGCCGCCTTCGCGCGAGGCCTGGCGGATCGGCGACCTCTGCCCAACACGGTCGTTTGGCAGGCCAGTCGTGAGGTGCCACCTGGGCTCCTGCGCGTCTATCGAGTGGTCCGGTGCGTCCCCTCTCGATTCTTCGGAACCGAGCCTCTGGACGGGCTCCCGGTCGCCTCGGTGGAGCGGATTGCCGTTGAGGTGGCTCTCTGGCCGCAGTACGGCGGGGATCTACTCAACCCCGACCACTGGCTCGGCGAAGTGCTGCGCGCCTGCGACCCTGAGCGGCTGGCGTCCCTGGCATCGCGCGCCGGCCCGGCGGCGACCGGCAGGCTTGGCTACCTGGCGAGTGCGCGGGGAGCGCCCGAGCCCGTCCTGGATGCGCTGCGTCCACTTCCCCGGGCTCACCCAGCCTGGCTGGGATCGCGCCGCTTCGGGGCTAAGTACGATCACTCCTGGGACGTCTACGACAGTCTCGGGCTCACGTGATCCGCGCTGTCTCCGTTCGTCGCCTCAACGCCGCCTACCGTGGCCTCGCCGCCGACGAGTCCTTCCTAGAGTTGGCCCAGGAACACTTCCTCGACTGGCTCCGTCACGAGGGCCTTACCGAGGGGTTGGTGTTCAAGGGCGGCACCTCGCTGCGCAAGTTCGTCTTCGGTCTCGCCGGGAGGTTCTCTCGCGACCTCGATTTCACCGTCTCGGATCGGGCCATCGGCGAGCTGGTGATTGACGCCCTGAGTGCCGGTTTCCGCCACGAGGGGGTCACCTTCCACGGCTTAGAGATTGACCGGGAGTCGATGAAGGCAGCCTGGCAGGCCGAGACGACCGATCTGGGCCGGGGCCGCTTGGCCTGCCGCCTCGACTTCTCGACCCGCTCTCTTATGCTGCCTCCAGTCGCCCGCCCGCGGAGCGCGCTGCCGGGAGTGAGCGCTGCGGACCTGGGCTTCTCACCACTGCTCGTCCCGCTTGCCGATCTCCGCGAGACGATGGCGGAGAAGCTGGCGCGCCTGCGCCGGGTGCTATTCGCCCGCGACGTCTACGACGTCGGCCACCTGATCCCCCTAGTCCGCGCCGATACCCCGCTCGTTCGCGAACTGCTCATCTACAAGGTCTACTTCGATGTGGTCGATGACGGCCGCGGTGGCGCGCCGTTCCGCCTCGGCGTCGAGTATCGGGGACATCGGCGAGCCGAGATCCGGGGCGTCGACGAACTCGGCAGCACCACTCAGCCCGTGTTCGATTACCCGGCCACGCTCCGCCTCATCGAAGACACCTACGGGGGGCTCAGCCTTAGCGCGGATGAGCGCGAACAAGTTCTGGTGCGATGCGGACCGGGGGATCGGTATCGGGCGCTCCAATGGGTCAATGAGTTCCGCGAGGGACACACCTCACCCGCAAGAGGCGGGATGGGGCTCGGCTAGGTCGAAAAGCTCGCTCCAGTGCGCTGCCAGCGGTTTGACGCGATCCAGAGCTAGGCTTAGTCCTGCGGCGATGAGCAACTCGGTCGCCCTCATGAGCAGTCCCGCCGGGTAGACGCTAAGCGACCGCTCAGCGTCAACTCTGATCGGCTCTTTTGCGCGCTTTGCTCCAGTGACAGTAACAGCCCACTGGGCTGGCCCAGTGTTGGGCAGTCACCCTTGACGACATCCCAGATCCTCGGCTCCGCCCGATCGTCGGGCCCCGCCAGGAGGCCGCCACCTCTCGGATCATGCGTCAGGGCTACGTCACCGGTACAGTGCGGGCAAGACGCGAGCAAAGGGCGCGTGATTCGCCCGAACTCCGGCTGCGCGGCAGGTACAGGGCGCCGGCGCGGAGTTCGGTCATTGCCTGCGGGACAGCATGCGAGTGACAACAAAGAAACGGAGCGCCAGTGCAGCGACCAGGGCGCCAACAACATCGACAGTTGCGCCGGCCGTCGGAGCTCCTAGCACGATGACCGCACTCCCACTGATGAGGAGAACTCCTGCGCCCATCCCGAGGCGATTTCGCGCTTGTGCGATTAGCTGGAGGGATCTCTCGGAGAGGCTAACGCCTTCCTCCAGGAACGCACTTCCCCAAATCACGTGGAGGACCGACGGCCCGCGATGAACCCGTCGATCGCCACGGAGCGCCTTCGCTTGGGACCCATTGCGCGGTGGAGAACGTCTAACAGCCTTGTCAGCCTTCGCCCCAACCACCAGGCTAGCGGTGGCGAGAAGGATCATGAGTGCACCTACCCCATAAGCGACTTGCACCCACCGAAGTAGTGAAAGGGGGACGATGCTACACGCGGCGCAGATCGCCAGCAGCCCTGTCCATGAAGAACGCACACGGAGGCTTCGAGCTTGGGCATTGTCGTGTGGGTGGCCCACGACAGCCCCGGATCGCAAGGTCTCGCGGAGCCAGCTCAGCACACCGGCCGCCGCACCATCACGAGCCACATTGGCCAAGCGAACCCTGGAGGTTTGCGACGTCGCCTCCGACGCCCGGCCCGATAGCCCCGAACGAGAGGCAATTCATCAGGTCAGACAGGCCTCTGTCAGCGGTGGCGGCCATCCAGCCCAGGTCCATGCCCATCAGGCCAGACAGTATGAACCGCCCCGAGAATCCTGGAGGCGCTGGGACGCGGACGTGCGGCAGGCGCCTGTGCGCGAATTCCGTGCGACCCCCGTGCGAACAGAGCCGGGCTACCGTCAGGCTGGAGCCCAAGGTGGGAATCGAACCCACGACCTACGCCTTACCAAGGCGTTGCTCAGAAACAACGCGATTTCGAATACGAAACCGGGCGAGCACGGGGGTTAGGCCGACGCATTTCAGGTTCTTGAAGTGGGCTTGAAGTAGGGTTGCGGTAGCGTGCGCCACTCCAGCGTGGATGCTGGCATCCCTTGACCGGACCCCGCCCGCTGGTCCAGATCAGGTGGACCAGTTTCCGGGGCCGGACATGACCATAAGCCGGGTGACCGCTGTCGGCGATGCTGTCGTCGGCGTCGTTGGTAATGCCGGCGTTGACGAACAGCAGATCGAAGGTGCTCGAGGCGGGGCGGTTGTGCAGGTCGACGATGTGCTCAGGGATGGTGATGTCGGTGTGCTCGATCTCCAGCCGTCCGGCGGCCGTGTCTTGGAGGTCGTGCAACTCGGTTCGTTGTGCGCTGCGCACCGTCGCCACGACCTGCGACCCGTAGTTGAGGTATTCCTCGGCCATGGCGAGCCCCAGACCGCGGGAGGTGCCGATCAGGAGGACGGTGGAGTGGAGGAGACTTCGGGGTCATCGTCGTGCTTCCTCTTGGCTGTGGGTGTTGCCGGTGACCGGTCCCCGTTTGCTGGTCCGCTTGACCAGTTCCGGGGGGTCAGGTCAGGGGCACTCGGCCTCGGTCAAGGGTACGGCTCCAACGCCGGAAGGGACCCCCAGTAACCGATCGCCCCTTCTCAGCGTTTCAGAGGAGTGCTAGCCGCTTTCTGGAGAGAAGATGGCGAGATCGCGCTTGCTCGGACTGGCCGGCCTGGTGATACTGCTCGTGGGGATCGGTGGGGCAGCCTTCTTCCTGGGCAACAGCATCGCGCTGGGCAACCTGTCGGTGCGCCGAGTCTCGCCAGACCAGGCAGCCGAGGCAATGCAGAACGATGAGTTCTACTCCGACTATCGGGAGGTCACGCTGCTCGTGACGGGGACGGTGGTGTCCGAGCGCACCACATCAGGTGGCACCGTCATCCAATTGGCAACAACAACCACCCTCAAGACCTACTGCCAGTGGAGCCAATCCCCCTCCCCGCTGCAGGACGGAGAGACGATTACCGTCGTGACTGAGGGCTACAACGCAGTGCGGCTGCCGTCGGGCGTTTCCTTGAGCGACTGCATCATCCTCTCCACGAGTGGCGCGAGCGGCTGACGGCTGTGGCCAAAGCTGCGCGCTTGCTCCTCAGCGTGGCAGTGGCGGGCTTACTCTGCCACCTAAAGGGACTCGCCCAAGGGCCTGGGCCTGACCCGGTACGACGGACCACCATGATGGGGGGGCCCATAACCAACTGCTCGCTCAAGCGACATCGGCGAATGCTCGCGTGCTGTGCCGCCGTCTCCTTAGAAGCAAACTCCGCGCGCGGCCGCACGAAGCGCGCCGTTGATACCGGTTTGCACTAAAAAGCATGCCGATCGGATCTCAGGGAAGTCGCCACCCGCACGCGTTGCAAGGCGGCAGAGACAAGGATGCCGACCCCAACCAGAGCGACGGTAACACCCACTATCAGGACTGGGACGGTCGACGGATCGTAGTGGACCGCAGGGTCTTGGTTCGTCAACGCTGGCCGAAGGAGAGCGGCTACTACCGCGCCGAGACCGATCATGAAGCCGCCAACTGTGGTCCAGCGCTCACCGCCGGCTTTACGTATCAGGAGAGCTGCCACCAAGATGGCGGCGACGAAACCAAGACCCGGGACGACGAGTGACACGTAGCCGCCCCCAGCTCCGATCAACAGCGCCGACGCTGGGTAACCAAAGACTGGCAGGAGCCTCAGCCGGCCCCCGTTCGTCAGTGGAGACGTATGTCCATCACGTATCTGCATGGCCCTAAGCATGCGCCGTCGTGACTGTCAGCTCCGCTTACCGCCCCGGTGGCACCCGCCAGAGGTGATTGGCGCACCCTGGCCTGCCCTGACGCGATCTCGCCTGGGCGGGGCTAGCCTTACCAGCGAAGGGCAGGCCTCCTCCGATGGAAATCCGTTTGGGCAGATTGATGCAGTCTCGCGTGCACATGGTCATGCATGCTCGCCAGAACGGGCTTGCCCCGCCTTCAGGAGTCGGGTGAGAAGACGACGTCCTCGCCACCACAGCCAAAGGCTGACCACCAGGTATATGCACCCCACAGCCAGAACCGCCGCCATGGCTCCGCCACCAAGACGATGCAATAGCGGACCGCCAACAAGAGCGCCCGCGATGATCACTACGCCCAAGACCGCCATGCACTGGAAGATCCGCAGGACGCGTCGGAGATTCGGAAAGTCATTCATAGCGTCGAACAGCCAGGCGCGGATACGGTCCCGCTCCCCGCCAATCTTGGGCTTCAGCTTTCATGCCGTGTATCTTTCCACCGCGCGCGTGGAACGGCCGACCCAGAGTGAGCCCGTCCTCTAGGTAGATTGCCGCATGCTCGCGTGGGCCAGCTTGGCGTCGGCAGCCGCTCTCCGTCAGTTACCCAGTCGCGTCGCGAACTGCGTCGAGCCAGTCGCCGCAGGCCGCCGGGTCGTCTGACCCCACTGGGTTCTCTGCTGTCGGCGGGTACTCGGGACCCGAATACTTCAGGAACAGCAGGACTTCGCCACCCCTCTTCCCGCCCCTTTCCCAGTAGGCGGTTACGAACTGGTGCATCGCTCGATAGGCCTCTACGACCGTCAGAGTGTCCTTCATGCCCAAAGTCTAGTCAGACCGCACCGGACGATCTCAAGAGACATTGACGCATCCTGGCCTGGGCGAGGCTGACCTTCTTGTTCACCCCCGGTGGCCGTCGGCCTGCGCTTGCTCCGCAACGCCTATCCTGATCCGGATGTCCAACGACGATCTGGCCGCCGCCCTCGCCGCCTTCTCCGCCTCCGACACGCCGGATAGTCGCCGAAACGTCCTTGAAGCGCTCGCTCAGAGCGACCTGATCTTCCCGATGGCCGAGCGGGCTCCCGACGATCCAGTCGTTCGTCTGGAATTCATCCAGGATCCCCGCGGCCGCCCGGTGCTCCCAGCCTTCACCGGCGAGGGCGAGCTGGAAGCTTGGCTGGTCTCGGGTGGTCACCACGCTAAGGCGTCACCTCCCGGCTTGTTGCCGAGGTTGCTGAGCTTCTTACCGAGCTTGCTAAGAGACCCCTTCGTCGGCCTGGCGCTGAATCCTGGCAGCAAGGCGAGCGCGTTGGTGGGCCAATCTGCCCTTGAGCTTCTTCGCTCTGGAAAGCCTCCTGTAGGAGACGGCGGCCTTGACCCTGCTTTTGTGACGAGGTGGCCGAGCGGCTGACCGGCTTAGCCGCAGGGAACATTCGCGAATCCTCGCGTGGGCGAGCCTGATCTCCTGCCGGGGCCACACCGCGCCTCTGGGCAGCACCAGCGGGTCCCGACTGAACCTGGTGCCATCCCATCGGGGGGGGAGACTTCGCCGTAGCCAACGAACTCGCCTCCTGGCACCGATCGCCCTTGAGACCCTAGAGATTAGGATCACGTTCGGTGCAGATCGTCGAGTCCACTCCTTTGGCACCACGAGGGGATATCCTGGCCCCGGAGTGATAGGCGACGATGTGTCCTTCGACGAGCTCGCCCGGCGGTCGGGGTTTCGTCAGTGGCTTGACGACGAGGCGGCTGCCCCTGCGCTCCGTGGTCCGGTCACGCTTCCCATCCCGCAAGTGGGCGCCCACATGGCTAAGTGGGAAGGTGATGTCGAGTATATGGCCGAGCAGCGCATCACCAGGAAGGACAACGAGATCACGATCATCAGCACCTCTTCGGCGTGGCCGAGCACGACGGTGCTTCGGTCCGAGGCCGGCGGGATCCACTTCGTGTCACGCGAGGGAATGAGCGAATCCGGGTCATATCTTGTCGTTCGGCCCGGACCGCGAACATTACTCCGACCATCGCCCCTGCCTACGGAACCGTGGTGGGTCGCGACTCACGCCACCGCGAAACGCGGAGAGAAGCAACTCCAGCTGGCCGTGGCGACCCGCTACCGCGTCACAAAGCACGCGACAGTGCAGCACCCGAGCGGTCCAGAGGACGTGGTGACCATCGCCGCATCTGAGTTTCTAGTGAGCCCCGATCGGAAGCTGGTTCCGGTCCTTGCAGCGGTTGTGGTAGTGAGTTGCGTGACTGGATGGACGATGCTGACACGCGTGCGCAAGGTCGGACCAGTGGGGACCCCGTCTCCGGCGAATTGACCTAGCTAGTGCAGCACGGCGCAAATAGCTTGCGGTATTAGCCGTGAGGGAGGATGATTCCCTCCATGGCCAACCATGCCGCCGC
>PLNE01000191.1 GCA_003141695.1 Candidatus Dormiibacterota bacterium
GGCATGGTCATCCTGCTCAACATCGACCAGTGGTTCCAGATGTTTCTCATCGACGTCATCGCCTCGCAGATGCTCACCCCGACGGTCCAGGGCGCCACCGTCAACACCGGCTACCTGCTCCAGTTCCTCAACCCCACCAACCTCCCGCTCACCGTCCACCGCACCATCGGCAACATCGCCTGGGCGGGGGCGCTCGTGGCGGTGGTCTCCGCCTTTCAGTACCTGCGGGTCACCCGGCGCGAGGAGGCGCCGGCGCTGGCCTCCGGCCGGCGGTCGCCGGTGCGCGCGCTGGGAGCCATGCCCGAGGGCGAGCTGGTGCGCGAACGCAACCGCGAGGCCGCCTACTGGGACTGGGCCGGGCAGTGGGGGATGCTCTTCGCCTTTGGTCTGACCATCATCCAGATCTGGGTCGGTTACAGCTACGCCAAGGAGATCCAGCTCCACTCCCTGGACAGCTGGTACCAGATGATGTACGGCTGGATCTCCAACATCTTCCTGGCTCAGTTCGCCGGGTTGGGGCTGATCTTCATCCTCGGGGTCGCCTACTTCTGGCAGCGGCTCAAGGCGGCCGGCCAGCACGCGGTCGCCCGCCGTCACCAGGTCCTCTTGATCCTGCTCATCCTGCTCTGGCTCTTCGGGATCCAGCCCGCCTGGTTCGCCGGCTCCTATCCCGACATCGTGGCCGCCCACCTCGCCAAGCCCTTCTGGGACGGCGGGCTCGAGGACCCGCTCGGCTTCTTCTTCCCCTGGAAGGTGATGGTGTTGATCGCGGACATGCTCATCGCGCTCTACGCTCTCTGGTCCTACATCCGGGCCAGGGTCCGGGCCCCCATGACCATGGGCCGGGCCACCCGCGGCAGCCAGCGTCTTCTGATCGGGATGGCGGTCGTGGTCGGGCTGATGATGCTGATCATGGGGATCATCCGCGAGAGCTCGCGCAGTCCCTACCTGGTCAACCAGAACATCACCATCAACCACCAGGTGATCCTCCAGCAGCCGGCGCCCGACATCCCGCTCAGCCAGCGTCCGATCGGGCCATGAGCACCGTCCCCCTGCAGCTGCCCATGGGCAGCGTCGCCCTCCGGATGCGCCTCTTCGGCCCCGCCGACCAGGAGCTGGCCGAGACCGTGGCGCCGCCCTGGCCCGTGTGGATGCGCCATCTCTACGAGCTGCACGCCCTGCAGAGCTCGCACGTCGACGTGGTCACCGGGGAGGTGCCCGTCTCGGCGGCACTCGCGGCCCTGCAGGCCCACCTCGCTCACCGGCTGGGGATGATCGGTTTCGTCTGCTCCCACCTGGAGGAGATGGGCTGGGAGATCGTGATGAGCGGTCCCGACCTGATCGCCCACCGGGTGACCACCCCCGGGATGGCCCGCGACGCCCTGGCGACCGGGCACCTGGAGAGCGCCCTGCTCGCGGTCGGCGACGTCGACGAGCGAAGCCTGGTCCGGCTCTACGAGCCGTGGGAGCTCGGCTCGGCCGGCGGAACGGCCTCGGGAGGGAAGGAGAGATGAGCCAGCTGCTGATCCTCGAGGGAGAGCCGATGGTCGGCCGCATCCTCGAGCAGAAGCTCCGCCGCGAGGGATATGAGGTGACCTGGCTCCGGACGGCGGGTGTGGGCACCCCGGAGACCGATGTCGCCCTGGTCGAGGTCGACCTCGGCGGGGACTCCCGGGCCTGGATGGCGGACGGCGCCGGCCCCCGTGTGGGCTGGTTCGCCATCTGCGATCACGATGACGAGGCGGGCGCGCAGCGGGCCGTCCGTGCCGGGGCGGCGGGGGTGATCCGCAAGCCCTTCAAACCGACCGTGGTGGCGGCCCAGGTGCGGACCCTGTTCGAGGTGGGCAGGTGACCGCGCTGGTCGCCGCCGAGCGCGCGCAGGCCGCGCGCCCTGCCGGTCAACCTCCGAGCGTCGTGGTGAGCGGCGCGATCCGGCGCTACCCGGGCGGGCGGAGCGTCGGGCCCATCGACATCGACGTCCGCGCCGGCGAGGTGCTCGCCCTCATGGGGTCCAANNGGTCGGGTCAGCTGGTGGGGTGATCCCTCTCCGCGGCGGGCCCGTAGGCAGATGGGATACGCGGCCGACGAGCCGATCGAGGAGACGACCCTCTCCCCCCGGCAGGCGACCTACTTCTGGTGCCGCCAATGGGTCGGTGATGCCGACCTGGCCCGGCGGCTGACCTCCGAGACCCTGGCCAGCCTGGGTCTCGGCGACCGTGCCGACGAGCCGGTGGGCACGCTCTCCTACGGCCTGCGGCGCCGGCTGGCGCTGGCCCAGGCGCTGGCCCACCGGCCCGCATTGGCCCTCTTCGACGAGCCGAGCGCCGGACTGGACCCGGACGGCGCAGCGGTGGTCACCTCCGCGCTGCGGGCGCGCGCGGCAGCGGGGCTCACCACCGTGGTGGCGAGCAACGACCCGGAGTTCGTGGCGGCCGTGGCGGACCGGGTGGCCATGCTCCACCAGGGTCGCTGCCTCCGGGTGGCTCCGCTTCCCGAGCTGCTCGCCGAGGTGCCCCGGAGGCGGATCGTGGAGCTGCGGGTTGGCGAGGCCGCCCAGGGTCGGAGCGGTGCCTCCACCACGCCGGCCACGGGGTCGAGCCCGCCGGGTGGGGCACCGGATAACCCAGGCCCCGCGTGGTCGCAGAAGGCGCTGACCCTGGCGGTGACGGAGAGGCTGGCCAGCCTCTCCGGCGTCGTGCTGCTCTCGGCCGCCGACGGCTTGGTGGTCGCCGAGCTGGAGGAGGACGCCGCGCTCGCCCAGCTGGTGGCGGCCGCCGATTCCGTCGGCTCGGGGGTGCGCAGCCTCGAGGTGCGCCGTCCCGACCTCCGCGAGTGCTTCCACGCTCTGGTGGGAAGGGACGGAGACGAGAGCGAGATGGGTGTGCCGGCCGTGATCCCGGCCCGAGGTTCCCGATGAACGCGGCGATGCCGATCCGCCGGAGGGCCGCGCGCCGCGCGCTCCCAGGTGCGACCCCTCGCCGGGCCGTCCTGGCCCGCGTCATGCCCCGGGGAACCCTCGGCCGCGAGCTGCTGGTGGTCGCCGCCCGGCGCCGCGCCCTCGCCCTCAAGGTGGGCATCCCGCTGGTCCTGGCGCTGCCGCTCATCATCGGCGGTGCCCCGACCTTCTGGGCCGGGATGCTCCTCACCGTGCTGGTCGCGATGATGGGCGCCGTCGGTACCGCGGTCAACCTCGCCCGGGCCCGGCAGTCCGGTCTCCTCGTCCGGATGGCCCTGGTGCCCCGGCCGGGGTGGAGGGTGGTCGGGGGCGTGGTTGGAGCGGGGGCCATCGTGGACCTGCTCCAGCTGCTCCCCGTGATCGTCCTGGTGGCGGTCGCCGGGGGTGCCTCCCCCGACCAGTGGGCCGGCCTGCTGCTCGCGGTGATGGCCGGGCTGCTCACCGGCAGCCTGCTCGGATGCGTGGTCGCCTGCCTGGCCGGCGGGGTGGGGGAGGTGCTCCTCGACGTCTGCGTCCTGCTGGCGCCTCTGCTCTTCTTCGGCGGGCTCTTCACCGGCGTTCCCCGCCTGGGGTGGGGCTGGACCGTTGCCACCATCGACCCTTTCGGCCAGCTGGGGAGCGCCTTCATCGGCGCCCTGGGCGGCACCCCCGCGTTCTCCTCGGCGACCGTCCTGCTGGTCAGCGCCGCCGCCATCGTGGTCGTCCTGGCCGCGGTCGGGCTGCTCAGCCGGCCGCTGCTGGAGCGACGCTGAAGGGGCCGACGCCGTGACCCGGCACACCCTGTCTCTCGCATCCCCCTCTCGGCACGCCCGGCGCCGGCGGTTTCCGCGCCTGACCCTGGGTCTGGTGAGCGTCGTCGCCATCGTCTCGGCCTGTGGCGGCCCACTGAGCCTCTCGGCCTCCCAGCTCGGTCTGCCCCAGGCCGGGCATCCGCACACCCTCGCCTCCGCCACCTACGACACCAGCCCCGACGGCGGCATCTACGTCAACCCGGATCCGATCCACGTCACCCTGGTCGGGCGAATCCCCATGGAGCCGCTCGCCCAGACGCTCGGGGCGGGGAGCCAGTGGGCGTCGCTCCGCGGCCTGGGAGACCTCACCGTCGTGGGCTTCCAGCTCACCAACTCCGGTCTGGCGGGTAGCAACCCAGAGCTCGACTCGCTCCAGATCGCCTCCTCATCGTGGGCCACCTGCGAGAACGGCTCCGCCGGGGCACTCTGCCCCGACGGCCTCAGCAAGTCCACCTTCAACAAGTTCTATTACCCCGCCTACCCGCTCGCCGGCCTCAGCTCGGTGGCCATCGACGGCAGCTGCTCGGTCAACATTGACCCGGGGCAGACGATCACCGTGATCCTCATCTACCCGCCGATCCGGGCCACCAGCTACGTGACCTGGGGGGAATACGGGACCTTTGCCGTCGCCCTGCCCCTCGGGGGCGGGATGGCCGCCGGTGCCGGCGCCCTGCGTGCAAACATCTGCGTGCCTCCCGACACCACCCAGGGCTCATGATCCGGCTCCCAGCGTCCGAACAGATCCCGGCCCGCGAGCAGCTCCCGGACCGCGGAGACGGTGCGCGCACCGGGTGGGACGCCGCCGTCGCCGGGGAGATCCCGCCCGCCGCCCCAGTCTGGCGGGTGCACATCACGACCGTCGAGGAGAGCTGCATCCGGGTGCGTTGCCGGCAGTCCGCCGGCAGCGGTCCCTGGCCGCTCACCACCGCGCTGGTCGAGCTGGGGCGGCTCGGGCTGCGGCCCACCGAGCGCTTCCGGAGCCTCGGCACCGGCAGGGGCCGGCCGATCCTCCACTCCCAGGAGGCGGAGTGGCACGGGCTCCCCGTCCACCTCGAGTCGGTGGTCACCTCCGGCGGGGAGGTGGTGGAGGCTGCCCTCGCCCTGCCCGGCATGGACGAGGTCGTCCCCCGTGTGGACGAGGACTCCTGGTGGGAGCTGGTCGACGCCTTCGCGGTCGCGGTGGACGCCACCCACGGCGCCCTGGTTGACGGGGAGCCGGTGGAGCTGACGCCGCCCGGCTCGCCACTCGGCTGGCGCCGGCGCATCGGCGACCATCTCGGCCTCCTGGTCCCCGAGGGAACCGAGACTGCGTGGGACTGCTCGGCCTCCGTCTACACGACCCTCCCCTCGAGCGGGCTCGCCGTGGTCCTGCGGTGAGCCTGGGCTTCGCGCTGGGAATGGCCGGACCGTCGGGGGCGGCCGGCGTGCTGACCACCGTCCATGAGCGGCTGGGCTATGCCCTCCTGATCGTCCTCGCCGCCGGGCTCGTCCTCGCCCTCCTCGCCGTCCGGGATGCGCGGCGGCTGCCCACCGTGCGGGCCTACCTCTGGCTCGCCGTGGCGGCCCTCGTGCTGCAGGGGATCGCCGGGATCAGCCTGCTCTTCGCCGGCGAGCGCCCCGCCGAGGGGCTCCATCTCATGTACGGCCCGCTGGCCCTGGTCTCTCTCCCTCTCACCGTGCTCTTTGCCCGCGGATGGGCGCCGCGACGGGAGGCGTGGACCTTCGCCGTCGGCTTCCTGGTGGCCCTGCTGCTTGCGATCCGGGCCCTCATGACCGGCTGATCGCGGCCTGCCGGCGCCGGCAGCCCCGCTGGGTCCCGCTCCAGTTGCGACCCGTGCGCGCCGGATGTTTGCGAGACCGTCACGGATGGGCAGCAGCCATGTCGTATGGCCGGCCTAGTGTCAGGGTGCCATGTCTGTATCCGCGCACCGTCGGCCGCCCCGGCCCTGGCAGGTGATCACCACCTGCCTGGTCGCCATCGTGGTCGGCATCGGCGTGGCCGGCGGGGGCGTGCTCGGCGCCTGGCAGGGGCTCAGCGAGAACGCCACCAACATGGTGACCGCGGCCGCCGCCAGCGCGGTGGCCGTCCACTCCGTGCACTGCAGCGGCCTCTCGCCCGCCTACCCCACCACCTGCACCGACGCCCAGGGGACGGTGACCATCTCCTGGACCGCGGTGCCCGGCAGCACCGGGATCACCGTCCAGCGGGCCACCGCGCCGGCCGGACCGTACTCGACGATCGCGACGCTGGCGGGGTCAGCGATCACGTACACCGACAGTGCGGTCACGGCTGCCTACAACACCCAGTACTACTACGAGGTCTACTCGGGGACCCCGAGCTGGATGCCAGCCGCCGACGTGGACATGGCCCTCTCGCTGCCGCCCACCGGCGGCCTCGACGACACCATCGGCACCGGGGGGACCGCCTTCACTGGACCGTACACGCAGAGCGGCACCAACCTCTACGCCATGGCGGCGGCGGGGGGCACCACCTACACCGACACCACCAACTGGGGCGCCGCCGCGACACTGCTCGGCGGCCAGTCCCCAGACTGGATGGGCTGCGCCAACGCCAGCCAGTGCTGGGCGTACACCTACCAGGGGGACATCTGGGCGAGCACAAACGGCGGCGCGAGCTGGACCGAGGAGGCCACGCCGTCGAACCCGGTCTGGTATGGGGGCTGGTTCCTCAACGCCAGCGACGGCTGGGCGACCGGGGCCAACGGCACCATCGTGGCCACCACCAACGGGGGCACCACCTGGACGGCGCAGACCTCGGGCAGCACCCAGGAGCTCACCGCGGTCGACTGCGTCTCCACCACCCAGTGCTGGGTCTCGGGCTTCGGCGGGGTCATGCTGGTGAGTTCCAACGGCGGCACCACCTGGACCGCCCAGAACTCCACCACCACCAACACCCTCGACGAGATCTCCTGTGTCTCGGCCAGCGACTGCTGGGCCTCAGGCGCCGCCGGCACCATCATCGCCACCACCAACGGCGGCACCACCTGGGCGGCGCAGACCTCGGGCACCACCCAGGAGCTCTACGGCATCAGCTGCGTCTCCACCACCCAGTGCTGGGCAGCGGGGGGCGCCGGCGTGATCCTGGCCACCAGCAACGGCGGGACCACCTGGACCGCTCAGACCTCCGGCACCACCGATGCCCTCTATGCCATCCAGTGCTACTCCGCCACCGCCTGCTGGGCTGGAGGCAACGCCGGGGTGATCGTCGCCAGCACCAATGGCACCAGCTGGACCGCCCAGACCTCCGGGACCACCTACGACATCTGGGGCTTCGACTGCCTCTCCGCGCTCAACTGCTACGCGGTGGGCTCGTCGGGGACGGGCGGCGCGGGCTACCTCCGGGAGACCACCAACGGCGGCTCCACCTGGTTTGCGCCGGTCGCCACCCAGTACCTGCAGTGGACCTTCACCCCCGCCGTGGCCAGCGCGGCCCCGGTGACCTCGGCGGTGGTGACCCTGGTGTCCGACGCCAGCGTCGCCCCGGGCAACGGCACCACCACCTACATCGAGGTGTCCGCCAACAGCGGCTCCACCTGGACCGCCTTCTCGATCGCCAACGAGACCACCACCATGGCGACCCAGACCGTCTCGGTGGTCTCGGTGATCAACAGCGCCACCGCCGTCTCCGGGTTGGAGCTGCGCTACGTGGTGAGCAACGGCAGCGCCTACAAGAGCACCTTCGACCTGGTTCACGTCGACATCAACTGACCGGTACAGAGCGAGGACGGGAGCCGACGGCTCCCGGTCCGAGCGGAGGAGCGGTCAGTACCGCTGCGTGTACTGAGGGCGCCGGCAGCCGGTTCGGGCTCCTCGATGTCAAGCGCGAGAGCCGGCGCTCCGGGGCGGGCTATGCGGTCGCAGAGCGCTGCGTCAGGCCGCGCCAGACGTCACGTCCTGGCTGCGGGGCTACCGGCTCGACCGCCGCCACTCGTGGGTGGCGTCGCCCATGGCGGCGCGCTCGAAGGCGATGGCCGCCGCCCCCAGAATGCCGGCGGTTTCGCCCAGAGCGCCCACCTCCACGCGTGGAAGCTGGACCAGATTGATCCTCTTGGCGAGCAGCGCTCCCAGGGGCGCCAGGGCCTCCGAGGGGAGCTTCATGGTCCCGGAGAGGACGACGAGCGCACAGTCGATGAGGGCGACCGCGGTGGCGATCACGGTCGCGAGCGCCCCCAGAGCGTCGTTCCAGACGCGTGCCGCCGCGGGGTTCCCGGCCGCCGCCTTGGCGACCACCTCTTCGGCGAGGATCGCCTCTTTGGCGGCCATGGTGTAGCGGCGGGCGATCGAGGTCACGGAGGCGAAGGTCTCGACGCAGCCGCGGCCACCACATCCGCAGAGGATTCCCGCCGGGTCGATCACGATGTGCCCGATCTCTCCCGCGGTTCCGTGCGCCCCGCGGAGGATCCTGCCGTCGCTGACGACGGCGCTGCCCACCCCGCTTCCGATCACCACCAGCATCATGTCTGACACTGGCCGCCCGGCCCCCAGGGCGTACTCGGCGATGGCGCCAGCGCTGGCGTCGTGGATCAAGAAGGCCGGCATCTTCAGCCGATCCCGAAGGATCTGACCCAGCGGCACGTTTTGCAATGGGAGGTTCGGGCTGCGGTGGACCATCCCCGAGGCCTCGTTGATGAGGCCCGGGACAGCCACCCCGATAGCCGACGCCGGCGCGCCCTCCCGCTGGGCCTGCTCCGCGAGCCGGATGGCCATGGTGACCAGGCTTTCGATCAGGTCCTCTGGATTGATTCTGGGTGTGATGGCGTCCTTCCGCGCGAGCAGCGACCCCGTGCCATCGACCAGCGCCCCCCGCATCCCCCCCCCGAAAGTCCCCGAGATATCGAGGCCAATCACGCGGCCACGAGGTTCGATCGTCATGATCCCCCATTGTGCTGCGCAGGCTCAGATCCGGCTGAGAGCCCGTGGCACCGTGACGGGATCGTCAACCATCTGTTCTGAGCGTCTGCAGGCCGTGCCGGGCGCGTGGAGCGTGCCCCTGGGGCAACGCCGTCCCGCTCGCCCGGTGCGGCCGATGCAACACCGGGAATACGATGCCGCGGTGCCCCCGGTTCGCCGCGACGACATCCGCAACTTCTCGATCATCGCCCACATCGATCACGGGAAGTCCACTCTGGCCGATCGCCTGCTGGAGGTGACCGGGACGGTCGCTCTCCGGGACATGCAGGACCAGGTCCTGGACACCCTCGACTTGGAGCGGGAGCGGGGCATCACCATCAAGGCCCAGGCGGTGCGGATGGAGTACACGGCTCGGGACGGACGTCCCTACGAGCTCAACCTGATCGACACTCCCGGCCACGTGGACTTCACCTACGAGGTATCCCGTGCCCTGGCCGCCTGCGAGGGCGCCGTCCTGGTGGTCGATGCGACCCAGGGGATCGAGGCCCAGACCCTGGCCAACGTCGACCTCGCCCTGGAGCACGACCTCGAGATCATCCCGGTCATCAACAAGATCGACCTTCCTGCCGCCGACCCCGAGCTGGTGCGCCGGGAGATCCAAGAGGTGATCGGCCTCCCCGGCGCCGGTGCCATCCTGGCGTCGGCCCGCCAGGGGATCGGGATCGAGGAGATCCTCGAGGCGGTGGTCGCCCGGGTCCCGCCGCCGCAGGGCGACCCCGAGGCCCCCCTCAAAGCGCTGGTCTTCGACGCCAAGTACGACGCCTATCGGGGTGTCGTCGTCTACGTCCGGGTGGTGGACGGCTCGATCAGCCCCGGGGAGCGGATCCGCATGATGGCGACGGAGAAGGAGTTCGTCGTCGACGAGGTGGGCGTATTCCGGCCGGGCATGACACCCACCGAGGGCCTGACCACCGGTGAGGTCGGTTACCTGATCGCGTCGATCAAGAACGTCCGGGACTCCAAGGTCGGCGACACCGTGACCCTGGCCGACCGCCCGGCCGCCGCGGCGCTCCCCGGCTATCGGAGCGTGACCCCGATGGTCTATGCGGGCATCTTCCCGATCGACTCCGACGACGTCCAAGAGCTCAAGGAGGCGCTCGAGAAGCTCAACCTCAACGATGCGTCGCTGGTCTGGGAGCCGGAGGCCTCAGCGGCCCTTGGCTTCGGCTTCCGCTGCGGCTTCCTCGGGCTCCTCCACATGGAGATCGTCCAGGAGCGGCTGGAGCGCGAGTTCAATCTCTCCCTGATCACCACCGCCCCGACCGTCGAGTACCGGGTCCGGCTGCGGACCGGCGAGCTCATCCCCGTGGACAACCCGGAGCGGCTGCCCGACCCGTCCGCGATCGACGAGATCGAAGAGCCCCGCTGCACGGCGACCATCCTGGTGCCGAGCGCCCAGGTTGGAACCGTCATGGAGCTCTGCCAGGACCGGCGCGGCGAGTTTCGCAACCTCGTGCACCAGGCCGGCGACCGGGTGTCGCTGACCTACGACCTCCCCCTCGGCGAGATCATCCACGACTTCTACGACCAGCTCAAGTCGCGNNCTGGTCAAGCTCGACATCATGGTGGGAGGGCAGCGGGTCGACGCCCTCTCCATGATCGTCCACCGCGACCGGGCAAACCTCCACGGGCGCAAGCTCGCCGAGCGGCTCCGCAAGCTCATCCCCCGGCAGCTCTTCGAGGTTCCGATCCAGGCGGCGGTGGGCGGTAAGATCATCGCCCGCGAGACGGTGTCGGCGATGCGCAAGGACGTCCTGGCCAAATGCTACGGTGGGGACATCACCCGCAAGCGCAAGTTGCTCGAGAAGCAGAAGGAAGGGAAGCGACGGATGAAGCGGGTGGGCAGCGTGGAGATCCCCCAGGAGGCCTTCATGGCCGTCCTGCAGATGGACGAGGACTGATGACGACACCATCGGCAGCAACGTTGACGACCCCGCCCGCTCTCTCCGGCCGAGGCGCCTGAGCGTGGCTCCGCCCCGCCACCGCCGCAAGCGCCGGCCCTCCCGGGTCGTCAGCTCCCCCGCCCCGGTGGCCGAGCCAGAGCCCGCTCCCTGGCCGCCCCCGCGCCGGGGTCTCATGGCGTCCCTGATGGGTCCCCCGCGGACGGCCTCCCCGCGTCCGATGCGGCCGGTGGCCGGTCCCGCGGCCAACCTCGGGCCGACGTGGACCCGGCTCGACTACTACGCGCTCTCGGGCTTCACCGCGCTGGTGGTCCTGGTCATCGGCATCGTCATCGGCCTGACCGACACCACCAGCTCCACGGTGCAGGCCAATCCGGCCCCGACCGCGACCAGCTTCACGGTGGCGAGCGGCGCCGGTAAGACGCTCCTCTGCGGTGCGGCCGCCGCCATCGAGGTCGGCGGGACGGAGGCGCACGTCGCGGCGATCAACGGCGATCGGGTCACGCTCACGGCACCGCTCGACGCGGCGCCCGCCTCCGGCGCGGCGATCAGCCAGAGCACGGTGGGCCCGGAAACGCTGGGCGTCTGCGCGGCCGTGGCGTCCAGCCCGGCGCCCACCACCACCCAGTTCACCCTGGCCGGCGGGGCCGGAGTGGACTTCGTCGCCGCCGGCATCCTCATCGACGGTCAGCCGGCGACGGTCAAGTCGGTCAACTCGACCACCTACCGGATCACCCTCTCCAGCCCGCTCGCGTCGCCGCCGTCCGCCGGCACCGCGGTCACCCAGCAGCTGTACACGCCCGGCAGCCTGATCGGGGGCATTGTCGGCCTCGCGATCTCCGAGATCTCCATCGTGGTGCTCGCGGTGGCCGCCCTGGTGGCGCGCCCGATGGCAGCCCGGCTCCGGAAGCGGGCCCGTCCCCGGGTCGTGGAGGTGCTCGTCTTCGGTGCCCTGGTGGCGGTGGTCGACACCCTCGTCTACTACCTGGAGGTGAGCACGATCGGCTCCACGACCGGCACCGGCGTGGCGGTGGCCGAGATCATCGCCGCAGCCTCCGGCTTCGTGCTCGTCCCGCTCATCTTCCCGCCGGTCGCGCGCTGGTTCCGCCGGCCCCCGCGGGGACCGCGGCAGGTCCCGGGACGGGCTGGCCGGTGAGTGCCGGCGAGCCCCTGTGAGATGACGGATGCCCACGCGGCCGGCCGCGCGGGCGTCCGGTCGCTCTACCTCCACATCCCCTTCTGCGAACGACGCTGCGAGTACTGCGACTTCGTCTCCCTGCCCGGTCGCGATCGGGAGGCCGAATACGTCGAGGCGCTCCGGGCCGAGGTCCGCGGGCTGGCCGTCCGGCTCGGCCGCCTCGAACTGGACACCGTCTTCATCGGCGGCGGCACCCCGAGCTTCGTCGACCCCGCCCGGCTCGGCGGCGTCCTCGACGAGGTGCGGGCGGGCTTTGCCCTCGCCCCCGGTTGCGAGGTCACGCTCGAGGCCAATCCCTCCAGCACCTCTCACGCGCGCGCCGCGGCGTGGCTGGAGGCCGGCTTCAACCGGGTGAGTCTCGGCATCCAGAGCCTGGAACCGGACATCCTCGCCTTTCTCGGTCGTGTCCACGATCGGGAGCGGGCCCTCGCCGCCGTCGAGGAGGTCCGCCGTGCCGGCTTCTCGCGGATCAGCTGCGATCTGATCTACGCCGTCCCCGGCCTAGACGATGCCCGCTGGCGTTCGACCTTGGAGCGGGTCGCGGCCCTCGGTCCCGGCCACGTCTCCGCCTACGAGCTGACCGTCGAGGCGGGGACGCCGCTCCATGCCAGCGTGCGCCGCGGCGAGAAGCCCGCCGTGGATCCCGAGGCCGCTCTCCGCCAGCACCGGATCGCGGTCTCCGTCCTCGATGCGGCCGGTCTCCACCAGTACGAGGTCAGCAATTACGCGCAGCCGTGCGAGGAGTGCCGCCACAATCTCGTCTACTGGCGGCGCGGCCACTACCTCGGTGCGGGGCTCGGCGCCCACGGGCACCTCCCGGCCGGGCTCGGCACCCTCGTCGACATCCCGGTGCCCCCTGGCGCGATCGGACTCCGCTACTGGCACGGGCGCAGCCTCCCCGCTTACGTGGAGGTCTCTCGCTCCGGCGCGCTCCCCATCGAGGCTTCCGAGGCGGTCACTGCTGCCGATGCCGAGGCGGAGCGCATCCTGCTGGGTCTGCGCCTCGCCGAAGGGATCGCCGTCTCCGGGCCGCTCGGTGAGCGCGCCGATGCGCTCGTCGCTGCGGATCTGCTCTGGCGTCGCGACGGCCGTGTCGGCACCACCGCACAGGGGCAGGAGGTGCTCGACGAGGTGATCCGCCAGCTCGTCGCCTAGCTGTCGGAGCGCACCAGTATCGGGTCGGGTAGCGCCGCTGTGGTCATCTGTAACGCCGCCGCTGAGGCGTCATGCCCGGTCAAGACGGAGGGGTCACAGTGTCGCCGCAGGGCTTTCGGGCGGGCATGCGGCTAGCCCACGATTGCATCAATAATGCGCCGTACTCCTGGCTCTCCAGGCCGTGAACCTGTGCCCGAACCTGTCGTCACGGAGCTCCTCCGTGCCGGGCTCTCGCGGAGCACCGTGCTCGCCATGGAGCGCTGGAAAGCGCAGGAGGTGCTCGACCTGCTCCACTCCGCTCACCTCGGCGAAGGCCACCGCTGGACCCCCGAGTTCCACTCGCGGGGCCACGGTCTGGGCTCCCGGGGCGGCCCGGCGAGCTCGCCGGCCGGGCCGGTGCTAGGATTTAGCACTCAGGACTAGCGAGTGCTAAGGTGGCTCCGGGTGGAGCCGCCGGTCCGGGAGAGCCATGGAGAGCTGGATCCCTCTCGATACCCGCAAGGAGCAGATCCTCAAGGCGGTGGTCGCGGACTATACCGCCACGGGGGTGCCGGTGGGGTCGCACGCCCTCGCTCTGCACCTGGCGACCTGGTCTGCCGCCACCATCCGCAACGAGCTGGCGACCATGGTCGAGGTCGGCTACCTCCTCCAGCCCCACACCTCCGCCGGCCGTGTGCCGAGCGATCGCGGCTACCGGTACTACGTCGATTTCCTGATGCAGGAGGAGGAGCTCCCAGGAGGGGTGCGGCGCCAGCTGGAGCCGCGCCTGGCGGTCATGCCCGCCGACATCGAGGGGGTCTTGGAGCTGGCCGCCCAGGTGCTCGCCGTGGCCGTCGACGCTCTGAGCATCGTCACCGGCCCCCGGGCCCGCAGTGTCGCCGTCAAGCACCTCGACCTGGTCTCGCTCGATCCCGCTCACGCCCTCCTCATCCTGGTGCTGGACGGCAACGTGATCCGGCAGCACCCGATGGCCCTCAGCCGTGAGGCCGACCAGGAGGAGTTGAGCCGGCTCGCCGGCGGGCTCAACGCGGAGATCGTCGGGCTCGACGGGGCCCAGATCGAGGCCAGCAAGGGCGGCGATCCGGTGCATTCGCTCCGCTCCGAGGTCGTCGGCGATATCGCCACCTTCCTCCACTCGGTGGAGTCCCGGCAGGACACCCTGATCGTCCACGACGGGGTGCGCAACCTCCTTCACCAGCCTGAGTTCGGCGACGTCCAGCGGCTCGCCCAGGTGCTGGAACTGGTCGAGGAGGAGCGGGTCCTCGGCGAGCTGCTCGCCGCGGCGTTCGAGGAGGCCGGCTCCGCTGAGAACGAGGGGATAGCGGGTGGGATCGCGCCCGCGGGACGTCCGGTCACCGTCGTCATCGGTACCGAGTCCGGAATCTCCCAGCTGAGCGGCTGCAGCCTGGTGCTGACCACGTATCGCGCTGGAGAGGGGAGGGGTGGCACCGTGGGGGTGCTGGGCCCCACCCGGATGCCGTACTCGCAGGTTGCCCCGCGGGTGCGCTTCGTGGCCGATCGGGTTGGCGAAGCGGTGACGCGGGTGCTCAGTTGACCATGTCCGGTGATCGAGGAGACCGAGGATGAGCGACCACCCCAGGCGGAGTGTGGACGGGAGACCCGTTCGCGCCTCCCACGGCCAGCCGCCATCCCGTCCCGGTGTCACCGCCTCCGGGGCCCCCGGCCCGGATGCGCCGGGCGCCGGCAGCACACCCGCGGCCGTCCCGGCCGGCGAGGCTCCTCCTGACGCCGAGGCGGTGGCGGCCACCGCCCCGGAATCCGTCGCGGCGAAGGATGTCGAGAGCCTGCGGGCCGAGCTCGCCGAGCGCGGTGACCAGCTTCTGCGCCTCGCCGCCGACTTCGAGAACTTCCGCCGGCGCAAGGCCCAGGAGCTCGCCGACCGGGGGCGGTACGCGTCCGAGGACGCCGCCCTGGCGCTCCTTCCCGTGCTCGACAACCTTCGTCGCGCCGTTGGCCACTCTGCGGGGGATGCCGGTGGCCAGCAGCTCCTGGACGGGCTCCGGATGGTGGTGATCCAGTTCGAGCAGGCACTGAGCACCCTCGGGGTAGCGCCCGTCGAGACGGTCGGCGCGCGCTTCGATCCGTCAGTCCACCAGGCCATCGGTGGCGAGGAGTCCGACGAGGTGAGCGAGGACACGGTGGTCGCCGAGCTGCAACCCGGCTACCGGCTCCATGACCGTCTCCTCCGTCCCGCG
>PLNE01000227.1 GCA_003141695.1 Candidatus Dormiibacterota bacterium
TCACCACCTACGACACCTCCCCCTACTCGACCCAGGCCGGCGGCATCCCCTTCCAGGACCTCGCCAACCGCTACATCGTGAGCGGCAGCGGCGCCAGTCCCGAGGTGCTCCAGGGGATGACCTGGCAGCAGATCGCCGGCACCCTGACCGACGCCACAAGCCAGGTCGCCAAGCCGATCATCGGGAACGCCAACTGGGTCACCGCCGGGATCTGTGAGGTGACCGGCAATCAGCCGGGCTCGGTGTGCAGCGCCGCTCCGATCCCCTCCCTGGAGAGCCAGCTCGGCTCCTCCTGAGGTGCACGCCCTCAACCGGGCGGGAGCGGGCGCGCGGTTCGGGTTCGGGCTCAGCGACCGGCGCGCGGAGACGCCAGGCCCAGTTGGGGACGGACTCCGGCCGGGGCTGGGCGCCTACGAGGTGGGCGTCGGGCTCGCCGACGCGGAGGCGGAGGCGGAAGCCGAGGCGGAGGCCGACGCGGAGGCGGAGGCGGAAGCCGAGGCGGAGGCCGACGGGCTCGGGGTGGGCGTCGGGCTGGCGCTCGCGAGCGGTGCGGTGGGCGCGGTCGGGCAGTTGCCGAAGGCGAAGGGCGCCGGCGTCGGGGTCGCCCCCGCCGCAGGGGTCTGCCAGGGCGTGTAGGACGGGCAGGGAGGCGGAGGGGGGGCGGCGGTACCATGGTTGGAGCCGATCGCGAACGAGATGACGACGACGACCGCTCCGATGAGGACGGTGGCGACGAAGAGGATGGCGCCCCATTCGCGGCGGAATAGCCCAGTCATTCGAGTGCTCCCCGAAGCGCGGGCGTCCGGCCCAGTTCGCGAGCCAGGCGCACATTGGTGGTCAGCCAGCCATCGAGGGTGCCCACGTCGAGCAGCTCACCCTCGAATTCGAGCCCCCAGACCTCCTCGCCCGCCTCGAGCAGGCCGGCGATGCCGTCGGTCAGCTGGATCTCCCCGCCCTCCCCGGCCGGGGTACGGCGCAGGGCGCCGAAGATCCCGGGAGAGAGCACGTAGCGGCCCATGATGGCAAGGTCTGATTGAGCCTCATCAGGCTTGGGCTTCTCCACGACGGCGGTGACCCGGTGGAGACGGCCCCTGGTCTCGCCCACGGTCGCACAGCCGTAGCGGGAGATCTCGTCGCCAGAGACCCGCATCAGCGCGAGCACCGTCGACTGGACCCCGTCCCAGGCCTTGCGGAGCTGGGCCAGGATCGGGGGCTCGGCGTGCGAGAGGTCGTCGGGGAGCATGCAGAGGAACGGATTGTCGCCCACAACATCGGCGGCGCAGAGTACCGCGTGGCCCAGGCCGAGCGGCTTCTCCTGGAGCACGTAGCGGATCTGGGCCATGTCCTGCGAGTGGCGGACCGCAGCCAGCTCGGCCATCTTGCCGCGCGCCTCGAGCACCTTCTCGAGCTCCGGCTGGCGCTCGAAGTGGGCCTGGATCAACTCCTTGCCGCTGGCGACGACCAGGACCATCTCACCGGCGCCGGCCGCCATCGCCTCCTCGATCGCCCACTCGATGACCGGGCGATCGACGACAGGGAGCATCTCCTTGGGGAGAACCTTGGTCGCGGGAAGGAAGCGGGTGCCCAATCCGGCGGCGGGGACCACGCAGTGGCGAATCGTGCCCATCGGCCGGGCATTGTCTCCATTTGGGGCTACCGCGCGCATCATCCCGTTCGCGGAGCCCCCCGGTAGACGGGGACGAGCAGCCGCGCGCACCTCTCCGAGTACGATCCGAGCCCATGCTCGACGTTCGCACCGAGCTGATCCGAGCGGTCCGTGCCGTCCTCACCGCGTCAGGTGTCGATGAGCAGGTCGAGGCGGTTGTCGACCGTTCCGCCCGGCCGGAGTTCGGCGACTTCTCGACCCCCGCCCCACTCCGCGCCGCCCGGGTGCTGCGGCGTCGCCCGATCGAGATCGCGGAGGAGCTGCGCGAACGGCTGGAGGCGCTCCACCTCCCCTTCGTGACCAGTTGGGCAGTGAGCCCGCCGGGGTATGTCAACTGCCGGCTGGACGATGGCGTGTGGGCGACCGCGGTCATCGACCAGGCGCTGGAGCTGGACCGGGCCACGCCGGTGGTCCTCCCCGGGGAGGCGCCCCCGCCGGGACGGACACTGGTCGAGCACACGGCGACCAACCCTAACAAGGCCGCCCACGTCGGCCACCTGCGCAACGCCTCCATCGGCGACAGCGTGGCCCGTATCCTCCGGCGCCTCGGCCAAGAGGTAGAGGTCCAGAACTACATCGATGACACTGGGGTCCAGGTCGCGGATGTCGCCGTGGGGCTGCGCCACCTGGGGGTCGCGCAGGGGGCGGACGAGCCATTCGACCAGTACTGCTCCCGGGTCTACGTGGAGGTCGGCCACCGCTACGAGTCCGAGCCCGCGCTGGTCGAGGAACGGCGCCGGACGCTCCGGGAGATCGAGACGGGTGAGGGCGAGACGGCGCGGTTCGTCAAGGAGCTGGCCTCCCGGGTGGTCGACTGCCACCTGGCCACCATGCGCCGCTTCGACATCGGCTACGACCTGCTCACCTGGGAGTCGGACATCATCGCCCTCGGCTTCTGGAGCCGGGCCTTTGACCTGCTGCGGGAGACCGGGTCGATCGTCCACGTCACCGAGGGCCGCCACGCCGGCTGCTGGGTCATGCCGTCGGACGGCGATGACGCCGACGAGGACGACGCCAAGGTGCTGGTCAAGTCGGACGGAGTGGCGACCTACACGGCCAAGGATATCGCCTACCAGCTCTGGAAGTTCGGGCTGCTGGGCCGCGACTTCCGCTACCGGCGCTGGCACCCGGGGGATGCGGACTCCCCCGCCACCACCACGACCGGGGAGGCGGAGCTGCCCGCCGAGGGATTCGGCCGAGCCGCCCGGGTGATCAACGTCATCGACGCCCGCCAGGCCTACCCCCAGCAGGTGGTCAAGCGCGGTCTCGCCCGCACCGGCCACGCCGAGCAGGCCGAGCAGTCGATCCACCTCGCCTATGAGGTCGTCGCCCTCTCCCCGGCCGCCGCCGAGGCCCTCGGCATCCCCCTCGAGGAGGGCCGGAAAGAGTACGCGCTGTCGGGGCGGAAGGGCATCGAGGTGCGCGCCGACGACCTGCTCGACAAGGCGAGAGAGCGGGTCGGGGAGAAGGCTGCCGACGCCGAGACCGCGACCCTGCTCGCCGCCGGCGCGGTGCGTTACTACCTGGAGAAGTTCACCCTCAGCCAGATCATCGCCTTCGACTTCGACGACGCCCTGCGGGTGACCGGCGACACCGGGATCTACCTCATGTACAGCCACGCCCGGGCCGCGGGGATCATGCGCAAGGTCGAGGAGTCTTCCGGGCCCGTCGGGGTGCCGGCCCTCGAGGGGGAGGAGCGCGCGCTGCTGCATGCGCTGGACAGCTACCGCCACGCCCTCGCCGAGGCCGGGGCGGCACTCGCACCGTCAACGCTCTGCACCTACGCCTACGAGCTTGCCGCCACCCTCACCGCCTTCTACGAGCACACCGAGGCGATCGTGCGCGAGCAGGACCCGATCCGCCGGGCCTTCCGGCGCCGGCTGGTGGCGGCCACCCGGGCCACCCTCGCGGACTGCCTCTCATGCCTGGGGATGCCGGCCCCGGAGCGGGTGTAGGGGGGACCGCGAGCCGTCCGGACGCGTTTCCACCGATTCCCCTCACCGTCACGCGATCGTCGCCCCCGGCGCCCCGGCGCTGCCTAACCTCTCGAACCATGACAGCCCGACGCGGACTCCTCTGGACCTCCTGCACCCTGGTGGCGGTCATGAGCAGCGCGTGCGCGAGCCTGAGCTTCTCCTGGGGTTCGACTCCCACGCCCACCGCCACGCCCAGCGCCCCCTCGAGTGCCACTCCGAGCGGCGAGTCGAGCGCCGCCCCCGACCCCACCTCGACCGACTACCAGGATGCGGCAGAGTCGATCTCGCTGACGGCTGCCGAGCTGAGTCCCTTCAGCGTCCACCCCCCCGTGGCCGCGATCGCGGGAGCGGCGGCCTCCGGCTGGAGCCTGATCGCTGACAACGCCATGGTGGTGACAGGTGTGAAGACGGGATGCCAACCTGAGATATACCCCGTGACCGCCGGGTGGTATCGCGAGTACAGCTACGATCTCGAGCCCAACGACGGGGAGGAGGGCCACGGCACCCTCTCCGTAGAAGTGATCGACACCCCGGCGGACGCCGCGGCGGAGCAGGCGAGCGTCGCCGGCGACGCGTATGGGCTCTGCTACCAGTCGCAGGTCACCGGGGAGCTGTCGGACATCGCAGGTGTGTCCGTGACCGGCACCGTGACCCTGGTCATAGAGAACATGGATGCCGGCGTGCCGAGCTACATGCGCCTCTACAGCTTTCCGTACACATACGCCGGCGAGTCCAAGACCAACTACGACACGGTCGTTTGGCTCCAGTACGGCCGCTACCGGGCCATCCTCGACCTCTGGACGTGCTGCGGCCAGCCGCCGGTCTCCGACTTCCAGCCGGACGCCCAACTGCTGGGCACCCGGATGCGCGCTGCACCGGCGTAGGCGGGAGGCCCGGAAGGGAGGTTCTGGAACGGAGTGGACGCCGTCATGGGCCGGTCTGATGCCTGCACCTATAATTCGGCACGTCTGGTACGCCCCGTCCGTCTAGAGGCCCAGGACACCGCGGTGTAATGAAGCGCGACGCCTACGTCTACCAGCGTCCGCGCCTGACCAAGAAAGGGGAGCCCCGTCAGGGCTGGACCGAGGGCACTCAATGGCGGGCGATCGTGCCCCTGCCTGGTGGTGGGCGCCGCGACTTCTACGGCCTAACGGAGGCGGCCGTCAATGAGAAGGTCGGGGCCTGGCGGCGCCATGGGGGGCATTCCGGAGAGATCCAGGCGAAAGAGAGGCACCGCTACGTCCCGCGCGCCGACCCAGGGCCAGAGGAGAAGGCTGTACTCGATACTCCATCGGCAGCCGCTTGGGTCACAGACTGGGCGCGGATCGGCCGACGGGATGCCTGGGATCAACGCAGGTACAAGGATGCTGGTTGGCTTGTCCAAAAGTATGTTGCGTACGAAGAAAGCTCGGTGAACCCTAGAAGCCCATGGCATGACCTCCCCATCAACAAGGTCACCAAAGAAGCCGTAGCTGACCTCCTGGCCCTGCTCGATGACCGCCCCACAACTCAAGACAACCTCCGCCGCCTGCTTCTGACGGCATTTAAGGACTGCGAGTGGGTTGAAGGGAGTCCCGTGCCCGCGCTTCTTCGGGCAGAGCAAAGGAAGAAGCAGCAGAAGCACCCGGAGCCGTTCCGGGTACTCACCCCCAGAGAGTGGAAAGCGCTCGTCGCAGAATGTCTCGCCAGCGCGGACCCGGTGGCGTCGGCCATTTTGCTCACACTGCAATGTGGGCTGCGATCATCAGAAACACGAGCGTTGCATTGGTACGACTATGACGCGGGAATGAACAACGCCGACGACATGACTGGACCGATCCGCACCCCGGTCGACATCCTCGCCGAGCTGCAAAATGACGACTTGGAAGACCACGACCCACAGAAAGGCGTCAGCGCCACCATTTCAGTCCACGCAGCCGTCATCAGGGCCGACAAGGACAGAACCGGAACGTCGTTGATGCTTAGTGAATCAACGAAAACCTTCCACGGGAAGCGGATACTTCCGGTTCCCCTGGCCTCGCAACAAGCGCTCCGGCTCCTTCGTTTGCGAGAGGTAACCTTTCATCGCAGCGAGGAAGATGCGGCAGCCGGGAGATATACATTTAGCAAAGAGGCCCTTGTGGGTCACGTTCCTCCGATAACCGATCTAATCTGGCCCTCTCTCGGACGAAGCGGCGACCCGGAATACACGCACCGTACGCGACCCTTGGACAGTTCCCGCCTCAACAGAGTGCTTGATACTCTACGCGCGGCGGCTGGCATTGCTCGTTGCGCCTGTCCCAGCGGTCACGACAATGGTGGTGGCTTCTGTCCAACATGTGAGCGACCCATGCTGGTGGGGGATGCGAGGGGTCTCGACCCCTCCGCCGCCGCAAAGCGCCCCCCCCTTGGCGAAGAGTGCAGCCAATGTACCCGGGTCGGGGTGCCAGTCTGTCGCCACTGCAACAAGCCACTCGTTTCGCTCCGCGTTCATGACTTGCGCCATTCCTACTGTTCTGTTCTCCTCGCCAAGAGGGAGGTCTCACCGGCGGATATATGTGCTCGGATGGGCTGGAGTACTTCTCCAGCCTCCATGTCTGCCATGCTCGCTCGCTACGGACACAGCACGCTTGCCGGACAAGTGGCGGCAGATGAGGCCGTCCAAGCACTGACAGGCGACCTCGACGAGTTGATGGCCGAGCGAAAAGCTCGTCTGGCTCTCCGGCAAGAAGTTGAGCGCGGAGGCCTTAACTCGGATCCGCCGATCAGATAGGTGCCTTAACAAGAACAGGCGACCGATCCAACTGGGACAATGAAATTGCTCAAAACCGACGTCCTAGCAGGGGGTGTGGGGGACCACGAAAAGTGCACAGAGATGAGCACGAAAAGTGCACAGGCCTCGGGGCTAAGCCAACCATAGCACCGCCTCCCTTGAGCTTCTGCTGGGCAGCGTAGGCGCGCATCCGGTAACTGGCGTCGCGGATGTTGAGCACGGCGGCGCTGTGGAGCAGCCGGTCGACGATGGCCGCAGTCACCACCTCGCCGACGTCCTGGGCCGTGCCCTCCGGCTCGACTTCGCGGCCGCTCCGGTCCGGGCGCTCCGGTTCGACGAACACCTGAGTCCAGTCCCTAAAGCCGCGGTTGGAAGTGAGGACGATGGAGCCCTTCTCGTAGCGGCGGCGCGACCACCTGGAAGATCCAGTTGGCGGAGGCCTGGTCGAGGGGGAGGTAGTCGAGCCCATCGATGACCAGCACCGACGGGCTCAGGTAGGTGCGGAGCTTGTAGCTGGCGGACACCTGACGCCCGGGGCGACCACGCCCCGTCGCCGTGCTCGCAGTCCGAGCCCGCGCCGTCCCAGCACCAGCGCCGCCGCGTGGTGGCCGCTGACGTGGGAGCGGGCCCTCCCGCGGTGACCCCGTCGCCCACCCCACCGGCGGTGGGCCAAGAGGAACCGGTTTCGGACCTGCCTAAGAGCAGGGTTCGCATCTCTTGATCTGACCCGGTGGCGGGGTGGTGGCGATCGCCAGTTGGCCACCGGCGCCCATGACAACGCCGCCGCTGGCCAACTGGATTGGTCGGTCTGGACTGGAGCTCGTCGCAGCCTCGTGACCCCGCTGATAAGGGTCGAGACGCGTTCGCTGCGGGTGCGTTGATCGGTTCGTCGTTAGATAGTGAACGGTATGCACATTCTGCGACGCTTGACAGGTCTTGGGCGCCCCGGGTGCCGGTTCGCGCGGGGGACCGCGCTCGCCGGCGTGGGGGCGCTGATCGCCGTCACCGCATCAAATGGGCCCGGCGGCTCCCTGGTGCGGGTTGCCACCCCGCCGCGGGTACTCGCGGCGGTTGCTTCTGCGCCGATTGGCGGCGAGAGTGGCATGGACTTCCATGCACTGGTCACTCCGGTGCCGACCCCTGCTCCACAGACGGCGGCGGCGGGCCTTTCGGCAACCAGCCAGCCGGTGGCACCGACGCCGACACCCGCGCCGCCCGCGCCGACACCGACCCCCGCGACCCCGTCGGGCACCGGCACGGGCACGACCCTCGTGGCGGCCGGCTCGAGCACCGCCGGTTCCTCGTTGGCCAGCCAGCCCGCCGGCACCTCGAGATCGAGCTCCCCGGCGACGTTTATTCCCGGCCCGACACCGACCCCCGCGCCGCCCGCGCCGACACCGACCCCCGGGACACCCATCCCCGGGATCAGCCGGCAACTCCAGAGCACCAGCGAGGACTGCGAGACGGCTGCGCTTGCGATGATCTTGGAGCACGAGGGCATCGACGACTCGCAGAGCTACCTGCTTAGCCTCGAGAACGTCGTGGCCCCTGCGTCCATCTATAGCTCGAACGGGCGAGTGGTGTCCAGCGGGGATCCTTATACCTCCTTCGTTGGGAACCCCAACGGGAGCCCGGACACCCTGTCTAGCGGTGGCTACGGGTACGGGACGTACTATCCCAACCTCAGCAACGTCGCCAAGCAGGCGGGCGGGACGGTCATCTACGCCGGCCAGGGGCTCTCCGCGGCCAGCCTGTACGCGGACATCGCCTCAGGTCACCCGGCGGTCGCTTGGGTCAACAACACCGGCAGTTCATTCGTCAACTACGGCACCTTTTCGGTGACCGCTGCGGACGGTCAGTCGGTGCCCTATCCGAATCGCTACTACGAGCACGCGATCGCGGTGATCGGGGTGAACTCCACCCAGGTGTACATCCTCAACCCCTGGGGGTCGGGACCCGAGGGCTGGATCTCCCAGTCGTACTTCCAGAACACCTGGGCCACTTTCTCGAACATGGCGGTTGTGATCAGCTAGAGGGCATGGTTAATGGACCACCCGATATGCGCAGGGACAGTCGACTGAGCCTCGTTGTGGCAGCCATAAGCCTGCTTCTGACGGCTTGCGGTACTTCAGCTGCATCTACCCGTCATATCGCATCAACTCCGAAAGCAACTGCTACGGCCGTCCAGACGGTTACACCTCTGCTTACCCCAACCCCCGTTCCGGACACCGACTCTGTTCAGGTCCTCCAGAGCGGAGTGGGAATGTGGGGGGTGATCGTTTTTCCTGTGGCCATCGTTCAGAATCAGGCCCGGTATCACACCGCTGTTGGGGTTAGCGTCACCTTTACAACGCAAACCCCCTCTGGATCGACCAACCCCCCGCTCAGCAGTGTCCAAGTCAATCTGGCCCCTGGTCAAACCATGGCTTTGGCGGCGGATTGCACCAGGGGCTGTCCGGGGACAGTATCGACCAGTGCCACCGTCCAGGTGGGAAGCTACGCCATAGAATCTGCCTTTGCCATTGCCTCTGTCGCCGGGAGTTTGACTACCGATGTCGGGGGTACTTCGGGGGTCGGCGATGTCACCGGAACTCTCACCGACCCCCTTCTTGTCGCTGGCGTTCCTGTCGCCATCAGTGCGGTTTGTTTTGACTCCCAACAGGGCATCTTGGGAGGGGGTACGAGCATCGCCCTCTGGAGCAGTGCCGCTGCTGATTCGAACATGACCGTCGCGGTCATCTACCCCCGCATACCAGCGAGTTGCCAATTGTACGCCGCCCCCCTCACCGATTTTTCCTAGTATCGGTGGCGCCGAGCGAGGTCGGTCCCGGGGAGGGCCGCTGCGGTTGGCTTGAGTGGCGGCCAGCGGCGCACCCTCGGGAGGGAGAATCAGCAGTGCATGGGATGCGGCGCAAGGTGCTCGAACGGGCGCAGTTGGCCGAGCAGGCAAGGGGGCGCGGGCTCGGGGAGTAGGTCAGGCTGGCTGGCGGTGTGGCTCTAGCTTGCCCAGGAGAGGCTCACCACATGCCGGATGAAGGGAGGCAGGACGGCGCCCTTGCGGTAGGCCTAGGTTGAGTACGTCGTCGATCTTGCTGAGCAGGGGAAAAGAGGGGTCCTCGCGGAGGGGCGGTTCCCGCTCATCGGTGTCGCTTATGGTGGTAGTCTGGATAGAGAAGTCCTGCCAAGACCTCCTCGATCAGGGGATCGTCGTCCTCCAGCTCGTAGGACCCGGTGAGGATGCCGCGAACGGTGGCGCGGAGGAGGTCACCGGTCAGCGCGGAGGGCTCCACGGCGGGGATCCACATGAGACGGTAGGGAACGGTACTTTCCTCGGCCAGGTTGGGCGCATGGTAGGCGAGGGGGTCCTCGACCAGGGTGCCGCCGTTGCGCACATAGAACCTCAGGCGCCGCGCCCGTTCGACCCGCTCCCCGTCGGACCACGCTGGAGATCCTCGGGGCGATGACCCGGTCCGAGGTCCGCGATCTCCTGGGCGGTAATGCCCGGGCCAAGCGGATCGACCATGCTCTCGCTGCCCTGGTTGCCGCGGGCCTCGTACTTATCGAGACGTGTGAGACGGCTGGACGCCCGGTCGAAGTCTGGAGGCTTGTCCGCTGAGGCTGCACGGTGCGCGAAAAGGGCGAAAAGGGCAAAGAGCCCGCCCCGGTCCACCCCTTCTCACGCTTTTCACCCTTTCCTCCTACCCAGAGCACCGCACGATGAACTCCCTCCCCGGGTGGGTCATCCTCACCCGTGGGTGGTAGTCTCCGGTGTGGCAGCGTGTCCGCGTGGAGACCAGCTTGTTGGTAAACTTGTTGGTAAACCATCTGCCCAAAACCCTTGCCCCGTTCGTCTAGAGGCCCAGGACACCGCCCTCTCAAGGCGGAGATCGGCGGTTCGAATCCGCCACGGGGTACCACGACGGAGGCCAGGGAGAGCTACTCCTCCGTGGTGGAGTTGTCCCCGCGTTTCACGGGGCCACCGACCGCGGTGGGCTTCGCGGGTGGGCCCACAGCCCGCCAGGTGACCTCCTGGATACGACCCCAGGCGCCCCGGACCTTCCGCCGCTCCCCCACGTCGTAGCCGAGCGCCTGCAACCGGGGGGCGTCGGTCAGGATCAATCCGGGGCGGCGGTACGCGCGCTCGACCTCGGCGGGAAAGCGGCCGGTGGCCAGCCACCCGCGCTCCTCGGCGGCGTGGCTGCGGTCCTGACGGACGGCGCGGATCGGCCCCACGACGGTGAGGGCGAGGATGGCGACGAACGCGGCCACCAACAGGGCGGTGACGAGCGGGTTCATGCGGTCGGCAGAGCCCCCAGCGAGGCCTGTGCGGCGATATCCATGAGAGCCTCACTGTAGGCTCGCGACCTGGGCACGGTGGCACGGCGCCGCGTGACGGTTAGAATCCGGACGTCCCCCGCCCCCTCGCAGGAGCCTCCTCATGGCCAACAACCTCAAGGAATCCAAGGGTGTCCTCTCTCAGAAGGAGATCCTCACCTCGATCCGCTGCCCGGTCTGCCACCAGCTGATGCGCCAGAACGAGATCGGGATCGAGATCGCCTTCCGCCACGCCCGCAAGCCCGGGGAGCCCAAGCGCGAGCGGATCGTCAAGCACACCAAGAACTGCAAGGCCGCCTAGTGTCCTGTACCGGAG
>PLNE01000006.1 GCA_003141695.1 Candidatus Dormiibacterota bacterium
GGCATCGTTGACGGCGAGGAAGCTCTGCGTCTCCGCGTCAAGCACCCACATCGCCTGGGGATTCTCGAAGAACAGGCGGCGGAACCCCGCCTCGCCGGCGAGGGGGGCGACCTCGCCCCGCCGTCCGATCTGGCGCAGCTCGGTGATCACCCGGGACCCGACGACCGCCGACGTGACCAGACCGGCGAGGAGCTGTAGGACGGCCGTTTGGGCACTGTCGAACGCGTTGGGTCGGGATGAGGTCACGGTGATCGCACCCAGGCGCACTTCCCGGCGGTAGAGGGGGACGGTGATCACGGATCGTGTCCTGAGGCGGCGGCACACCTCGGGGTCCACCCGCGGGTCATCCTCGGTGTCGTCGCAGACCTGCGGGGTGGTGCCGACCAGGCCGTGCCACGGGTCGGCGGCCGTTTGCCGCCCGAGCCGCGAACGAGTGGTGGCGCCGGTCCCTACCACCCCCCGGTGTAGGGTGCCGTCGCTCTTGATGATCTCGACCATGGCTCCGTCGGCCCAACTGAGGGCTCGAGCCCTCGCGGCGGCCCGGCGGGCGATGGCGCCGACGTCGGCACCCAGGTCGAGGATCTCCTGTTGGAACGAGGCGAGGGCGAGTATCTGCCGCACCGACGGCGTCAGCTCCAACCGGCGTTCGATCCCAAGGACGGGTTCTGGGACCCGTCGTGGCAGGCTCGCCGACATCGTGGGCCAACAGTAGTCCGGCGCGGGCCCGCTGTGCAACACATTCTTGGAGGTGAAGCGGTCAGCTGGAGAGGGAGGCGGACTTGAACCCGTGACCCCCGCAGTGGCCGCACTGGCGCGCTTGGCCCGTCGAGCGGATCCAGCTCAGGGTAGGGGTCGTCGCGGGATAGCGCCCGACGTGCAGTTCAGTGAGTCGGGATCAGCTCGACGTGTTGCCGCTACTGGGGCGGTGCGGCCGCGCGCCGGGCGATCGTCGCGGGCCGCAGTTCCGTCGCGAGGAAGGTGAAGAGCCGCCGTTCCGGGACGAAGGAGCGCGGTGCAGCCACCAGCCGGTGGGCACCGGCCGACTGGGTGCTGCCGGGCACGGTGGCGAAGGCCAGCTCGGTGAAACCGGCCTGCTCGAACCATCCTCGGATGGCGGGGGTGAGGTCGGGCGCGAAACGGCCGCGTGTCCAGATCACCGTGGCCCCCGGGCCGCACAGCTCGGGGAGATGCTCTACGGTGTTGCGGACGTCGGCGTCGGTCACGTTGCCCCAGACCCCGCAGACGAGGACGAGATCCGCTGGGACGGCCCCGGCATATGCCTCTGTCATCGACGCGTCGGCCAGCGCGACCTCGACGGAGAGCCCAAGCCGCGTCACCTCCGCGCGGGCTCGCCCCGCCAGCTCGGCGTCCGCCTCGACGAGCCGCGCCCGGACATCAGCGCGCCGGGGGTGGGACGCGAGGACCTCGAGGAGGTCGCGTCCGTCCCCCGCGCACATGCTGATGATCGCGGTGGGCCCCGCAGGGCGTGCATCCAGGGCGTCGCGGATCATCTCCTGCACCAGGCGCAGCCGGCCGATCAGGCCGGCGTCGCCGTCGTAGCGCCGGTGCCATTCCACCCACTCGCTCACGGCGTCCGAGGCTACCACTCAGGGCACGTCCCTCCACCGATCATGGGGTGCGCGGGGCGTTGCCCCCAATCTGACCGCCCTCAACGACGTCGCCGCACGCCCACCTGAAGACCGACTTGGCGGTAAGGTATCGGTCATGCAAAGGGCCGCCGAAGAAGCGAGTTCTCATCACGCTTCTCGGTTCGCGTTGTCCGCCCTGCATGGGTCAGCAGAAGACCTCGGTTTCGAACGGAAGAGGGTCAGGGTAGGGTCATGGCGGGGCCAGTCCCGCAGTCTAGATCCGTTTGATTGTCGCGAACCAGGCCGGTGCCCCGTCGTCGTGGTATCTGGTCTGAACCCGGTCCGGTTCGATGGCGACGACATCCCATCCATTGCTGGAGCTGAACGCCGCTCTCAGCTCTTCCTGACTGATGGGGTGCGGGCCAGTATCGGGACCATCGTCACTGAAGCACAACACATACAGGGTTCCATCGTGCTCGGTCACCGACGCTAGACTCGCCACGTATCCTGGTCGCTCGTCGGCGTCGAAGCTGTGGAACAGTCCACAGTCCAGAACCGTCTCAAACCTCCGCCCCAAACGCTCCAACTGGAATGCGTCGGCTGCAGCGAACTCCACCTCGATCCCCCGGTCGTCGGCCTTCGCCCGGGCCATCGCCAGTGCCGTCTCAGCCACGTCAACACCCAGAACCGACAATCCCAGTGAGGCGACGTGAAGAGCGTTCTCGCCGGTCCCGCAGCCCGCATCGAGCACCGCTCCAGAGAATCCGCCTGCCGATGCCAAACGCACTATTGCTGGCTGCGGCTTGCCAATATCCCACGGTGCCGGGCCGTTTTGATACGACGCATCCCAGGGCAGTCCCGTCAGCCGTTCGTGACTGGTTGGGTGCCGACCACTGAACGGATCGTCAGCGAGGGTTCCTGATCGCTCCGACAACTTCGTCCCCTTCCTGCAACTGATCCTGCCACCTCATCGTGGCACGCCAGTCCATAGTGATCGGACCCAGTTGGCTGATGGTAGTTGGCGTCGTCCGCCTTCAGCTCCCCGTACTGGCTGCGCCAACGCAGGTACGTGTAGTCGCTGATCTCGAGCACCTTGGCGACCTCGCCGAGGGTCTTCCCGTCGGCGATCAACGCGGACCAGTTCCGGGGGGGCAGGTCAGGTGCGTGGCTGCCAAGGTTGGGGTCGAAGCTCGGTACCGCCTCCGAGCAACGAGGCCTCCTCAGAGGCCTTGTGAGTG
>PLNE01000123.1 GCA_003141695.1 Candidatus Dormiibacterota bacterium
GGCCGGGGCTGACCGGATGGGCCCAGGTCAACAGCGGCTATGGGAGCAGCGTGGAGGACGCTCGCGTGAAGCTGAGCTACGACCTTTACTACGTCAAGAACCAGTCCCTCAGCCTCGACCTGATCATCATGGCCCGGACGGTTATGGCTGTCCTCTCCCTGAGCGGGAGATGACCGGGCACGCCCCGGCCCCGAGCAAGGTGTCCGGCGATGCGCCCCACCCGGGAGCTGACCCGACCGTCTCCGTGATCGTGCCCGTTCTCAACGAGGAGGGTCATCTGGAGGCCTGCCTCCGTGCCATCGAGGCTCAGACCTACCCTGCGATCGCGGAGATCCTGGTTGCCGACGGGGGATCCGCAGATCGCACTCGCGAGATCGCGGCCGCACACCCGCTGGTCAGGATCGTCGACAACCCCGGGCGCATCCAGGCGGCCGGATTGAATGCCGCCCTGGCGCAGGTGGCCGGGCAGCTCGTCGTCCGGGTCGACGGGCACTGCGTCCTGGCTCCCGACTACGTCGAGCGTTGCGTGGAGAGTCTCCGCAGCAGCGGGGCCGCGATGGTCGGCGGGGCGATGATTCCGGCGGAAGGAAGTGGCTGGGCCGGCCGTACCATCGCGCTCGCCATGAGGTCGCGCCTAGGCGCGGGCCCCGCGCGGTTTCACGTCGGAGGTGCGCCCGGCTGGGTCGATACCGTGTACCTCGGGTGCTATCCCGCCGAGCTGGCACGCCGGAAGGGCGGCTACCGCCTCGACGTGGGTGTGAACGAGGACGCCGAACTGGCCCTCCGCCTGGGCGGGGATGGCGGCGTGTGGTTCGACCCGGCGATCGCCGCGACCTACTCGCCCCGCGACAGCGTTCCCGGCCTGGCCCGCCAGTTCTACCGCTACGGGCTGTCACGGGCTGCCACCGTGCGCCGGCATCCTCGCTCCCTCTCCGCGCGCCAGCTGGCCGCCCCGCTGCTGGTCCTCGGACTGCTCTCGCCGTGGCGCCGATGGGTCGGTCTCAGCTACGGCGGCACGGTTGCGGGTCGGGCCCTGATCGAGTTGCCCTCGGACCCGGCGACCGCCGCCGGCCTACTGCTCGTGCTCCCCGTGATGCACCTCTCCTGGGGCGTCGGTTTCCTCACTGGATTCACCGGTCTCCAACGGCCGCCAGGCCCCGCAGCAGCGGCGGTCACCGCAGGCGCGGGCTCGGAGAAAAGGTCAGAGTAGATGGCAGGTCGAGGCCGGCTTGCCGCTCCCCCCACCTCCCAGTCACAGGATCGTGACAACTGGAGCCCCGGCTCGACCCCCCCCTACCATCAGGAACGCCTCTTCACCACAGAAGATTTGGTTTGCGCTGACAGATTGGACGTCAACATGAGGGGTCTCGAGTGAACGCCCTTGAGGGCAAGACAGTGCTGCTCACCGGGGGCACCGGCTCGTTCGGCCAGCACTTCGTCCGCACCGCCCTGGCACGCTGGGATCCGGCCGCCGTCCGGGTCTACAGCCGCGACGAGCTCAAGCAGTCGGAGATGGCCCAGAGCCTTCACGACGACAGGGTCCGTTTCTTCATCGGTGACGTCCGTGACCTGCACCGGCTGCGCCGCGCCGTCGCCGGTGCAGACGTCGTCATCCACGCCGCAGCCCTCAAGCAGGTGCCGGCGTGCGAATACAATCCGTTTGAGGCCGTCCAGACCAACATCCTGGGCACTCAGAACGTCGCCGATGCCTGCATTGACGCCGGCGTCCGGTGGGCCATCTCGCTGAGCACAGACAAGGCGGTCAGCCCGGCCAACCTCTACGGCGCCACCAAGCTGTGTGCCGAGAAGCTGTTCATCCAGGCGAACGTGTACAGCGGCCGCAAGCCGACCCGCTTCTCCTGCGTCCGCTACGGGAACGTGGTCGGCTCACGGGGCAGCGTGATCCCCCTCTTCCGGGCGCAGATCGCGGAGGGTGAGTTGACCGTCACTGATCGGCGTATGACCCGGTTCTGGATCAGTCTGGATCAGGCCGTCGAGTTCGTCGCCGGTTGCCTCGGCCGGATGCGCGGAGGGGAGGTCTTCGTACCCAAGATCCCGAGCATGAAAGTGGTCGACCTCGCCAGTGCGATCGCGCCGGGGCTGCCCATCCGGATCACCGGGATCCGCCCCGGAGAGAAGCTCCACGAGGTGCTGCTCACCTCACAGGAGGCGCGTCGGACCCTGGACGTGGGGTACGCCTACGTGGTCCAGCCCGAGCACTCGTTCTGGGACGTCGCCGCCGTCCCCGATGCGACCCCGGTGGCGGAGGATTTCGTGTACTCGAGTGATCAGAACGCCTCGTGGCTCGACGTCTCCGCGCTGCGCGAGATGCTGCAGCCGTCCCCGGCGCACGGTGGGCTGCCCGCCGAAGCCAGATGAGCGCGGGCGACCGTCCTGCGATCGCCGGCGGTACGCCGCAGCGCTCGCGCCCGCTGGCCTATGCCCGGCATCAATTGGATGAGGCCGACGTGACGGCGGTGGTGGAGTCGCTTCGCTCCGGGGCGCTCACCGGCGGGCCGGACATCGCCAGGTTCGAGCGTCTGCTGGCCGGTGTGTGCGGGGCCGCCCACGCGGTGGCCGTCAGCAGCGGGACCGCCGCTCTGGACCTTGCCGTCGCCGCCCTCGGGGTGGGCCCCGAGGATGAGGTCATCACCTCGCCCCTCACCTTCGTGGCGACCGCGAACGCTGTGGTTCGCAGCGGAGGATCCCCGGTCTTCGCGGACATCGGCCCCGACCGGTGCCTGGATCCGGCGGCCGTGGCCGCTCGGGTCACNNGATGCCATCCGGCTCGCCCTGCCACGTCCCCTGCCGGTGATCGCGGACGGCGCCCAGTCGCTCGGGGGGCGGCTCGGGGGACGTCCGGTGGGGTCCCTGGCGGACATCACCACCCTCAGCTTCCACGCGGTCAAGCCGGTGACGTCGGGGGAGGGTGGGGCCTGCGTGACCGACGACGGTGCCCTGGCGGAGAGCGTGCGGCGCGGCCGCAACCACGGGATGACCAGCACCGCCGAGGAGCGATCCGCGCTGAACTGGCGCTACGACGTGACCAGCCTGGGCAGCAACCACCGCATGACCTCCTTCCAGGCAGCGCTCGGCGCGGCCCAGCTGAGCCGCTTGGAGACGGGTCGCGAGCGCCGGCGGGAGCTGGCCGACCGCTACGATCGCCTCCTCGGGAAGCTCCCGGGGATCACCCTCCCGCCCCGCCCTCCCGAGCGCGAGAGCTCCTGGCATCTCTATGCCGAGGAGGTCAGCCCGGAGGACTTCGGCTGCCCGCGCGACAAGGTGATCGATGCCCTGCGTGCCGAGGGGATACAGGCCACCCTGCATTACCCCGCCGTTCACCTGCTGGCGATGTACCGGTCCCGAGGGGGCCGCCCCGGAATGGCTCCTCGCGCCGAGCGACTCGCCGAACGACTGGTCACCCTGCCGCTCTTCGCCGGCATGACCGACGCCGACCAGGACGACGTGGTGGCGGCGCTCATCCGCATCCAGAGCTGGGCGGCTTCGCGCCCTGGCTGGGCCGTGGAGCACGGCGAGCCGCCGGCGCACCCGGGACAGCCCACGTGACCCACGCCCTCATCCTTGGTTGCGGGTCGATCGGATCCCGGCACGCGCGGNNTGGATGTCGCGGCGGTGGACCGGCCTGACGCTCGCCGGTACGACCTCGTCGTCGTGGCCACACCCACATCGCAGCACGTGGACGATCTGGCGTGGGCACTCGAACGTGACGCCGACGTCTTCATCGAGAAGCCGCTCGCCTCCTCCCGGGAGGGCCTGGCCCGTGCGAGAGCGCTGGACGAGCGCTCCGTCGACCGGGTCGTCATGGTCGGTTGCAACCTGCAGTTCT
>PLNE01000240.1 GCA_003141695.1 Candidatus Dormiibacterota bacterium
GTCTCCGGCATCCCCGTGCCGGTGGGGCTGCTGCCCGCCGGCTGCATCGTCGCCGACCTCCGGTACCGACCCCGCCCCGTCGACCTGGTGGCCGCGGCTCAGGCACGCGGCCTGCGGGCCGCCGACGGCACGGAGATGCTCCTCTTCCAGGGGATGCTCAGCTTCCAGCGCTGGACCGGTGTCGATCCTCCGTGGCACGCCGCCCGTGCCGCGCTGGAGGAGGCGCTCGCCGAATGACCCTGCTCACCGCCAGTGGCGGTCGATGAATCTCGCCTTGACGCTCGCCGCGGGGGCGGCGGGCGCCGGAGTGGGGCTCGGCACCGGGTGGCTGAACGTAGCCCTGGAGCGGGTGGAGCGGCTCCGACAGGAGGAGGACGAGGAGCGCGCCGAGTACGAGGCCGAGGTCGCCAAGCAGGCGGATGCGGCCAGGGAACGGGGTGAACAGCCCGAGGCGGCCGCGCCGTGGTTGCCCGAGAAGTACGGGTGGACCTGGCTGGAGTGGGGCCTCGCCCCGGTGCTGGGCGCCTTTACCTTCAGCCTCTTCGCGGGGCGCCAGACGCTCACCTGGGCGCCCCTCGAGACGTTCCTCTGGATGGCCGTGTTTGTCCAGATCGTCCTCTTCGACCTCAAGCACCGGCTGATTCTCGACAAGATCACCTACCCGGCCATCGCGGTGGCGGTGGTGCTCTCCGCCGTCACTCCCGGGCTGTCGTTTACCCGATCGCTGGTCGGCGCCCTGGTGATCGGCGGTTTCTTCCTGCTCTTCCACCTGATCTCACGTCGCGGGATCGGGCTGGGCGACGCCAAGCTCGGCGCCCTGATCGGCGCCGTGACCGGGCTCGGCCTGGACAGCCCCGGACACCTGCAGGCGATCTACGCGGTGACCGGCGGCATCTTCCTGGGCGGCGCCGTCGCGCTGCTCCTCCTGGTGACCCGGGTGCGGAGCCTCAAGGACCCGATCCCGTACGGGCCGTTCCTCTGCGCCGGTGCCGTCCTGGTTCTTTTCCAGAGCCTCCCCCTCACCTGAGTCCCGCCCGGATGCCGCATCATTGCGGCTCGATGGCGCCCCCCCTCCTGAGCGGTGAGACCGTGGTGACCACCGAGCGCCAGCACGTCGCGGTGCTGGTGCCGGTAACGCTCGTCGCCCTGATCTGCCTCGGCGTGCCCCTCGTCCTGATCCAGCTCGTGCCCCACCAGGTGGGGAGCACCAACGTCAGCGGGGCGAAGGTGATCGCTGACGCGGTGGTGGCAGTGGTGGTGGTGGCCTGGTACCTGCTCCGGGTGCTGCGCTGGCGATGCCAGACGTACACTCTCACGACCCACCGGATCGTCCTCGCTCGCGGGGTGGTCTCCCGCGTCACCGAGTCGATCGCCCTCGACCGGATCCAGGACACCGTGGTCCGGCGGCCGCTGGCCGACCGGCTCATCGGCGCCGGCTCCGTCGAGATCCAGTCCGCAGGCCGCGACGGTACGGAGGTGCTGCGCCTCGTCCCCAAACCCGACCGCTTCTACACCCAGATCCTCCAGGCCATCGAGGACTACCGGGTCATCGCCTACCCGGGCGCGGCTGAGCAGGGCGAGCGCGCCGCGCCGCCCGCCCCCCAGGGGAGCGCCGGCGGGGTCTGACCTGCGCCGGCCCGGCGGCGCCCAGGTATCCCGGCGGCGGCACGGGCACCTCTCGGGAGAATCAGCGATGAACGGCGCCATCGGCGGCATGGAAGCGGGCACGGACGCCAGCGCGGCGGCCGCGCCGCCGCCTCCCCAGGCCGCCCGGCGGCGGATCTGGCTGACCGGTCTGCTGCGCCGTCACCCGAACGCGACCATCGTCGCCCTCTGTGCGCTGGTTGCCGCAGCGCTGGACGCCCTCCAGCTCGGCCGTCCAGGGTACCTGCTGGGCGGCACCCCGGACATCAGCGTCTACCTGGGGGCCGCGATCAGGCTCGTCCACGGCGCCCTCCCGTACCGCGACTTCGTTCTGGTGCAGCCTCCGGGGAGCACCCTCCTGCTCAGTCCGGCCGCGCTCCTCTCGGAGCTGGTCGGTACCCGCTGGGCCCTGGCGATGGTCCGGCTCGGAACGATCCTGGTGGCCGCCGCCAACGTCGTTCTCGTGGGCAGGCTGGTCAGCCACCGCGGCCGGCTGCAGACCCTTGTCGCCTGCGGGGTGATGGCGATCCTCCCCGCGGAGCTGTACGCCCTCGACGCGGGATTGCTCGAGCCACTGGTGGATCTCTTCTGCCTGCTCGGGGCAGCGATCGTCTTCGAGGGCGGTGCGCTGTCGCCGTCATGGCGCCGGTGGTTGATCGGCGGGGCGGCGGTCGGTTTCGGTGTCGCCGTCAAGCTTCCCGCGGCCGTCCCTGCGCTCGTACTCGGCGCGGCCTGCCTTCCGGATGCCCGGCGCCGGCTGGCGCCATTCGTGGGCGGCGTGGTCGCCGGTTTCGTCCTGCCGTCCGTCGCCTTCATCGCCGCCGCGCCGGGGTCGTTCTTCCGCGACGTGGTGGGCAGCCAGCTCGGCCGCTTGCCCGACGCGAGCCGGGCATCGGCGGCGACCCGGCTCGCCGGCATGACCCTCGGCGGCGGCGGCAACGTCGCGGTCGCCATCACGCTGGCGCTCTTTGCGGTGGCCGTGCTCGGCCTGGCGGTCCGCGGCAGGCGGAGGGATGCGAGTGAGTGGTTCGCCATCGCGTCGGCGCTCCTCGTCGTCGGTGTCCAGTTCGTACCGTCTCAGTACTACCCGCAGTACGCCGCGCTGCTCGCGCCCTTCCTGGCGATGAGCCTGGCCACCGCCGTCGACCGTCTCGCCGCCCTGCTCAGGCGGCCGGTGCTCGTCCTCGCCGCGGTGACGGCGTTCCTGGCGGTCGTTCTGGCCGGGCAGGTCGTCGCCATCGCGGCCTCCTCGGTCAGCGACCCGGCCGCCGCCGTCGATGCGGTCGTGCCTCCCGGGGCCTGCACCCTCTCCAACGGGCCCCGGGTGCTCGTCCCCAGCGACCGCTTCGTCTCGACTGGGCCGGGCTGCACGGAGATGGTGGATCCCTTCGGCACCATGCTCACCTTCGCCGGCGATCCCGGCACGGGGGTCGCCGCCTACCGGGCCGCGATCTCTCATGCGAACTACCTGGTGCTGACCAGCAGTGTCGCCGGCTGGCTGAGCGGTCCGTACACGCCCCTGCAGACCGTGGTCTCCGGCGACTTCCACCTGGTCCGGTCCGGTGATCTGTGGATCTATGTTCGGGACGGGTACCCGGCGGCATGACCCTCCGATCGATCGGCCCGCGGATCATCCGACCCGCGGCTCAAGTCCGGTGGCGGGCCTCGCCGCGGCGCGACCCGGGCACCACCGTGGTGGTGGTCCTCGCGCTGGTCGCCGCTGGGCTTCAGGTGCTGAGGCTCACCCGCCCCAACTCGCTGCTGGATGGCTGGTCGGACACCAGCCTCTACCTGGCGGCGGCGATCCGGTTCGTCCACGGCGCCCTTCCCTACCGCGACTTCGCGATGGTCCAGCCGCCCGG
>PLNE01000216.1 GCA_003141695.1 Candidatus Dormiibacterota bacterium
CCGTGCTTGCGGAACCTGGATGGGCATGACCCTAGACCTCCAGGATCTCCGCCTCCTTCTTCTTGACGACGTCCTCGACCTTGGCGATGAACTGGTCCGTGATGTGCTGCACCTGGCCAAGCGAGCGCTCCAGCTCGTCGCGGCTCAGGTGGCCGTCCTTCTCGACCTTGCGGAGGTGCTCGACCTCGTCGCGGCGGATGTTCCGGACCGCCACCCGGGCCTCCTCTGCCCNNTGGGGGATCACGATCCGGATCAGCTGACCGTCGTTGCTCGGGGTGAGCCCGAGATCGGAGCGCTGGATCGCCTTCTCGATGGCCGGGATGGTGTTGCGGTCGTAGGGGCGGATCACCAGCAGGCGCGCCTCCGGAGTGGAGATGCCGGCGAGGGTCTGCAGCGGGGTCGGCACCCCGTAGGCCTCGATCTGCAGCCGCTCCACCAGCGACGGGCTGGCCCGGCCGGTGCGGATGCTCGACAGCTCCTTGTGGAGCGCCTCGACGCTCTTCTCCATCCGGATGCCGGCGTCCACGAGCCGCTCCTCGATCTGCGCGAGTGCCTCCTCCGCCTTGTTCGGCTCGGTCATTTGGTCACCTCCGAGTCGACGCGGGTGCCGACCGGCTCCCCGAGGATGACCCTCTCCAGGTTCCCCTCGGCGTGGAGGTCGAACACGATGATCGGCATCTTGTTGTCCATGCACAGGGTGAGCGCGGTGTTGTCCATGACAGTCAGGCCCCTGGTCAGAACCTCGAGGTACGAGAGATGGGCGAATCGGGTCGCCGTGGGGTCGCGGATCGGGTCGGCGGTGTAGATGCCGTCGACCTGGGTCGCCTTGAGCAGCACCTCGGCGCCGATCTCGGCTGCCCGGAGGGCCGCGGTGGTGTCGGTGGTGAAGAAGGGGCTCCCATGCCCTCCGGCGAGGATGACGACCCGCCCCTTCTCGAGGTGGCGGATGGTCCGGAGCGGGATGAACGGTTCGGCCACCTGCTGCATCGCGATGGCGCTCTGCACCCGGCACTGCATGCCCAGGCGCTCGATCGCGTCCCGAAGGCTCAGGGCGTTGATGACCGTCGCCAGCATCCCCATGTAGTCGCCGGTTACCCGTTCGATGCCGTGACGGCTGATGTCGGTGCCCCGGACGATGTTGCCCCCGCCCACCACGATGGCGATCTGGACCCCGCGCTCCACCACGCGCTGGATCTGCTGAGCGATCCGCCGGAGCGTCTCCATGTCGATGCCGTAGGCCTCGCTGCCGACGAGCGCCTCACCCGAGAGCTTGAGGACGATGCGCGAGAACACCGGACGGCGGCCGTCCGATCCCACCGGCCCGGTCACGTCGACGTCAGCGGCGTCGAGGGTCACGTGCTCGCGACTCCGTCCCCCTCCGACGAGGTCTCCCCCACCCGGTAGCGGACGAAGCGGGCCACCGTGATGTTCTCGCCCAGCTTGGCGACCGCCTCCTGCACCAGCTCCTTGACCTTCTTCTTGTGCTTCTCGTCGCGGATCCAGGGCTGCTCGAGGAGGCAGACACCGGCGTAGAAGGCGGCGAGCTTGCCCTCGACGATCTTCTCCACCATCGCCTCGGGCTTGCCCTCGACCTGGCTGCGGAAGACGCTCCGCTCGCGCTCCACGATCTCCGCGGGCACGTCCGCCGGGCGGACGTACTGCGGCTCCGCCCCGGCCACCTGGAGGGCCAGCTCTCGCGCCAGCCGTTTGAAGTCGTCGGTCTTGGCGACGAAGTCGGATTCGCAGTTGACCTCGACCAGGACGCCGACCTTGGGAGGCATGCCGCCGACGCCGTGGAGGTAGGCCTCGATCACGCCCTCGTTGGTGGAACGGCCGGACTTGTGCTCGGCCTTGGCCGCACCCGTCTGGCGAAGGCGGTCCTTGGCGCGCTCGAAGTCGCCGTCGCACTCCACCAGAGCGCGCTTGCAGTCCATCATCCCGGCCCCGGTCGCCTCCCGGAGCTTCATCACGAGGGCCGCTGGGATCTCAGCCATCAGGACGCCTCCGCCGGCGCGGGGAGGGGCTCGCCGCTTGCGGCCGCGGCCGCGGCTGCGGCCGCCGGCTCCGCGGCGTCGACCACGGCCTGAGCCGCGGCGGCCTCGCTCTCACGCTCCGCCTCGGCGCGGGCGGCAAGCGCGGCAGCGGCCTCCGACTCATCACGCTCGCGCAGCTCACGCTCGCTGAGCAGGCGCTGCCCCTCGAGGATCGCGTCGGAGAGCGCATTGACCATCAGGCGGCAGGAGCGGATCGCGTCGTCGTTGCCGGGAATCACGTGCTGGATCAGGTCCGGATCGCAGTTGGTGTCGACCAGGGCGATGATCGGGATGCCCAGCTTGTTGGCCTCGTTGACCGCCAGCCGCTCCTTCTTGCAGTCGATGACGAAGAGCGCACCGGGAAGACGCTTCATCTCGACCATGCCGGCGAAGCTGCGCTCCAGCCGCTCCAGATCGTCCTTGTTAGCGTTGGCCTCCTTGCCACTCATCCGCTCGAAGTCGCCGCGCTCGTTCATCCCACGCAGCTCGACGAGCCGCTTGAGCTGCCGCTGGATCACCTGGAAGTTGGTGAGCATGCCGCCCATCCAGCGGTGGACGACGTACGGCTGGCCGGTCCGAGTGCAGGCTTCCACGATCGAGTCCTGCGCCTGCTTCTTGGTGCCGACGAAGAGCACCTTCTGTCCACCGCCCACCAGGTCGCTGGCGTAGTCGCAGGCGTCGTCCAGCATCCGCTGGGTCTTGGCCAGGTCGATGATGTGGACGCGGTCGCGCGACGTGAAGATGTAGTCGCGCATCTTGGGGTTCCACCGGCTGGTCTGGTGGCCGAAGTGGACACCGGCCTCGAGCAGCTGGCGGAGGGTTGCTGCCGGCACGGCGGCCTCCTTCCGATCTGGTTTGGCACCTCCGCCCGGGGTTGACCGCGGCGGCGACCCCGAGGGGCACCCGCCGTCGCGTGGACCGGGCGTGTGAAATTAGCCCGAATTGTGCCACACGGCCTCCCGGCCGGTTGCGGCGGCTCCTCGTCTGGCGCTGGCGAGGGGCGGTGCCGCGGCTCCGGGCCGGCCGTCAGGCGGGTGTGTCCCCCGGAGGGGGCGGCTCCGGGACGGGCCGCACCGGCCGCACCATCTCGGTGCTCTGCGCCCGAACATGCCAGGCGGGGATGGCGCGCCAGGTGGTCCCGTCCCACCAGTGGTTGCCGTCCGGAGAGCGCAGCGCGCCCGGCGGCGCGCTCATGAAGGCGTCCCGCCAGCCGCTCCCGTCGAACCACTCTCCGCGGTCCGCGGAGAGGGTGCCGATCGCGAGGGTCGGCGGGAGCGGCTGGAGCTGCGGGGCAGGGGGCGGTGAGTAGGGGTACCCCGCCTGCGCGCTCACGCCGGCAGCGGTTCGCGTGCCCGCAGCCGTCCCCGCGATCTTCCGGTACTCCAGGTAGCCGCCGATGCCGACCACGGCGGCGAAGGCGATCGAGGCCCAGAGCGCCCATCCGGGGGCGATGGACCCCTGGTCCGCATAGGTGCCACCCTCGATTGGCCAGTAGAGGAGCAAGAGGACCACCTCCGCCGCCGCAACCCCCATCCAGGGGGATCGCCAGACCGGCGAATCCGGCACCATGCCGGCCGGCCCCAGCTCGGGGACCTTGAGGACGACAAACCACCCGATGGCGACGACCAGCATCAGGGCCGGAAGGAGGCCGAAGCCCTCCCAGAGGGTGCCGGCCGTCGACGAGGTCGAACCTGCGCAGTAGATCCCGGGCTGGCATGTGAACGTGATCTGGATCCAGCCGCCGATGAAGGAGAGGACGAAGAGGAGCAGCAGGCCGCCCGCGATGACGGCGTCAGTGGGCGCGGTGCGGCGCACGAGGGCGCTGAGGTCGATCCGCAGGCCCGGTCCGGCGGGCGGCGGCGGATCAGGCGGCGGGGGCGGATCTGGCGGCGCGGGAGCGGTCGAGCCCGAAGGTGGGCCGGGTTGCCCCGGGGCAGGCGGGCCGGCGGGGGGCTCGGGAGGTGGCGGGGGCGGTCCGGCGATGCCCACTCCGGCTCCTCAGAGGATGTAGCGGCGCACGTCGTCGTCGCTGATCAGATCCTGGAGCTGCTGCAGGACCATCTCCGAGTCGACGACCACCCGCTTGCCGGCGTGGTCCTCGGCGTGGAAGGAGACCTCCTCGAGCACCTTCTCCATGATGGTGAAGAGGCGCCGGGCGCCGATGTTCTCGTCCTGCTCATTGACCCGATGGGCCTGGCGGGCCAGCTCGGCGACCCCGTCGTCGGTGAACGCCAGCTCAACCTGCTCGGTGCCGAGCAGCGCCTCGTACTGCTTGGTGAGCGCGTTGTTGGGCTCGGTGAGGATGCGCTGGAGATCGCTCTCACTGAGTGGGCTCAGCTCGACCCGGATCGGGAAGCGCCCCTGGAACTCGGGGATCAGGTCGCTGGGTCGGGCGACGTTGAAGGCGCCCGCCGCGATGAAGAGGATGTGGTCCGTGTGCACCGACCCGTAGCGGGTGTGAACCACCGAACCCTCGAGGATGGGCAGCAGGTCGCGCTGCACCCCCTCCCCGCTCACGTCGGGCCCGTGGTCCGGCGACGGGCCACAGATCTTGTCGACCTCGTCCATGAAGACGATGCCGGCCTCCTCGACGTCCCGGATGGCATCGTCGTAGACGCGATCCATGTCGATGAGCCGGTCGGTCTCCTCCTCGGCGAGGGCGGTCCGCGCGTCGGCCACCTGCATGCGCTTGGTCCGCTTGCGAGGTGGGGCCATCTGCGAGAAGAAGTCGGAGAGCGAGTAGCCCACCTCCTCCAGCCCGCTCCCCGCGAAGCCTTCGAAGGCCGGCTGGAAGGGCTCCTCGACCTCGACGTCGATGTAGCGCTCCTCTAGATGCTTGGCCCGCAGCTGAGCGGCCAGGCGCCGACGCAGACGCCGGCGCAGGCGTTCCAGTGCCCCGCTGGTGGCGCGGCCGTCGCCGGGAACCGGGTCCGGTGCGCCCGCCGGCGGCGGCTCGCCCACCCCCCCGGTCGAGGTGTCTTCCACGGGGCCGGAGGGCAGCTCGCCCGCCTGGCCGTCTGGCAGGCCCCCCGCCTCGGAGGCGCCGACCGGAGCGGCGGCCTGCGCACCCGTGACCTCGGAAGCGCCCTGGCCCGCGGTGGTATCGCCGGACACCTTGGCGGCGGGGTGGCCGGCGGCCTCCGGCGACCCGGCCGCCCCGCGGATCTCGGACTCCACGAGGATGTCGAGGATCCGCCGCTCGGCCACCTCGCGGGCCCGCGCCTCGACCTCGCTCACCCGTTCCTCGTGGACGTCGGTGATGGTCTGCTCGAGGAGGTCCCTCACGATCGCCTCGACGTCGCGCCCCACGTAGCCGACCTCGGTGAACTTGGTGGCCTCGACCTTGATGAACGGGGAGGCGGTGAGCTTGGCGAGCCGCCGGGCGATCTCGGTCTTGCCCACCCCGGTCGGGCCGATCATCAGGATGTTCTTGGGGAGCACCTCGCGGCGCATCTCGTCGGTCAGCCGGCGGCGGCGCACCCGGTTGCGCAGCGCGATGGCGACCGCACGCTTGGCCGCCGCCTGCCCGACGATGTAAGCGTCGAGGTGGCGGACGATCTCGGTGGGGCGGAGGTCGTCAGGGTCCCGGCCTTCCCCGGAACCAGGGGATGGATCGCCCGGCTCCGGGCCGTCGCCCGCCGCAGCCTGGCCAGGATCCGTCGCCACCGGACCGCTGTCACCGGAGGGCGGGGCGGACGGGGAAGGCTGCGCGGCGTCCATCGTCACCCTCAGGCCGGCTCTTCCGCGGCCGCCGTCTCGGTCGAGGGCGTCTCTGCGGGGACGTCGCCGGCCGCCGCCGTATCGGTCGGGAGGGTTTCCACGGTGATCTGGTCGTTGGTGTAGATGCAGAGCGAGGCGGCGATGAGGAGGGAGCGCCGGGCCACCTCCGCAGCATCGAGGTCGGTGTTCTGCAGCAGCGCCTTCGCCGCCGCCAGCGCGTACGGCCCGCCGCTGCCGATGGCCGCGAGATCGTCGTCGGGCTCGATGATCTCGCCGTCGCCGGAGAGCAGCAGCAGCTGGTCGCGGTTGGCGACGATGAGCATCGCCTCCAGATGGCGAAGGTAGCGGTCGGTCCGCCACTCCTTGGCGAGGCCGACCGAGGCGCGCAGGAGATGCCCCTGGTGGCGGTCGAGCTGCTGCTCGAACTTGTCGAAGAGGGTCAGCGCATCGGCCACCGCTCCGGCGAAGCCGGCCAGCACGGTGTCGCGGTGGAGACGCCGCACCTTGGCGGCACGATGCTTCATGACGACATCGCCGACGGTCACCTGCCCGTCGCCGGCGATCGCCACCATGCCGGCCCGGCGCACCCCGACGATCGTGGTGGCATGCGGCCGTGGCGTCACGATGCGACCTCCTCCTTCGCCGCGGGCGACTTCCGGGGCGGCCGGTAGGTGCATTTCGGATACCCGCTGCAGCTCACGAAAGGACCGAAGCGTCCCTGGCGGCGGACCAGGGGCTTCCCGCAGTCGGGGCAGCTCTCCCCGGTCTGCTCAGCCGCCGAGGCCGCAGCAGCCCCGGCCGTGCTGCTGCTCTGAGGCTGGATGTACCGGCACTCCGGGTACCCCGTGCAGCCGACGAAGCTTCCCCGGCGGCTCTGCCGGCGGGCGAGCGGGCGAGAGCACTCCGGGCATTGACCCAGATCCTCGGCCTCTCCCACCGGGGCGGAGCCGGCGCTGCCGGCGTTCCCCGCCGTGCCGGCGCCGTCGGGACTGCCCCCCTCGGCACCGGGGATGTCGCGAAGGAAGCGGCACTTCGGGTAACCGCTGCATCCGACGAACGGGCCGCGCTTCCCCTGCCGCTGCACCAGAGGCTTGCCGCAGCGCGGGCAGCTCTCCCCGATCGGCACCGCGGACGACTGCTTCTTGTCCTTGATGTAGTCGCACTCCGGGTACCGCGAGCAGCCCACGAAGGTGCCGAAACGACCCTCGCGAATGACCAGCTCACCAGTGCCGCACTGCGGGCAGACCTCGCCCGTCGACTTGGCCGGGACCTTGACCCGCTGCATGTCGGTGTGAGCCTTGTCGACCGTGGCGTTGAAGGGGATGTACCACTCCCGCACGGTGGGTTCGTACTTGCGCTTGCCCGCCTCGATCGCGTCCAGGCGGCGCTCCAGGTCGGCCGTGAAGTCGATGTCGACGATCTCCGCGAAGTGCTCCCGGAGCAGCCCGTCCACGGTCTTGCCCAGCTCGGTCGGGTAGAGGCGGCGCTCCTCCTGGCGGACGTACCCGCGCTCCTGGATCACGTCGATGGTGGGCGCGTAGGTGGACGGGCGTCCGATGCCGCGCTCCTCCATCTCCTTGACCAGGGACGCCTCCGTGTAGCGGGGCGGCGGCTGGGTGAAGTGCTGCTCGGCGCTCACCTCCCAGCAGACCAGCCGGTCACTGGGCAGGAGGGCGGGGAGCTGGCCGTCCCGGTCGCGCTCCTCATCGCGCTTCCAAACCTTCTGGAAGCCGTCGAAGACGAGCACCGACCCGGTGGCACGGAAGATGAAGTCGGAGGCCGCGATGGTCACCCGGGTGTTGAGGAAACGTGCCGGGGCCATCTGACTGGCCACGAACCGCCGCCAGATCAGCTCGTACAGCCGCGCCTGCTCCCGAGGTAGCAGCTCGGACACCTGCTCCGGGGTGCGGGTGACGTCGGTCGGCCGGATCGCCTCATGTGCGTCCTGGATGTTCTGACCCGTGCGCTGCCGGGCCTGGCCGGTCCGGAGGTACTTCTGCCCCAGGGTCTCGGTGATGTAGGCGGCGGTCTCCGTCCTCGCCTGCTCGCTGATCCTCGTCGAGTCGGTGCGCATGTAGGTGATCAGACCGACGGGGCCCGAGCTGCCCAGCTCCGCCCCCTCGTAGAGCTCCTGGGCGATGGACATCGTCCGGCGGGGCGAGAAGCGGAGCCGGGTGCTGGCGTCCTGCTGCAGAGTGCTCGTCGTGTAGGGGAAGGGCGCGGACCGCGAGGTTTCCGAGCTCTCCACTCCCTCGACCAGGAACGGCGGAGCGTCGTCCGGGCGGTGCCCCGCGTCGTCGAAGTTGAGGGCGCGCATCACCTCCTGGGCGTCAGCCCGGGTGGCCAACACGACCTTCTCGGCCGGGTCACCGTTCTCCGTCCCCTCCGCCGGGCGCTTGGCGCCGCGGCCCCGTTTGGGGGCGGAAGCCGCCTCCAGTGCCTCCCTCCGGCCCTGGTAGCGGGCCGTGAAGCGGCTCTCGCCCTTCTCCAGCACCGCGTCGAGGCTCCACGACTCGGTCGCGACGAAGGCGTCGATCTCGTTCTCACGATCCACGACCAGGCGGACAGCGACCGACTGCACCCGGCCGGCGGAGAGACCGGTTCGGACCTTCCGCCAGAGCAGGGGGCTCAGCCGGTATCCGACCAGGCGGTCGATGACGCGGCGGGCCTCCTGGGCGTAGACGCGATTGCGGTCGACCTTGCGCGGAGCCTTGAGCGCCGCCTCGACGGCGCTCTTGGTGATCTCGTGGACCTCGATCCGGTCGGGATCCTTGAGCTTGAGTGCCTCAGCGAGGTGCCACGCGATGGCCTCGCCCTCCCGGTCAGGGTCGGCGGCGAGCAGCACCTCGTCGGCCTTCTTGGCCGCCTCGCGCAGCTCTCGGATCTGCTTCTCCTTGCCCCGGATGACCGTGTACTCGGGACGGAAGCCGTTCTCCAGGTCGACCCCGAGGGTTGACTTCGGGAGGTCGCGGATGTGGCCCATCGAGGCCTTGACGGTGTAGCCGGCGCCCAGGAACTTGGCCAGGGTGCGAGCCTTGCTGGGAGACTCGACGATGATCAGACGGTTTGGCATTGGTGTCCTATGGCGGCGGGCGCCGGCCGCCCCCTCTGGGCAGGGCCGAAGCCGGCAGATGATAGCAGCGGCCCCCTGCGCCGACCGAGGCCGTCATTCACTCTATCCCGGATCATCACCCGGGGTACCTCCCGGCCAAACCTGCGGTCGGCGAGGCGGGCGACGCGGGACTGGTGCCTCGAGGGCCCGCGACCCCGGGCGTTGGAGCCTCCTGGGAGGGTCTGCCCACCCAGAGCGGCCCGGGCCGGAGGCGGCACGTCGGGGGAACCCGGCGGCGGTGAGGTGGCCGTCAGGCCGATCCCCGCTCGGCGGATCTCCCTCGGGCGGCCGCCGCGTCCCAGCGGCGCTCGATGCCACCGAATCGCCAGACCGACAGCGCCACCACCCAGGTCACGACAAAGAGGCCGACGATGAAGAATCCCGCCTCGTTGATGTTGAAGTTGGCCATGAAGTTCCAGAAGCCGCCCGAGAGCTTCAGCTCCGCCGCCAGCAGGCTGAAGATCTCGATGGTGCCGATCAGCATCGCCACCGCGACCGAGAGTCCGGTGATCGTGATGTTGTAGTAGACCTTGCGCACCGGCTTGGAGAATGCCCAGCCGTAGGCGAAATTCATGAACGATCCGTCGAGCGTGTCCATGGTCGCCATGCCAGCGGCGAAGAGGATGGGAAGACTGAGCACCGCGTACCAGGGAAGCCCCGCGGTGGCGGCGCCCGCGGTGGCGGCGAGCAGCGCGACCTCGGTCGCGGTGTCGAAGCCGAGGCCAAAGAGGACCCCCACCGGGTACATCTGCCAGGGGCTGTGAATCGCCCGCATCATCTTGCCGAAGAAACGGAACATCAACCCCCGTGAGTTGAGCTGCTGCTCGAGCTCCGCGTCGTTGTACCGGCCACGGCGCATGTTCATGAACACCTTGACGATGCCCACCAGGATGACCAGGTTCAGGATGGCGATCAGGTAGAGGAACGTGCCGGAGACCAGGGTTCCGACGACGCCTCCGAAGCTCTCGATCGTCGAGTTCGGGTTGCTGACCTGGCCGATGATCGCCCGCGCCGCAAAGGTGAGACCGATCCCCAGGACGAAGACGACGGTGGAGTGCCCGAGCGAGAACCAGAAGCCGACCGACAGAGGCCGCTTGCCCTCCGCCATCAGCTTCCGCGTCGTGTTGTCAATCGCGGAGATGTGGTCGGCGTCGAAGGCGTGACGCAGCCCCAGGGTGTACGCCGTGATGGCCACGCCGATGCCCAGCAGCTTGAAGTGCTGGGGAAGGATCGCCGCGATGAAGATCCCCCACCCCAGCACGTACAGCGCGACGATGAACCCTGCCATCGCGCCGATCCGTGTCCACTCGCGCGGGGTGAGCGCTCCCCACACGCGCGACCATCGACCTGTGTTTGCCGCCATGGCGCCTGCCCTCCCCTGGCCCGAAACCCGTCCGTTTCGAGGCTAGCACAGATGCAACTTGGTCGCAATCAACCCACAGTCTCAGCTGAAGGCCCACCTCGCAGCCAGCACGTCAACTGGCGCGCAGCCATCAGGGCAACCGGTCACGCCAGCCGGCATCGGCACCTCTCAGGAGAGCGCCGAGACCCTCGATGATGGCCGCGCGCGTGGCCGCGGGCAGGGCGGCAACGGCGTGGAGAAACGGGTCCTCGACATTGCGGCCGGCGAGGGCGGCGGTCTGCTCGCGACCTCGGTCGGTGAGCCACACGAAGACGCGGCGCTGGTCGCCCTCGTCCTTCATGCGCTCGACCAGCCCCTTGGTCTCCAGGCGGTTGACGACCTCGGTGGCGGTGGCACGGCTGATGCCGAGGTGGCTCGCCTGCTCCCCCACGGTGAGCGGGCCGGAGTCGGCGAGGTGGCGCAGATAGGAGAGCATCCGGGGCGTCACCGCCGAGCCGCTGATGGCCTGCCGCTGCGGCTGGAATCGACGCCACACCTCGCCGTAGAGGCGCGAGATCTCCGTGCCATCGCGGACGGCGTCGGGATCGGGAAGCTTCCCGTCCGAACTCATGGGCGATCCCCCTCCGGAACTGCCGGCGTCGTTTTCGAAAAGTATTTCGTCACGAACGTTTCGTCACGAAGGATATTGGGGACAGACGGGACGTGTAAAGCCCCCGGGCCGGCCGGCGCGGTGCGAGGGTGCCTTTCGGGTAGAAGTGTCGGGTGCGCCAGCTCGGGAATTCAGCTGACCTCGCCGGGAGGACCGCCCGGGCGACCTTCGCGTCGCTCGCCATCCCCAACTACCGCCGGTACGTCAGCGGCCAGGCCATCTCCCTGATCGGCACCTGGATGCAGACCACGGCCCAGTCCTGGCTGATCCTCACCCTGACCCACTCGAGCGTCGACCTCGGAGTGATCGTGGCCCTGCAGACGCTGCCAGTCCTCCTGCTCGGCGCCTACGGAGGGGTCGTCGCCGATCGGGTCGACAAGCGGAAGCTGATGATCCTGCTGCAGTCGCTGATGGGAGTGCAGGCCCTGGTGCTCGGGATCCTGGTCACCACCCACGTGGTCCAGGTCTGGGAGGTGGGGCTGCTGGCGGTCATCCTGGGGCTCAACAACACCTTCGAGAACCCGGCACGCCAGGCCTTCATCCTGGAGATGGTCGGGCCCAGAGACCTCCGCAATGCGGTGAGCCTCAACTCGGTCCTCGTCAACGTGGCCCGTGCGGTCGGGCCGGCGGTCGCCGGGCTTCTGATCGCGAGCGTTGGGGATGGGATCTGCTTCCTCCTCAACGCGGCGAGCTTCGTCGCGGTGGTGTTCAGCCTGGCGATCATGGACCGTTCGAAGCTGCAGCCGTCGGTCCCCAGCGGGCGGGCCCGCGGGCAGTTGCGCGCGGGGCTCAGCTACGTGGCCCACACGCCGGACCTCGGCGTCCCCCTGCTGATGATGGTGCTCATCGGGACCTTCGCCTACGAGTTCCAGGTGGTGCTGCCGGTCCTGGCAAAGGAGACCTTCGCCGGGGGCGCCACCGCGTACGGCTTCATGCTCGCCTCGATGGGCGTGGGCGCGGTCGCGGGCGGGCTGGTGACCGCCGCCCGCGGCCACACCGGGCTCCGGCCGGTGACGCTGGCGGCGGCCGCCTTCGCGGTCCTGCTCTTCTTCGCCGCCGGCGCTCCGAGCCTGATCCTCGAGTACCTGGCGCTGGCCGCGGTCGGATGGGCCAGCGTCTCGTTCATCGCCCGGGGGAACTCGACCCTGCAACTGGGGGCGGCCCCGTCGATGCGCGGCCGGGTCATGGCCCTCTGGGCGATCGCCTTCCAGGGCACGACGCCCATCGGCGGTCCGCTCATCGGTCTGATCGTCGCCGGCGCGGGGGCTCGGGCCGGGCTGCTCACCGGTGCCATCAGCTGCGTGGCGGCAGCCGGGGTGGGGATGATCTTCATGAACCGCCTCCGGACATCCCGGACCACCCCGGAGTCGGAGGAGGCGGCCGTCCCCGAGGAGGCGGAGGCGGAGACGGACCTCGGCGTGGTCGACCCCGAGTAGCGCGGGAAGCCTGCAGGTCGCACTATCAAGGCGCCTCGACACCGCAGGAGGTGCGGTGTCGGGTGGGTAGGTACCACCGGCCGACTCTCGCGTCGCGGGCCCGTCTACCCGCCGTTAACGCTGCGAGGTCGGACCTCCGTTCGCCATCCCCCAAATTGGGGTGGTCCCGGGGCCGCCGAATCCACCCTGCAGCGGAGCGGCCACGGCGCTCCAGTGGGCCGCTGACGCGTTCACCACCGAGCACGAGCGACCAGCCCCCCGGGCAGGTTGCGCACATGCCCCTCCAGCTCGAGCTCGCCCAGCAGGACAGCCAGCCCCGAGGGGAGCAAGCCGAGGGCTCGCGCGATCAGCTCGCGAGGGACGGGCTCAGAGTCGACGAGCGCGAGCAATCGCGACGCGTGATCCCGAGCCGCGAGGGGCGGGCTCCCCCCTCCATCCCTTGCATGCACAGCCTTTGGGCGGACAGCCGGCACCGATAAGGCAGCACACTCTGGAAAGAGGTCGGCCAGGTCGCTCGCATCCAGATACGGACGCGCGCCGTCGCGCAGCAGCCGGTTCGAACCGGCTGCTGCCGGACCGAGGATGGAGCCGGGCACGGCCAGCACCTCACGGCCGAGCTCGGCCGCCCAGCGGGCGGTGCTGAGGGCGCCGCTCCCGGCCCCGGCCTCGACCACGATGACGGCCCGGGAGAGGGCGGCGATGATCCGGTTGCGCCGGGGGAAGCGCCAGCCCAGGGGGGTGTCGCCCGCCTCGTACTCGGTGACGAGCGCCCCGGAGGCGGCGACCTCCCGGTGCAGTCCGGCGTGCTCGGGCGGGTAGTCGACGTCGAGCCCGCAGCCCAGCACGGCCACGGTCCGGCCGCCGGCGGCGAGGCAGCCCCGGTGCGCCGCGGCGTCCACCCCGCGGGCAAAACCGCTCACCACCGTCACCCCCCGCCGGCCCAGATCGCCGCCGATCCGCCGGGCCGCGTCCTGCCCCGTCGCGCCGGCCCGGCGCGCACCCACCACCGCCACCCCCGGCAAGACCGGCAGATCCCCCTCCACCCAGACGGACGGGACCCGGTACCGATCGGCGAGCTCACCGAGGTCAGAGAGACCGGCGGGCCAGCGCGGGTCGCCTGTTCGCAGGAGGAGCCGGCTCATCGGGCCCGGATGCAGAGTCAAAGGCGGCTCACAGCGCCGGGAGCCGGAGCTGGAGGGCCTCGATCACCGCCTCGCGGCTGACGCGGTCCTCCCCGGCGAGGTCGGCGATGGTGCGGCTCACGCGCAGCACCCGGTGGTACGCCCGGGCCGAGAGGCGCCACCTCTCCCCCGCCGTGGTGAGCGCGTCCCGGCCACGGGCCTCGAGGCGGCAGACGTCCAGCAACCGGTCACCGTCCAGCAGGGCGTTGGACGTGACACCGGTGGTCCCTGCACGCTCCAGCTGGCGCCCCTGAGCGGCCGCCACGCGCTGGCGGACCCGTGCCGTCGGTTCCTCGGGCGGCCCGCTCAGGAGGGTCTCCCCGTTCAGCCGCGGCACCTCCGCGATCATGTCGATCCGATCTCGCATCGGCCCGGAGAGCCGAGACTGGTACCGGGTCACCATCGCCTCGGGGCACCTGCATCCGGGGCCGCTCAGCTCGCCAAGACGCCCGCAGGGGCAGGGGTTGGCAGCCGCCAACAGGACAAACACGGCGGGGAACACCACGCTGGCCCGGACCCGTGCCACCGCCACACGCCGTTCCTCGAGCGGCTGCCGCAGGGCTTCGAGGTGCGAGCGGGGAAACTCACAGACCTCATCCAGGAAGAGGACTCCCCGGTGCGCGAGGCTCACCTCCCCGGGTTGGGCGATGCCGGCGCCGCCGCCGATGAGCCCCGCCCGGGAGACCGAATGGTGGGGAGCGCGGAAGGGCGGGCGGAGGCTGGTGGCGGGGCGATCGGAGAGCCGGCCACGCAGGGAGTAGAGGGAGGCCACCTCCAACGCCTCGTCCGCTCCGAGGTCGGGGAGCAACCCGGCAAGCGCGCGGGCAAGCATCGTCTTCCCCGCCCCGGGAGGCCCGAGCATGAGGAGGTTGTGCCGTCCGGCCGCGGCGATCTCCAGCGCGCGCTTGGCGAGCGACTGGCCTCGGATGGCGGCGAGATCGACGCCGCTGGGAGCGCCGAGCTCGCCCATTGGCGGCGCCACCACCGGGTCCAGGGAGAGGCGGCCCTCGAGGTACGCGATCGCCACCGCGAGGCTCTCCACGCCGATCACCTCCGTCCCCTCCACCAGGGCCGCCTCCGCCGCGTTGTCGGCCGGGACGATCAGCCGCCGGAT
>PLNE01000225.1 GCA_003141695.1 Candidatus Dormiibacterota bacterium
CCGGTGACCAGCTCCATCCCCCGGAAGAGGAGGTCGAAACCGGCCGCGAAACCCGGCCGCTCCGGGTCGGGGTGGGTGTAGAAGGGGCGCTTGCTCATCGGGAAGCCACGGACGAAGAGGAAATCCGAGCCGTGCTCGCGCTTTGCCCACTCCCCGAGCCAGCGCTCGTTGGCCGGTGAGAGGTCCGGCTCGTTACTCAGGTCCTCGCCGGTCGCGGCCGTGATCATGGCCTGGGCGTCCAGGAAGTGGACGTAGGGAATGGGCTGCGGGACCTTGGGCAGCTCCAGACCGAGGAGGGCCACCGCCCCCGCCGCCTCCCGCTCGATGCCGGCCAGCATGCTGGCGATGGCTTGGGTGAGCACGGCCATGACCGTGTACTCGTTCTCGATGAAGCCGACCTCGGCGTCGAGCGAGACGTACTCGTTGATATGGCGGGCGGTGTCGTGGGGCTCGGCCCGGAAGACGGGGCCCACCTCGTAGACGCGCTCAAAGACGCCCACCATCACCTGCTTGTAGAACTGCGGGCTCTGGGCCAGGTAGGCGGTCTTGCCGAAGTAGTCGAGGGCGAAGGTGGTGGCGCCCGACTCGGTCGCCGAGCCGACGATCTTCGGGGTCTGGATCTCGGTGAAACCGAGATCGTGCAGGCCGCTGCGGAAACCGGCCATGGAGGCAGCCTGGATGGCGAAGTAGGCGCGGCGGCGGGGATGGCGGAGAGCCACCGGGGCGTTGTCGAGGATGGTCGGAAGCTGCGCCTTGATGACGGGCCGGTAGAGGTCGAAGGGAGGAGCCTCGTCGGCCTCCGAGATCACGGTCACCGCCGGGTCGTGGATCTCGACCCCCCCGGGAGCCTGCGGCTCGGCCACCACCACCCCGGCGACGCCGAGCACGGACTCGTTCTGCAAGCGTGCCAGCCGCTCGACCAGCTCGGGGTCCTGGACGACCACCTGGGCAGTCCCGCGCGCGTCGCGGAGGATGAGGAAGCTGACCCCCGCGAGCCGGCGGAGCCGGTGAAGCCAGCCTTTGAGCTGCACCGTCTCACCGACGCGGTCGCTCAGATCGTCGGTCCAGATGCGGTCGGTGAGGTGAGAGATCACTGGGTGCGACTCCGGCTCCTGCTGACGGCTTCCTGCACGAGTGGCCCGGCCGATTCTAACCGGGGGAACTGTCGGGCCCGCCCGAGCGGGGCGGGCTGAGGGGGCGTCGCCACCGTAGACTGAGCCACCAGTCATGGCCGCAATCCTCTTCGCCGCCGCCGCCGTCCTGGTCGTCGCCACGGTCGCGATCATGCTCGTGGCCCGGAGCCGGGTCGCAGCACCGCCTGCGGCAGCTGCGGCTCCGAGCCCGACCCAGGTCCGCACCGAGGCCGCCACCATCGTCGCCGCAGCGAGGACAGAGGCCCTCGCCATCCGCGAGGCGACCACCGAGGAGGTCGCCGTCCGCAGCGCCGCCCTGGAGGCCCGCGAAGCCGCCCTGGCCGAGCGGGAGCGCACCTGGCGGGACCGGCGGGCCATCTTCGACGAGCGCCGCTTCGCCCACCGCAAGCGCAGGGAGGAGATCGACGAGCGGGGCGCCGAGGTCGGGGCGGCTCGGGAGGAGGTGCGCCGGACTGTCGCCGAGCGAGCGGCGGCGGACCGTGAGACCGCCGAGCGTCTGGTGCTGGAGAGCCTGGAGGCTGAGCTGGAGGCGGAGCGGGCGGAGCGCGTGGCCCAGCTCGTCGCCGAGGAGACGGCCGAGCCCGAGGCCGCGGTCCGGACCCTCCTGGTGGGGGCGGTCGAGCGGCAGTCCGAGAGTCACGTCGACACCGCTCCCCGGCTCTCCCCCATCAACCTCGAGGGCCTCGACGAGACCCACCGCGAGCGGCTCCTCACCGCCCTGCAGGTGGTCGCGGAGTCCACCGGGACCGACCTGGGTGTCGACAACGAGCGGGAGCAGGCGACCCTCCGCGGCCTTGACCCGGTTGGGCGGGAGGTCGCGCGTCAGGCTTCGATCGAGGTGCTCGACCGCGGCGTGCAGGCCGCGGACGTCCCACCCCTCCTGCTCCGCACCCGCCACCGCCTCTCCGCAGCCATCGAGGACCTCGGCGAGCGAGCCATGTGGGAGATGGCGATGGAGGGGCGCCCGGAGCTGGCCGAGCTTCTGGGTGTCCTCCACTACCGCTTCTCGTACGGCCAGAACGCCCTCCTGCACTGCAAGGAGACCGGCTACCTCTGCGGCGTGCTGGCAGCCGAGCTGGGACTCCCCCAGAGTGCCGCCCGGGAGGCGGGCACCCTGCACGACATCGGCAAGGCGGTGGACCACGACGTCGAGGGGTCCCACGCCATCATCGGCGGCGAGCTGCTGCTGATCCTCGGCATCGACCCCACCATCGCCCATGCGGTCAAGGCCCACCACTTTGACGTGGAGCCGTCGACCGACCTGGCCATGCTCACCATCTGCGCCGACGCCATCTCGGCCTCCCGGCCCGGTGCCCGGCGGGACACCCTGGCCGCTTACCTGGCGCGTCTCGAGCAGCTCCAGGGCATCGCGACCCGGCATCCCCAGGTGGAACGGGCCTTTCCCCTCCAGGCGGGGCGCGAGGTCCGGATCTTCGTCAAGGCCGGCAAGGTGACTGACCCGGAGATGCCCGCCCTGACCGGCGAGATCGCCCGCGAGATCGAGAGCGAGATGCAGTACCCGGGGGTCATCAAGGTGACCCTGATCCGCGAAACGCAGGCGATCGCGACCGCGCCGGTGCAGGTGGGACGCAGCGCGGAGCCGCTGGAGCCGGTCCTGGCGGGGGCGGCGACCAAGCGGCGGCGCCGGCGCAAGAAGCGCAAGGGCAACGGCGAGGGCGACGCGGGCGGATCCGCCGGCGAGACGGAGCCGGCGAGCGCCGATTAGCCCGAGCCGCGCGGTGGTTGGTCTCAGCCGCCGCGCAGGAAGGAGACCATGACCTCCGCGGTGAGGTCGGGGTCCTCGTGGAAGAAGAGGTGGCCGCGACCGTCGAACCAGTAGCGGCGCGCTCCGGGGATCAGCTTGGTGAGCGCCTCCGCGTTGGCGAGCGGGACCAAGACGTCCTCGGTGCCGTGAAGGACGAGGGCGGGCACCGCGATCTCGCCCAGCCGCTCGCCGATGTCGGCGTCCCGTGAGGCACGGAACTGGGCGGTGAAGGCGCGTCCCGGAATCGGGTGGGCGGCACGGTAGGCCACCTCCCCGTCGATGAACTCGGGATGGTCGTGCTGGAAGCGCCGCGCGTAAAGGACGGTGCAGGCCATGCGGTAGGCGTCGGCCGGCATCCTGGCACCCCGCCCGAGGAGTGCGGCGATCGCCTCGGGCTGCGCGGGGACGGCCGTGTGGCGCCCGGGACCGGTGGCGGCCAGGATCAGCCGGGTCAGGCGATCAGGATGGAGGACGGCGACGTGCTGGGCGGTGAGCCCTCCCATCGAGGCCCCGAAGAGCTGGAAGGTCTCCGCCCCGCAGGCGGAGGCCACCTCGACGCAGTCCGCCGCCAGCCGGGGCATCGGGTAGGGCCCGGGGGGCACGTCGGAGCCGCCAACGCCTCGGGGGTCGTAGACGATCACCCGGTGGTGCCGCGCCAGCGCGGGGACGACCGGTGCGTAGACCCGCCGGGTCGCCCCCAGCCCCGGGATCATCAGCAGGGGCTCGCCATCCCCCTCGACGCTGACGGCGAGCCGGACGCCGTCGCCCGTGACCACATGCCGGTCGAAGGTCGGCGGAGCCACGGCTCCCGATCGTAGGGCACGCCGCGGCGCGGCCGGCGCCGGATAGTCACCAGCAGTCGCAGCGGGACCAGGCGGACCGTCCCCGGGACATCGCCGCGGAGGCGGTCGGGCGGCGGTCGGCACCGCGGGTGACGTCGTGGCGGGTGCCGGCGCCCGTGCCGGGGTGAGCGACGCGGCCGGGGCCCCGGCCGGCATGGCGACCGCCGCCACCAGCGCCGCGAGACCGCACCGTCCGCGCCACCGGCCAGTTGCCGGCCGTGCGCCCCGCGGGGACGTGACGGCCTCGCGCTACACTGTGAAGATGATCACGCCCGTGGTCACACGTCGTTTACTGCGCGCGAAAGACTTGATGGACTCGGAGTATGCACGAGCCCTCAAAGTTGAACAGATCGCGCAGTCAGCGCACTTGACCACGGCGCATTTCTCCCGGCAGTTTCGCCGTGCGTTTGGAGAAACACCGCATCGATACTTGCTTTCTCGTCGCTTGGAGCGCGCCGCCGCGCTATTGGCCAACACCGACTACACCGTGACGCGCGTCTGTGAGCTCGTTGGCTTGTCGAGCGTTGGTTCATTTAGCACTGCATTTCGACGCGCGTATGACGCATCGCCCACCGCATATCGAGCGCGACATCTCCCAGCTTTAGCCTACCGCGTGATTCCGCCGTGCATTCTGCTTGCGGTGGCGCGCCCGCAACTGAGCAGGATTCGAGAAGACACCGCCTATCCAGCCCACGTACGAAGAGAGCCAACCACGCCAGAGCTGATCTGGAGAGGGAAGGACGCTCCTGAACGACGGCGCGTTGCGCCGGCAAGAGTGTGCTCACCGATTAGTAAACGACGTCCAGGAGTGTTGCCATGAGCTTGAGGATCGGATACACGACCCTCTGGGTCCGCGATCAAGACGAAGCGTTGTCGTTCTTCGAGAAACTCGGATTTGAGGTTCGAGAAGATCTGAAACACGGTGACTACCGATGGCTTGCCGTCGCATCGACCGAGCAACCCGACCTTGCGATCACACTCGCGAAGCCTGGGTACCCCATGGACGAGGCCACATCGCAGGCCGTCGCATCCACAGTGGCGAAGGGCATGTTCAGCACGCTCGTGTTTACGACGGACGACTGCCTCGCGACAGCCGCGGCGCTCAAGGCGAAGGGGATCGAGTTCACTCGCGATGCCGGTGAGCGCGGATATGGAGTGGACGCCGCATTTCGCGATCCGTCGGGGAACGAGTTCCGGCTGCTTCAGGCAGCCTCGCAGCCTGCGAAAAGCTAGTCGACGCATCGCCTGCCACCTGTAAGGAGGTGATCACCATGAAGACAATGACATGTAAACAAATGGGTGGACCATGTGACGCCCCATTCCACGGGACTAAGGCTGATGAGGTCATAAAGGCGCAAGACAGCCATTTAAGGGAAATGGTCGCAGGGGGTGATGAAACGCACAGAAGCGCCCTGAAGAGCATGCAGGATAGGTGGAAACACCCCCTCTCAGGAATGGGGTGGTACACAAAGACGAAGAAGGCCTTTGCTGCTCTTCCCGAAGACTGATCGGTTTGCCTCTCCCACTCCTGGACGGCGGAGCCGCGCCTGCCGAAGACCGACACCGCGGAGGCCGGCCGGCTGGTGAGCTCGCCAGCGGGCAGTTGGTGGACCACCGGGCCGCGCTCGGGACCTGGGGCACCGTGACCGTATAGCTTGCTGCGACGTCGGGTCAGCGAGGTCGGCTACACCTCTCACACGGGCGCCGTGGGACGCGCCACCATTGGCGGGTGCCACGTCTCTTCGTCACCCGGGACCAGATCGGCAACGGCACGCTGGTGGTCGAGGGGGACGCCGCCCACCATCTCGCCGGGCCCCTCCGCGTTCATCGCGGTGAGCTGATCCTGGTCGTCGATGACGCCGGTGAGGAGCACGGGGTCCGGGTCGCCTCGGTGGAGAGGGCTCGAGTGACCGGCTCGATCGTCTGGTCACGCCCCGCCTCGGGCGAACCCCATATCCGGCTCGACGTCGTCCAGGGGCTGGTGCGCGAGATCGACGAGTTGGTGGCAGGCCTGGCCGAGGTCGGGGCCGCCACCATCCGCCCGGTCGTCGCCATGCGCAGCGTGACCCGGCCCGACCCGGAGCGGGCCGCGGTCCGGCTCCGCAGGTGGGGCGAGATTGCCCGCGAGGCCGCCGAGCTGGCCCACCGTGGCGCCGTCCCCCGGGTGGCCGCCCTCACCGACCTGGCCGGAGTGCTGGCCGAGCTGCCGGAGGGCGCGCGTATCCTCGTCTGCATGGTGGACGCAGCCGTCCCGCTGGCCCGGCTGGACGTCGACCCGGCCCGGCCGGCGGCGCTGGTCGTCGGTCCGGAGGGTGGATTGGACTCCGGCGAGGTCGACCGCCTCCGGGATGCCGGCGCCGAGATGGTCCACCTGGGACCGCGGGTGCTGCCGGCGCGCTGGGCAGCCATCGTCGCGGCCGGCCTTCTCCTCGCCCGCGCAGGGGACCTCGACCACGGGCGCTGAGCTGCCGGCGGGGCGCGGCGCGGCCACCGCCGGTCCGCTGCGGGTGGCCCTCACCACCCTCGGGTGCAAGGTCAACTACGCGGAGATGGCCGAGCTGGCCGGGAGGCTCGCGGGTCTCGGCTGCGACGTGGTCCCCGAGGACGAGCCCGCCGACGTCCGGGTGCTCAACTCGTGCGCGGTGACGCTCCAGGCCGACGCCACCACGCGGCAGCGGCTCCACCGGCTGCGTCGCCGCGACCCCGGCTGCCACCTCATTCTCACCGGCTGCTCCGTGGACGCCAACCCGGATCGCTATCTGGTGGCCGGGAGCGATGGAAGGCCAGGCGTCGCGGGGCTGGATGCCGTCTTCGCCAACACCGAGAAGCTGCGCATCGCTGACCACGTCGCCGCCCTCGCGGCGGGAGGTGCGGACCCACTCCACCGCCGCCCGCCGTCCGGGCTGCGCAGCCGAGCCTTCCTCAAGGTTCAGGACGGTTGCGACCACCGCTGCACCTACTGCGTGGTGTGGCGAACCAGGGGCGCGTCGACGAGCGTTCCCGAGGAGGTGGTGGTGGCGCGAGCCCAGGCCGCGGTGGAGGCGGGGCACGCCGAGGTGGTCCTGACCGGCGTCGACCTCGGCAGCTACGGTCGGGACCGGGGATCCGACCTGACGACCCTGGTCAGCCGCATCCTCGAGGGCCTCGACGGGACGGCGCGCATCCGCCTCAGCAGCATCAACGCAAACGACATCCCGGAGCGGCTCGTCGAGCTGAACGGCGATCCTCGGCTGTGCAGCCACTGGCACATTCCACTCCAGAGCGGGAGCGACCGGATGCTCCGAGCCATGCACCGCGGCTACCGGCGGCAGCGATACCTGCGGGTGGTCGAGGGCCTGCGCCGTCAGAACCCCGACACCGAGCTGACCACCGACGTGATGGTGGGCTTCCCGGGGGAGAGCCAGGAGGACCACGCGGCCACGCTGCGCCTGGTCGAGGAGGTGGAATTCCTCGGCTGCCACGTCTTCCGCTACTCACCCCGCCCCGACACGGAGGCAGCCCGCCTCCCCCAGCAGGCCGACGACGCGACCCTCCGATCGCGCAGCGCCGAGGTCCGTCGCGCCGCGGCGGCGAGCGCTCGGAGGCGGCGGCTGCGAGCGGTCGGCCGCCAGCACCAGGTGGTCTGGGACCGGGTGGCGCCGGGGGGAGCGCACGGCCTCACCGACGGGTACCACGAGGTGGCGGCGGACCCCGCCCCGGGGACGAGGACGGGCGGCATGCAGACCGTCGTGGCCACGGGGGTCGAAGGCGACCTGCTGCGCGGGTCCATCCTTCCCGAACCCGGCAGGGACGAGCACTGATGCGCGTCGCTGTGGTGGTCCACCCGAGAGCTGGGAGGGAGGAGCTCACCTGGGACGGCCGGGAGCTGCGGCTGCGCATCACCCAGGCGCCGGTCGAAGGTGCCGCCAACGCGGCCGTGCTCCGGCTGGTCGCCGGCTGGGCCGGCGTGGCACCCTCGCGCGTCCGTCTGGTCGCCGGCCACCGGGGTACCCACAAGCAGGTGGAGATCGAGGGGGTCGACGTCCTTCCGCAGTGAAGGCGGAGGGCGGTTGGGGGCTTTCGGCCCGTCTGACGCGTCGCACTCTGCAGACGGGCTTGCAACGGTGGCACACTTCTCCTCACCAGCTGGGCCTACCAGGCCAGCGGGGGAGGGGCCGACCTGAATGCGATCGGTTGGCGCAAGCCGTGGCTTGCTGGCAGGGCCCCATGCTCGGTGCGGTGGGGTCGGATGACGGAGTGCTTGCACGCCATGGCGGCCCGTCTCCCGTTAGCCGCCACGCGGCCTGCGCGCCATTTGGCGGGTCGCGCCGGGCGCTGCAGCCTCGGCAGGGTCCGGTCGCCATCGCCGTGAACTCCCAAGACCTCATCGGGCACGGCTCGAGAGCCGACCGCCCGCTCCCCGTCGACCCGTCGGCGCCGGCACCGCGCGCGCCGGCGCCCTACCCGCCTTCTGCCAGTGCCCTCCCCGGCCCGGGCGCGGGCCGGGGACGCGGGATCGGACGGCGGCGCACCGCGGCCCTGGTGGCCGCTGCCGGGCTGGCCTGCCTGGTCACGGTTGCCCTGCTCAGCACCTCCCTCGGCGGGTCGGCCATCACCGACCAGGTCAACACCCGGCTCTCCAGTGCGGGCAAACAGGCGGCCGGCTACCTGGTGCAGGTGATCTCCGGCCGTGTCGCCGCTCTCGACAGAGCCGCCGATGAGCTCCCGATCCTGGCTCTGGCGGAGGGCAGCACCACGGCGAACCCGGCGGCCACCACGGACCTCGCCGCCCTCTCCATGGCCGAGACGGAGAGCCAGGGCCTGGTCCTTACCAACGCCGCGGGATCGCCGGTCCTCCGGTCCGGCAACCAGGACCCTCTGGACGGTCTTCCCCCTGGGTGGGGCGCGAGCACGGCTGGCGCCGGCTCCCTCGCGGTGGCGGCGCCGTCGTCGCTAGCCGCTCCCGCCATCGACGTGGCCGTCCCCGTCCGCGAAGGGGGCGGAGCCGCCGGCGGCTTCCTGGTCGAGCAATACGGGCTCGGGGGCTCTCTCTCGTCGGTGCAATCACTCGCCGCGGCCCAGGCGATGACGCTCCTGGTGCTGGACCGGGCCGGCGGCCTGGTGTTGGGCGTCGAGGCAGGGGGTTCGGGTGGCGCGAGCGTCGTGACCAGCTGGCCGCCGGAGGCGTCGATCACGACGGCCGCGGACCGGGCCCTCAGGAGCGGCGTGATCGAACTGGATGACAACGGAGCGGGCGGCCCCGCCGCGTACACGCCGGTGAGCGGGGCCGCATGGGTCGTGCGCGCGTGGCTGCCCAGCTCAGCCCTGGCGGCGGTGGCCAGCCTCAGGGTGGCGGTGTTCAGCATCTGTGCGGCCCTGGCGCTCCTCTTTCTGGCGGCGGTCGTCATGGTCAACCGGACGCTCCGAGGCCGGGAGCAGACCGAGACGGCACTGATCTTCCAGTCGGCGGCGATGGAGCACGCGGCCATGCACGACCCCCTCACCGGTCTGCCCAATCGCCTCCTCTTCAACGACCGGCTCCAGCACGGCATCTCCAACGCCCGCCGTTCTGGCCGGCCGTTGGCCCTCTTCGTCCTGGACATCGACGGATTCAAGAACCTCAACGACGCCCTGGGGCACAGCGCCGGCGACGCCGTGCTCAGGGAGACGGCGGCCCGCATCCAGGCATCGGTTCGCGTGTCGGACACGGTCGCCCGACTGGGAGGCGACGAGTTTGTGATCGTGGCCGTCGACGCCGACCCCGCTCAGGCCGAGCTGATCAGCGCCAAGGTGCGTCAGAGGATGGAGGAGCCGATGAGCGTCGACGATCGGCAGGTCCCGGTCGGGCTCAGCATCGGTCAGGCGGCGTTCCCCGAAGACGGCGGCGAGCCGGCGCAGCTGCTCCGTCGCGCCGACGCCAACATGTATCGGGACAAGCGCGCGAGGAAGNNCGTCACTCCGCGGGTGCGAAGAAGTCCCGCAGATGGTCGAAGAAGCCGCGCCTGACCTCGACCGGCTTCCCGTCACGCCCGCCCAACTCCTCGTAGAGCTTGCGCTCCTTGGCAGAGACGTGAGCGGGCACCACGACCCGGACGACGCAGATCTGGTCGCCGCGACGCCCGGTGCGGAGATGGGGGACCCCCTGGCCGGCGATCTTGACGACGCGGCCGGGCTGGGTGCCGGCGGACAGATCCACCTCCGTCTCGCCGCTCACGGTTGGTACCGTGATCCTGTCTCCGAGAACGGCTTGGGTGACCGAGACCGGCAGCTCGTAGACGAGGTCCTGACCCCTGCGGATCAGCTGGGGATGGGGCGCGACCCGGAAGCTCAGGTAGAGGTCGCCGTGAGGCCCGCCCTGCGGTCCGGCCTCGCCCTCACCCGAGACCCGCACCTGGACGTCGCCATCGACCCCCGCGGGGATCGCGACCTCGATGGTCTTGCGCGCCTCCACCAGCCCCCGGCCGCGGCACCGCGCGCAGGGGTCGTCCACCAGCCTTCCGATGCCGCGGCAACGCGGGCATGCGGTCACGTTCATGACCTGGCCGAAGATGGATTGCATCGCCCGCCGCACCTGGCCGCTGCCGCCGCAATCGGGGCAGGTGTGCGGCGTCGTCCCCGGCGCCGCGCCGCTCCCCGCGCAATCGGGACAGGTGTCGGCACGCGGCACATCCACGGTGCGCTTGGCGCCGAAGATCGACTCCTCGAACGTGATGTCGACGGACATCCTCAGGTCGGACCCCCGCTGCGGTCCTGAACCATGCGCACGCCGCCCACCGCCGAAGAACATGTCGAAGAGGTCGAAGGCGGAGTCGAAGGAGAACTGCCCGAAGTCGGGCATCTGCTGACCGCTGTGGCCGTAGGCGTCGTATCGCTGGCGCTTCTGGGGGTCGCTGAGGACGGAGTAGGCCTCCCCCACCTCCTTGAACTTCTCCTCGGCCGCCTTGTCACCCTGGTTGCGGTCGGGGTGGAACTCCATAGCCAGCTTGCGGTACGCGCGCTTCAACTCCTCGGGTTTGGCGTCACGCTTGACACCGAGGACCTCGTAGTAATCGCGCTTGACGGTGGCCATCAGATCTCGGGTACGGCCGTGGCGCTCGGGCCGCGACGCGGATGCACGACCTGTACCAGCGCGGGACGGAGGAGACGGTCAT
>PLNE01000219.1 GCA_003141695.1 Candidatus Dormiibacterota bacterium
TCAGCCGGGATGCACTAGCCCGGCGTGGACACGGTTCTTCGCCCGGCACCCGCCGCGGGCCCCGCCAACGGCGATCGAGGCCCGCAGGTGCCCACCCTCGCGCCCGGCTCTAACCGGGCGACGACCGCAGAGGGCGGACGTCGTCGTCCGGCCCGCTGACGCGGGTCAGCCGGGAACGAGGCTCAGGGCCTCCTCGATGCTCTCGGCGACGGCGTGCGGCCGCCACCTCGTCTCGGTCCAGGCCCGGCCCCGGCGCAACCAGATACCCGGGATCCCCATCTCCACAGCGGCGGCGATGTCCGCCTCGGGGCTGTCGCCCACCAGCCACGCGGTGTCGACCTGGCCGCCCACCTGCCGGGCGGCGGCCTCGAAGATGCGGCGATCCGGCTTGCTGACGCCCAGCACGTCGGAGATGACCACGACGTCCACCAGCGGAAGCAGCCCGCATCGCTCCACCTTGACCCGCTGGGAGGGAGGTCCGTTGGTGACGATGGCGACCCTCCAGCCGCCGCGACGGAGACCGGCGAGCCGCCGCCCGACCTCGGGGTCGACGGCCGGCACGAATGCCGGGTATTCGCTGCGGTACCGCTCGACGAGCTCCGTCACCGGGGCATCGATGCCCCACCGAGCCCGGACCTCTTCGAAGATCGGCTCTCGAGCCCGCATCCCGTCGTGGTCGATGCTCACCAGCCATTCGACCTCCTCGGGGTCGCGGCCGAGGGCTGCCACATAGTGCTCGGCCCAGGCCCGGTATCCCGCCGCCCTGTCGATGAGGGTGTTGTCGAGGTCGCAGAAGAGGATCGGCATGCGCGGGGGTGGAGTATGGCTCCGCTGCGTCGCCGGGGAGCGCCGGGGTGCCTGCCGCCGCTGGTACCCTCCCCGAGCGGATGAGCAGCGACACCCCGACACCGGGCTCGCAGTGGGATCCCGAGCAGTACAACCGCTTTGCGGGGGAGCGGGAGCAGCCCTTCTGGGACCTCCGCTCGCTGGTCGAGCCGGTGCCGGCGCCGCGGGTGGCCGACCTCGGCTGCGGCGACGGGCGGCTCACCAGCGCGCTCCACCGGAAGCTCGGGGCGGCGACCACCACCGGGGTCGACCTCTCCGAATCGATGCTGGCGCGGGCCGCCACCCACGCCAGAGGCGGCGTGACATTCGTCTCCGCCGATCTCTCCACCTGGAGCGGCTCCGGCTTCGACGTCGTCTTCAGCAACGCGGCCCTGCAGTGGGTGCCCCACCATCCCGCGGTGCTGGAGCGCTGGCGCAGCTCACTCGCCGAAGGTGGCCAGCTCGCGGTCCAGGTGCCGTCCAACGCCGACCATCCGTCCCACGCCGTGCTGCGGGAGCTGGCCGTGGAACGTCTGGGTCCGGAAGCCCCTGCCGACCCCGTCGCCACCAACGTGCTGGCCCCCGAGGAGTACGCGCGACTGCTCGACGCACTCGGGTTCGAGCGGCAGCACGTCCGGCTCCAGGTGTACGCGCACCGGCTCGACTCGGCCGCGGACGTCGTGGAGTGGATGAAGGGCACCTCGCTCACCCGCTTCCGGCTCTCGATGGACCCGCCGGCCTACGAGAGCCTGGTGGACGAGTACCGCCGCCGGCTGGTCACCGCCCTCCCCGACAGCCGGCCCTACCTCTACGCCTTTAAACGCATCCTGCTGTGGGGGCGACTGCCCGGGTAGTGGGGGAGAGGCAAGCGCCGCTGATTCGCCCTTGACTGATAGTTCGCTCTAAACGTACGATCAAGGGGTGACGTTGAGGGAGAGCCCACCCTCGAACGCTGATGGCTGCACGGCAGGGAAGGCGCTGAGTGCCCTGGTCCAGCTGCTCGCCAGCGTCGAGGCCTTCGAGTTCCGGCGATGGGGTGACCTCGGACTGACCATCAGCCAGCTCCGAGTGCTCAAGCTTCTCCGCGAGCGCCCCGCCAGCTGCGGCCAGGTCGCCGAGCACCTCGGCATCACCGCCTCGACCGCGAGCGCGCTCATCGAGCGGATAGTCCGGCGCGGCCTCGTCGAGCGCGGCATCCGTGCGGGAGACCGCCGGGTCACCGACCTCCGCCTTTCAGCACGGGGCCGGCAACTTCTGGACGAGATCGACCCGAGCAAGCGCGGTGCGATCACCGCCTCGATCGACGACCTTGCGCCGGACGACCGTGAGCGTCTCGCCGAGCTGCTCGATCGGCTGGCCGCCGGGGTGCAGGCGCGCGAGGGGCAGGCTGCGAGATGACGGGCCTGACAAGCGCCACCCGAGCGCGCGCCCTGCCGGTAGAAGGAGCATGAGCACCCGCACCTCGTTGCTCGGCATCGGTCGCGATCACCCCCGCTACAAGTGGGTGGCCCTCTCCAACACCACCCTGGGCATCTCCATGGCCACGATCAACTCGTCGATCGTGCTCATAGCCCTGCCCGACATCTTCCGGGGCATCCACCTCAACCCGCTGGCGCCGGGCAACACCCCTCTCTTCCTCTGGATGCTGATGGGCTACATGGTGGTGACCGCCGTGCTCGTGGTCACCCTCGGGCGTATCGGCGACATCTACGGCCGGGTGCGCATGTACAACCTGGGCTTCCTGGTCTTCACGTTCTTCTCGATCCTGCTCTCGCTGGCCTGGATGAACGGGTCGGCCGGAGCCCTCTACCTGATCCTGATGCGGGTGCTCCAGGGAGTCGGCGGCGCCATGCTGCTGGCCAACTCCAGCGCCATCCTCACCGACGCCTTCCCCCCTCACGAGAGGGGCATGGCCCTGGGGACCAACATGGTGGCCGCGATCGCCGGGTCGTTCGTCGGCCTGGTGCTCGGTGGTGTGCTGGGGCCGATCGCCTGGCAACTGGTCTTCCTGGTCTCGGTCCCGGTGGGGGTGTTCGGCACCGCCTGGGCCTTCCTGATGCTGCGCGACAACGGCGTCCGCCGGCCGGCGCGGATCGACTGGTGGGGCAACCTGCTCTTCGGGGTCGGGCTGGTGGCGCTGCTAGTGGCCATCACCTACGGCATCCTCCCCTATGGCACGGCGAGCATGGGCTGGGGCAACCCCAAGGTCCTCACCGCGATGATCGGAGGCGTCTCACTCCTTGCGCTCTTCACCTACGTCGAGACCAGGGTGGCGGCGCCGATGTTCCACATCGGCCTCTTCCGCATCCGCGCCTTCGCGGCGGGCAACCTGGCGACCCTCCTCTCCTCGCTCGCCCGCGGTGGTCTGATGTTCATCCTCATCATCTGGCTGCAGGGGATCTGGCTGCCCCAGCACGGCTACAGCTTCGCCGAGACCCCGCTGTGGGCGGGCATCTACATGCTGCCCATGACCGCGGGCTTCCTCATCGCCGGGCCGCTCGCCGGCATCCTCTCCGACCGCTTCGGATCCCGGCTCTTCGCCACCCTGGGGGTGGCGGGGTCGGCGGCGATATTCGCCCTCTTCCAGGTGCTCCCGGCCGACTTCAACTACGCGTGGTTCGCCGTGCTGCTCGGCCTCTACGGGCTCTCCAGCGGGCTCTTCGCGGCCCCCAACCAGGCCGGGATCATGAACAGCCTGCCGCCCAACGAGCGCGGCGCCGGGGCCGGGATGGCGGCCACCTTCCAGAACTCGGCGATGGTGCTCTCCATCGGGGTCTTCTTCACCCTGATCATCGTCGGGCTCTCCTCCAGCCTTCCCCACACCCTCTACCAGGGACTGGTGACCCAGGGCGTGCCGACGGTGGACGCCACCAGGATCTCCCACCTGCCGGCGGTGGGCACCCTCTTCGCCTCCTTCCTCGGCTATAACCCGATGGCCTCCCTGCTAGGCCCGGCGGTCCTCTCCCACCTGGGTCACGCCCAGCAGGCCTACCTGACCGGACGAGCCTTCTTCCCTCACCTCATCTCCGGCCCCTTCATGGACGGGCTGCACGCCGCATTCGACTTCGCCATCGGCGCCTGCGTGCTGGCAGCGATCGCCAGCGTGCTCCGCGGCGGCAGGTACATCCACGACGAGCTGATGGCTGCCCCATTGGCGGTGGCGGTGGCGTCGAACGGCAGGGCGCTCTCGGGGCTGCCGGCACGGAGGACGCAGGTTGAGCCGGTCATCGCAGAGGCGCTTGAGAGGATCACCGCCCAGGCGGAGGACGCGGCCGCCTCCTGACCTCGGTCAGCTGGCCGACCGGGCGGCGCGGTCCTGGGCGGCGCGCTCGCGCATCCGGGCCGCGATCGCGACGGCGCGGGACGCCGGGGAAAGTGGGCAGGTGCTGAGCCCGGCCGCCGAGACCGGGAGGCGCGTGGCCTCCTAGGGGATGGCCTCAGGCGGCCGGGAGTGTGTGGCCAAGTGCCGCGCGGCGGGACGTGGGGACGAGCAGCAGCCCCACAGTCACCACCGAGACGAGGGCAAGGGCGGGGGAGGCGAGGCGCAGGGCGGCCGCGAGAAGGCCCGCCTGGAGAGCGACGGCGAGCCAGAAGGCGGCAGGCCGGTGCTGGAGATTGATGGCCACCGCGAACCAAACGGTGATGGCTGCGAAGGCTGCGACGGCCGTCAGGACCAAGGGGCCGACAAAGGGTGCTGCGCCGGGCAGGACAGAGGGCCCGTACCGGGCGTGCGCCAGCGGGAGATCCGGGTCGCCGCCGATCATTCCCAACGCAAGCGCCACCCACAAGAGCGGGATCGCCCAGGCCTCGAGACCTACCATCACCTGACCGAGGCGCAGCTGCCAGGGGACGGTGCTGCCGAATCCCCAGTCGCCGCCGTAGGAGGGGGTCTGTCGGGTGGAGATCACCCAGCGATTCCACCTCACCCCCACGGCCACCGCATCGGGGATTTCCCTCAAAGATTGCGGGGTACCGGGGGAGGGGGACCTCGCGCCCGAGAGGCCCGCTAAGGAGGCGGGGGGAGGCCGCCTCCTAGCGGACTTTCTCGGTTATCGGCCGACCCCGGCCGGCTGCCCGCTGAGCGGTAGGGCGGCAGCACGTGAGACGGGGTGCAGCAGCAGGATCAGGGCCGCGCACGGCACCAGGAAGAGCGGGAGGAAGGGGAGGACGACTGCCAGCAGACCGGGAACGGCGACATCGCCCTGATGGGCGGGGACCAGCGCCCCGCTGGGCCCCCACACCGCCTCGCAGGTGACGACGGCGGCCGCCAGGATCACGCCGACCTGGAGCGCGACTGCCACCCAGTACGCCCACACACGCTGCCCGACCTTGATGCTGACCGCCACCCAGAACGCGACGGCGGCCCCGACCAGGAGGAGCCAGAGCAGCAGGGCACCACCGGAGAGGGTCCAGTCTTCGATGGGGGAGCTCCCGGCGCCGACGAGCGCCATGCCCACCAGGAGTCCCACGCCGGCGGGAACGAGGTAGGCCTCGAGCCGGAGCAGGCGACGAGCCAATGCGAGCTGGCGAGGATCGGACTCTTCCGGCATCCTCCAGATGGACCCCCCCTTCTCGGGGCGCCGGTATGCACCACGCTCTGACACGGACATCGCACCCCGATTAGACCCGCTCCGCGGAGCCGTGGAATCAGGGTTTTCCCTCGATCTTGGCGGGACTTTCCCGGAGAGCTAGGCGCCGGCCAGGCCGAGGGCGATCAGGACGTCGGCGACACCGGCCTCCCCGGGCGGCGGGCAGGTGCAGGCGGCGGGGTCCAGCACCTCCGGCAACGCCCCCTCCACCGCCACCCCGAAACCGACCGCCTCCAGCATGTCGACGTCGTTGGGGGCGTCTCCGATGGCGACGGTCCGGGCGAGGTCGACGCCGAGGTCCGCGGCCAGCCGGCGCACCGCCGGGCCCTTGCCGGCCCGCGGGCTAGCGATCTCGATGAACTGGGGGTACGACGGGGTCACCCAGGCCCGCGCGCCGAGTGCATCGGTCATCGCCACCCGGCAGCGGAGCGCCTCGTCGCGATCGAGGATCACGATGACGATTTTGAGGGTGCCTCCGGCGACGGCCAGGGCGAGGTCGTCGACGAACTCGATGGGGACGGCCCCAACGTGGGCGTAGAGGCGGGCCTCGGCACGGTCCTCCTCGCAGAGGAGGTTGTCGTCCACGTAGGCCTGACGGTGCCAGCCGTGCTCCCGGGCGACGGCGATCGCCAGCTGGGCGGCGGCGGTGTCCAGCGTCTCGGTGGAGATCAGCCGGCCGTACGCCAGCCCCTCTCCGGGATCGGGATCGGGCATGGCCTCGACCAGGGCGCCCTGGTAGCAGATCAGCGGCGCCCTGACCCCGAGGCGGCGCGCCCAGGGGAGCGCGGAGCGGTACATCCGCCCGGTGGCGATGGCCACCGGCACCCTCTCCCCGGCCTGGCGCACCGCGGCCTCGACGCGGGGGTGGAGCTGCTGGTGGAAGTCCAGGCAGGTCCCGTCGAGGTCGAGGACGACCATATCGACCCGCTCGGGCAGGACCGCCCGGGCGAGCGGAGGCGGGGCTACGGATCGTGTCATCTGGGCACCTCGGCGACCTCGGGATTGACGCAGTGGACGGGCAGGTCCCCTGCCAGCACGGCCAGCGCGTTGTCGGCGGTGAGCGCCGCCATCGCGGCTCGGGTGCCCACCGTTGCGCTGCCCAGGTGGGGTGCGAGCACCGCGTTGCGGCACGCGGCGAGACCGGGCGCCATCCGCGGCTCGTCCTCGTAGACGTCCAGCCCGCAGCCGGCGATCCAGCCCTCCCGGAGCGCCCGGACCAGCGCCGGCTCGTCGACCACCGGGCCGCGCGCCGCGTTGACCAGGATCGCGGTCGGCTTCATCCGGCGCAGCGCCGCCTCGCCGATGAGGTGGCGCGTCTGCTCGGTGAGCGGGAGGTGCAGCGAGACCACGTCGCTCTCGTCGAGGAGGCCGTCGAGGTTCTCAAAGATCTGGACAGAACCGGCCAGATCATCGGGGACCCGCACGCCGCGGTGGCCGTAGGCGGCCAGGCGCATCCCGAAGCCGCGGGCACGCCGGGCCACCGCCTGCCCGATCCGGCCGAAGCCGACGATCCCGAGCAACGCCCCCCGCAGCTCCATCCCGAGCAGGTAGCCCGGCTCCCAACCACGGAACACGCCCGCGCGCATGGCGGCGTCGCCCTCGACGATCCGGCGGGCCACCGCGAGCAGCAGGGCCATGGTGAGGTCGGCGGTGGCGTCGGTCAGCACTCCCGGGGTGTGGCCGACGGCGATCCCCCGCGCGGTGGCGGCGGCGACGTCCACATTGTTGTACCCGACCGCGTAGACGCAGACCGCGCGCAGCCGGGGCATCCCCGCGTCCAGGACCGCCGCATCGACGACGTCGGCGAGCTGCGGGCAGAGGACGTCGACGGGGTCGTCGCGGAGCGCGGCGCAGAGGTCGGCGTGAGCGGGGATCCGGCCCATCACCCGGAGAGAGGCGGTCCGGGAGATCCGCTCGGCGAAGGGATCGGGGAGCGGGAGGGTGCAGAGGACCGCCAGCATCCCGGCCATCGTACGGCCCGCCCGGTGATCGGCGCAGCGGCCACAGGACCCGAGAATCCGGGGCCGGAAGGGGGTCGGGACCGGGACCCTCAGCCACCCGCGACCGCCCTCCCGGAGGGCTCGCGGAGCGGTCGGAATGCACCGATCCCCCCCATGGGAGTCCCAGAACGGCCTCGCTCGGGTAGACTGAGGCTCAAGTTTGCGTTCCTCCACAATGATGCGGTCGCGTCGACCGCCGGTCCTCAGACCCCGACCCACTCCTGTCGCAGCGGAAGAGGACCGAGATCTCTACTCTCCCCAGAGCTTCGAAAGCCTGGGCCTGAGCCCGGCGATGCTGCGCACGGTGGCCGAGTTGGGATTCGAGCAAACGACGCCGATCCAGACCGGCGCCATCCCGCCGGCACTGCTCGGCAGTGACGTGATCGGCCAGGCCCACACCGGGAGCGGCAAGACCGCCGCCTTCGGGATCCCCATGGTGGAGCGTCTCGACCCGGCTTCCGACATCCTCCAGGCGCTCGTGCTCTGCCCCACCCGCGAGCTCGCGGTGCAGGTCCACGACGACCTCGCCCGGCTGTCGGCAGGCCGGCTGCGCGCGCTGGCCATCTACGGCGGCGACTCGATGTCACGCCAGCTCGACGGCATGCGCCAGCACCCACACATCGTGGTGGCGACCCCGGGCCGGCTGCGTGATCACCTGCAGCGCCGGTCGATCTCCCTGGGCGGCATCCGGATCGCCGTGCTGGACGAGGCCGACCGCATGCTGGACATGGGCTTCGCCCCCGACGTCGAGGCGATCCTCCGCGAGTGCCCCAAGCAGCGCCAGACCCTCCTCTTCAGCGCCACCATGCCGGACTGGGTGCGGCGCATCGCCGGCCGCCACATGCACGAGCCGGTCACCATCGAGGTGAGCACCCGGCCCGAGATCCCCGGTGAGGTCCGGCAGCTCTACATCCGGAGCAGTTGGGCCGACAAGGTGGACACCCTCTGCCGCATCCTCGACCAGCCCGATGTGACCATGGCGCTCATCTTCGTGGAGACCAAGCGTACCGCCGACCTGCTCCAGGTGCAGATCGAGCGGCGCGGCTACACGATCGGGGTCCTCCACGGCGACCTCACCCAGAAGGAGCGTGACGACGCGATGCGGCGGTTCGTCACCACCCACGTGCGCTCGCTGATCGCCACCAACGTGGCGGCGCGCGGCCTCGACATCGACGACATCAGCCACGTCATCAACTACGACGTGCCGGGTACGCCGGACGACTACCTCCACCGGGTGGGCCGCACCGGCCGGGCAGGACGCAGCGGGGTCGCGATCACCCTGATCACTCCCGCCGAGATCCTCAAGCTCCGCGACGTCGAGCGGCACGCCCGCACGCACATCGAGGAGGCGACGCTCGACGTGGACTTCCCGCTCCAACCCATCTCCAACAGCGCCTGAATCCATGAGGGAGGGCGGCAGTCGCTCATCCCCCGGGCCCGGGCCCGGCTCGAGCGGAGATCCTCACCAGCCGCCGGAGCTCGCCCTCCACGACACGGGCAGCGGGCCGTCCCTCCTTCTCCTCCACGCCTTCCCCCTCGACGCCTCCCAGTGGGACCACCAGGTGGCGGCTCTCTCCGCGGGTTTCCGCTGCCTGCGTCCCGACATGTGGGGCTGCGGGGAGTCGCCGGAGCTGCCCGAGCCGCTGCTCGCGACCCTCGACGGGTACGCCGCCGCGGTGCTGCGGAGGTTGGACGCTGCAGGAGCCGGCGAGTTCGTGGCGGTCGGTTCGTCCATGGGCGGATACACCGCCCTGGCCCTGCTCCGCCTCGCCCCGTCCCGTGTTCGCGCCCTGGTGCTGGCCTCATCGCGCGCCTCCACCGACACGCCGGAGCAGGCAGCCAACCGGCGGAAGATGGCCGAGCTGGCACTCCGGGATGGGGTCGAGACCGCCGTCCCCATGGTCAAGAGGGTCCTGGGCCGTCGGGCCCGCGACGAGCCCCACATCGCCGACCCGGTGGTGGGGCGGATCCGCCGCTGCCGCCCGGCCGGGATTGCCGCCTGCCAGGCGGCGATGGCGTGCCGGATGGACGAAACCCCCCTGGTCGGCTCGGTTGAGATCCCGGCACTCGTGATCCACGGCGAGCAGGACGCCATCCAGACCTTCGACGAGGCACGCGCGCTGGCCGCCGCCCTGCCGCGAGGGGAGCTGGTCGTGCTCCCCGGGGTGGGCCACCTGGCCAACCTCGAGGACCCGCCCGCCTTCACCGAGGCGCTCCGGGGGTTCCTGGAGCGGATCAGCTGAGGCCGGAGCCCGGAGAGTCGCTCAGCGGGCGGCGACCGCCGCCGGGGGGGCCGCCGCTGGGCGGGTGAGCGGAACGGCGCAGAAACCCTCGTAGTCGATCGGCTCGGTGATGGTCGGGTTCTCACCGCAGACCGGGCACTCCGGGTTGCGCGGGACGCGGAACTCGCGGAAGCGCATGTCGAGGGCGTCGATGGCGAGCAGACGGCCGGTGAGCGGCTGCCCGACGCCGAGGATCAGCTTGATCACCTCGGTCGCCTGGAGCACACCGATGATGCCGGGCAGCACCCCGAGCACCCCCGCCTCGGCGCAGGAGGGCGCCTCCTCGGGCGGCGGCGGCAGGGGGTAGCGGCAGCGGTAGCAGGGCGAGACAAAGGGCACGACGGTGGAGACCTGGCCCTCGAAGCGGAAGATCCCGCCGTCGACGAGCGGCTTCCGCTCGAAGATGGCGACGTCGTTGGCCAGGTAGCGGGTCGGGAAGTTGTCGCAGCCGTTGACGATGACGTCGTACTGGCGGAAGAGCCGGGGCGCGCTCTCGCTGTTGAGCACCTCGTTGTGCTCGACCACGTGGACCTCGGGATTGAGAGCGTTGAGGGCGATCTTGGCCGACTGGGTCTTGGCCATCCCGATCCGGTCCTGGGTGTGGAGCACCTGGCGCTGGAGGTTGCTCACGTCGACGGTGTCGAAGTCGACCAGCCCGATGGTGCCCACCCCCGCCGCGGTCAGGTAGAGGGCGGCCGGCGAGCCCAGCCCACCGGTGCCGATCATCAGCACCTTGGCGTCGAGGAGCTTGCCCTGGCCCGCCTCGCCGATCTCGGGCATGAGCAGGTGGCGGCTGTAGCGGAGCTTCTGGTCGGCGGTGAGCGCCCGGGGGATGGTGAAGTGGAGACCGGCGTCCTTCCAGGCGCCGAAGCCTCCGGACATCGAGGCGACGTCCTGGTAGCCCATCTCCCCCAGCGCTCGGGCGGCGAGCAGGGAGCGGACCCCGGCGGCGCAGTAGAGGGTGATCGGCGTGGAGCGGTCGGGCACCGCGTCCTCGATCCGCATCTCGATGTAGCCCTTGCTCAGGTGGAGGGCACCGGGGATGTAGCCCTGGTCCCATTCGTCCTGTTCACGAACATCGATCAGCACCCGCCCATCGCCCTCCTGCACCTGGTGCGGGGTCAGCTCACGAACGTTCCGGCGGGCGGCGGCGAGGAGGTCGCGGGAGGTCTGGGGCATGGGCGAAAGTCTACCCGGTGGTGGGCTAATCTCGACTTGACGGGTCGGAATTCGCGCGCGCTCGAGGGGGTATCCGGTGTGCACGGGTCGCGCTGGCATCCGTCAACTGGCGTGAATCCGGGAGGTCAGCTGCAATGCACTCCAGCGGAGCCAGCGCGGGGTGCCGCCGTCAACTTGCCTGGATCCCGGCGTGTGCTATGACTCGTCGGAGTTACCTGGGGAGAAAGCGATGAAAGTCGACGGGAGCCCGAGCCTCGCCGAGAAGCTCGAGCGTCTGTTCCAGACGGTCCACCCGGCAGGGCGGCCGCCGTTCAGCAACGCTGAGGTGGCGGCGACCCTCCAGCGCGAGGGCGGGCCGACGGTGTCCGCGACCTACCTCTGGCAGCTCCGCAGGGGACTGCGAGCCAATCCGACCAAGGCCCATCTCGAAGCGCTGGCCCGCTACTTCGGGGTCAGCCCGAGCTACTTCTTCGACGAGTCGTCGTCGGCCGACATCGACGGCCAGCTCGCTCTGCTGGCGGTCATGCGCGACGCCAGGGTGCGGGCGATCGCCCTTCGCTCCTCGGGGCTCTCCGAGGAGAGCCTGCAGGCCATCCAGGGGATGGTGGAGCATGCGCGCCGTTTGGAGAAGCTCCCCGAGACGCGCCGCCACCGGTAGACCGGGGGTCGTCGCCCTCAGGCGGGCCGCGGCTCCGAGTGCAGGCGCAGAGCCGTCTCGGCGGCGTAGGCCGTGACGCCTACAGATCGGGCTGCGGCGGATTGCCTGGCCGAGCCGTGCTCCCGGTGGGCGGACCGGCGAGGCCGGCCACCGCTTTCTCGACAGCCGCGGCCACCACCCGATGCAGCTCCGCGTTGCGCCGGCGCTCCGTGCGGACCTCGATCACCTGCACCCCGCGGGCGGCACGCGCGGCGGTGACGGCCGGTGCCAGGTCCCCACTCCGGGTGACGAGGTGGTGGCCGGCGCCGGCGGCGACGGCCAGGGCCGCCAGGTCGACGCCGTGGGGGGTGGCGAAGAGCGCCTCGTGCTCGGGAAGCCGGGATTGGTCCAGGATGTTGAAGATGCCGCCTCCGTCGTTGTTGATGACAACAATGACTAGATCGTGACCGCGGCCGGCACCCCAGATCAGCGCTCCGGCGTCATGCAGGAAGGCGAGATCGCCGATCAGGGCGAAGGTGCGCGTGCCCGACCCGCCCCCGGAGGCGGATGCGGCGCCCGCCGCCAGGCCCAGCGCCGTCGACACTGAGCCGTCGATGCCGCTGGCCCCCCGGTTGCCGACCACCCGCAGCCCGGTCCTCGGCAGCATGAAGCTGTCCAGGTCGCGGATCGGCATGCTCGACCCGGCGAAGAGGGTGGCACCCTCCGGCAGGCAGGCGGCGAGGTCGCGTGCCACCCGGCCCTCGAAGAGCTCGTCGCCCAGCTCCTCCATCCAGGCGGCGACGGCGTCCGCCGCCAGCCAGTCTGCCTCGGACCAGGCCCGCCGCCAGGGCGACTCCGCTCGCGGGGTCAGCCTCTCAACCAGCGCCGCGGCCAGGTCGGCAGGGTCGCAGCGCACCGTCATCCACGCCGCGTGTCCCAGGTCGGCCTCGCTGCCGGGGGCCGTGACCACGACCAGGCGCCGGGCGCGCGCGACCGCGGCGAGCGCGGCTCGGGCGGTGGGGGTGGAGCCGAATTGGATCACCAGGTCGGGCACGTGACTCTCGGTGAAGCCGGCGGCGCCGAGCAGGATGGCTCCCGCGGCGAGGGCGGCTGGGCCGGTGCGGGCGCCGGATGTTGGCTCGGCGATCAGCGGCCAGGCGGCGGCGTCCGCCAGCCGCGCCAGCGCGGGCGCGCCGCCGGGCTCGCCAGCGGACCGCAGCCCGCCGGCCAGCACCAGGCCGCGCTGGGTGGACCTGACCAGGCCGGCAAGCTCATCGACCAGGGCCGGATCGGGTGCACCGGGGAGGGTGCCGCGCGGCGTGCCTTCAGGATCCCGTCCCGGTGGCTCCGGCCCGAGGTCCACGGTCGCCGCCGACGGCACCAGGGGCTCGGTGAACGGCAGGTTGAGGTGGACCGGCCCGGGCTGCGGCCCGAGCGCCCGCTCCACCGCCTCTGCCGCCAGCGCGCGCCAGCTGCGCCCGGCGTCTGGGCCGGCAGCTGGAAGGGGTGCGTCCAGCGACCAGCGGACGTAGCCGCCGAAGATGCCCACCTGGTCGATGGTCTGGTTGGCCCCGGTGCCGCGCAGCGCGGGAGGCCGGTCCGCCGAGAGCAGGAGAAGGGGGACCCCGGACATCGATGCCTCGACCACGGCCGGCAGCCAGTTCGCGACCGCCGTCCCGGAGGTGCAGACCAGGGCGACCGGCCGGTCGGAGGCGCGGGCCACCCCGATGGCGAAGAAGGCACTGGAGCGCTCGTCGAGGTGGACGTGCACCCGGATGCCGCCGTGCCGGGCGAGGGCGAGGACGATCGGGGTGGAGCGCGACCCCGGGGAGATACAGGCGTCGCGGAGGCCGAGGCGGTGGAGCTCGCGGGCCAATTGGGCCATGCAGGCGAGAGCGATGTCGCCGTCCGGCGGCGGGGTGGGGGCGGTCATGACCGGGCGCCGAGCAGGAGGTCGGGCTCGACCCGGCGGGGCACGAGCCGTCCTTCGACGGGGAGCAGCGGGTCGGCGGTGACGTCCTCCGCGAGCAGGGAGGCAGTGCCGATGCCGTGCGCATAGGGGGAGGCGGGCAGGGCCGCGGCGACCGCGAGGCAGGCGGCGAGGCCGACCGACGTCTCGAGAGCGCTGGAGACGACCACCGGGATGCCGGCCAGCTCGGCGGCGCGGAGGGCCGCGCCGGTGCCCCCGATGCGCTGGGGTTTGATGACCAGCACGTCCGCTGCATCCAACCGCCGCATCGCGGCAACGTCCTCTATTGTCCTGATTGACGTCTCGGCGGCCACCGGGATCGAGCACCGGCGCCGGAGGCGGGCCAGATCGTCGAGAGTGGGGACCGGGTCCTCCACCAGCTCGATGTCGTAGCGGGCCAGGCGGTCGAGAGAGCGGATCGCCTCCTCGAGGTCCCAGGAGCCGTTGGCGTCGACCCGGATGTGGACGGCGGGACCTACGGCCTCTCTCACCGCCCGGACCCGGGCCTCCCCCTCGGGGTCGCCGACCTTGACCTTGACGGTGTGGCAGCCGGAGGCGGCCGCCATCCGGGCGGCGACGTCGGAGGCCACCCGCGGGATCATGGTGTTGATCTCGACGGAAGCCTGGAGGGCCCGGGGGAAGGGGTGGTCGGCCGCCTCCAGCGCCCCCCGGTGTGCGGCCTCACCCTCCTCGCGGCTCCAGCTCGGGAGCGGCGACCACTCGGCCCACCCGGCGGCGCCCTCGATGAGCCAGCCGGAGCGTGAGGTGACGCCGAGCACCGGGTGGCGGAGCGCCACGGAGAAGTGGATGCGGCGGGAGGGCATGGCCGGTCGTATACCACGGTCGGGCCACGGCGCGAGCACCCCCACCGGCGAGGTCGCCGCCCGTTCCGGCACCACTCGCGCCGAGGTCGGGGCGCTCGACGGATGCGGATCCGGCCCATGACCCCTACCAGAGGGAGTGGGCGAGCGGCGACCCCGAGGCGAGCGCGGCGACGAGAAGGGCGGCGGCGAGGAGGGCGCCGAGTGCCAGATGGAGCCGGGCCGTGAGCGGGAGGAGCGGCACCAGGGCGCGACCCTCCCGGTCGCGGTCGGAGGCGATGTGCAGGGGGCTCACGAGCAGCGGCCCCGCCAGCAGGGAGATGAGCGCAAGGAGGGGCAGCTGCCCGACCCCGACACCGAGAGCGGGAGTGAGCACCCCTGCGACGATGAGCGCCCCATAGAAGATGCGGGCCCGCCGGTCGCCCAGCCGGACCACCAGGGTGTGGCGGCCGGCGTCACGGTCGGTGGCGAGGTCGCGGAGGTTGTTGGCGACCAGCACGGCGACCGCCAGGAAGCCGATGGCGGCGGCCGCCCACCAGGCGCGGGCAGGGACCCCATGGCCCTGGACGGCGGCGGTCCCCAGCGTCGCCATCAGGCCAAAGAAGGCGAAAACGGCCAGGTCCGCGACCACGCCGGTGGCGGCGTAGGGACGCGGCCCACCCGTGTAGAGAAGCGCGGCGGCGAGCGCGATCCCACCGGCAAGGAGCAGCCAGAGCACGCCGCTCGCAAGGGCCAGCCAGATGCCGACCGCCGCGGCGACCCCCAGGCAGCCGAGCGCTGCGGCCAGGACGGCACCCGGACGGACCAGGCCGCTCGCGGTGAGCCGCCGGGGCCCAACTCGGGCGGCGGTATCCACCCCGCGGCGGCCGTCGAA
>PLNE01000031.1 GCA_003141695.1 Candidatus Dormiibacterota bacterium
TCCGGCGGCCAGCAGCAGCGTGTCGCGGTGGCGCGAGCCCTGGGCGGGAAGCCGTCCATTCTGCTCGCCGACGAGCCCACCGGCAACCTCGACCGCCAGAGCGGCCAGGAGGTGATGGAGATGCTCAGCCGCCTCTGCCGCGAGCAGTCCCAGACCACCGTCCTGGTCACCCACAACGCCCGAGTGGCCGCGTACGCGAACCGAGTGCTGGTCGTGGCCGACGGCAGGGTCGTGGACGACGTGCAGGTGGGGGCCAAGGGCGCAGACACCGACTCCGCCAGCTTCCGGGCACTCGTCCGCCAGCTCGAGCGGCATGACCTCTGACCCGGTCTCGCGGGGCGTCGCCGGGCTGATTACCTCCGCCGCTCAGCGGATGGTGGGCGGGGCGACCTGGCTGGTGACCGGAGGGCTCGATCCGGGTCTCCGACCCGTGCTCACGCGCAACCTCGCTTCCCGGCCCGCGAGGGCAGCGCTCACCGCCGCCGCTGTGGGGCTGGGCGTGGCGGCGATGCTGGGCGTCCAGATCGAGGTGGCCGGGGTCGGGGCCCAGGCTGATGCGTCGGCGCAGCTCCGCGCCGGGCACTCGGGACTGGACGTCCGTGCCAGCTCCGGGGTCGGCCTCAGCACCTCGCAGCTGGCATCGCTCGGAGGCCTCTCCGGAGTCCGGGAGGTGGTCCCCCTGTACCAGAAGCGGGTCACGGCCCAGGCCCCGGAATCGGGCGCACCGACGTCCACCGTGACCCTGGTGGGAGTACAGGATGGGGAGGCCGCGCTCCGCGGGATCAGCGTCAGCGCCGGGCAACTTCCGGGCTCCTCGGCCCATGACCAGATCGCCATCGACACAGCACTGCTTCCGGCCCTGGCCCCTCCGGACGGAAGCCTCAGCGTCGGTGGCAGCGTCCTGCTGACCACGTCCCCGGGCCCCCGCTCCTTCACGGTGGTCGGGCTCACCCACGCGAGCGGCGTCAGCGCCAGCTTCACCCACGACGTCATCTTCGTCCCCGCCCCGGAGCTGCTCTCTTCCTTCGATCTTGGCCTCCACGCCTCGCTCGCAGCTCTCCGCCTCTCTCCCGGGACCAGCTCGGCCGAGGCGGCGGCGGCGGTCCATCAGCAGTTAGGCGGGACCGTCACCACCTTTGACCCGGGAACCGACTCGAGCGATCCACTCTCCCAGCTCTCCCCCCTGCTGATCCTCGTGAGCGTCCTCAGCGTGATCATCGGAGCGGGGGTGTGCGCCAACACGGTGAGCCTCGCCGCCCTGGAGCGCCAGCGCGAGATCGGCCTGCTGCGAGCGGCGGGCGCCTCGGCGGCCCAGGTGTTCCACCTCCTCGCCGCCGAGTCCACGGTCCTGGCCCTCTCAGGGGCCGCGGCTGGGATCGTCGGCGGCGTGGGCCTCGGAGCCGCCCTCCAGGCCGGCTTCGGAGCCGCCTCGACCGCGCCCGCGGTCGGGCTCCAGGTCAGCCCCCTGGCAGTGGTGCTGGCAGCGCTCGCCGGCGCGCTCGCCGCCCTGGTCGCCTCCGCCGTCCCCGCCGTGACGGCCGCACGCGTGCCGATCCTCGAAGCCCTGAGCCCCGAGAGCGCCGGCAAGCGCGAGCGGGTCCATGGCGGCGCGATCGGCGCGGTACCGCCGCTCGCCGCCCTGGCCGCGGTATCGGATCTGGCGGGGGGAGCCCTGGCGCCGGTGGGCGCCGTCGCCCTCCTCCTCGCGGTGGCACTCAGCCTGCCGTTGCTGGCCCCGTCCCTGGCGCGTCTCCTGGCGCGGATGCTGGGGGTGATCTGGCCGGAGACGGAGGTTGCCGCGGCCAGCCTGCGGCGCCGCCGCAACCGCACCGCGCTGACGCTCTCCGGATTGGTCACCGCCATCGCGGCGGCGATGGCCGGCGGGATCCTGGTGGCGGGAAGCCTCGCCTCCGGCGACATCTGGATCAGCCACCTCTTCATCGGTGACACCCTGATCCAGAGCCCGGTGACCCAGCCGAGCGGCATCGCCGTCCAGATCGGCCAGGATGCGGGGGTACAGCTGACCAGCCTCCGCTTCTTCCCCGCCGTCGTCGACGGCGACGTGATTGGGATGACCGCCTTCGACAGCGCGACCTTCGCTCGAGACGGCGGCCTGGAACTGGTCGCCGGCAGCCGCAGCCAGGCATTCGCGGCGCTCACCGGCGGCTCCAGCCTGCTCGCGCCGCTCAGCCTGGCGGAGGCGGATGACTGGAAGGTGGGCACCGTGCACCCGGTGGCGACGGGAAGCGGGACGACCAACTTCACGATCGCCGGCATCGTGGAGCACTCCTTCCCTGCCGGTGACGGCCGGGAGTCGCTGCTCATCGACTCGCGGCAGGCCGTGAGGTTCTTCGGAAGCGGGGTGGCGGGTTTCGACGACCTCGAGGTGCTGACCCCGGGACGCGGGCCGGCCGCGGCCGCGGCGGCGAGCCGGTACGGCCTCTCGGCGACCTCGGTCAGCACGATCGAATCGACCACCGAGCAGGCCCTGAGCGGCACCGTCGGCATGCTGCC
>PLNE01000234.1 GCA_003141695.1 Candidatus Dormiibacterota bacterium
CAGGGAGCGGGTCCGAGCAGCGGCTCGGCCAGCGGCACGGCATCGCGCAGCGCGACCATCCGCTCCCGGAGGAGCGGCACCAGCTTGCGGCGGGCCTCCAGGCTCGTCCCGGGCAGATGAAACTCGAGCGCGGCCACCAGCGCCTCGGGGTCCATCCGCCGGATGTGCAGCCCGTTGAGGGAGTCCAGGCGGCGCGCGTCGAAGACCGCGGGTGAGGACTGGATCCGCTCCAGCGTGAAAGCGGCGATCAGCTCCTCCCGGCCGAAGACCTCCTGCTCGGTCCCGCTCGACCATCCGAGCAGCGCCATGGCGTTGACCACCGCCTCGGGCAGGTACCCCTGCTCCGCGTACTCCAGGACGGTCTTCGCCCCGCGCCGCTTGGAGAGCTTCTGTCGGGCCTCATCGAGCACGGTGGGCACGTGGCAGAAGACGGGTGGTTCCCAGCCGAGCGCCGCATAGATGGCGAGGTGCTTGGGGGTCGAGGGGATCCACTCGTCCGAGCGGATGACGTGGGTGATCTCCATCGCGTGGTCGTCGACGACCACCGCTAGGTGGTAGGTGGGGAAACCGTCCGACTTCAACAGCACCTGGTCGTCGATGTCGGCATTCTCGTACCGGATCGGGCCATGGACAGCGTCATCCCACTGCGTCCCTCCCTCGGGCATGCGCAGCCGGAGCACCGCCGGCATCCCGGCGGCGCGCTCAGCCGCCACCTCGTCCTGGCGGGTGAGGCAGCGACGGTCATAACGCGGGGGCTGGTGGAGGCGCTGCTGTTCGAGACGCATCTCGGTGAGGCGCTCTGGAGCGCAGGTGCACCAGTAGGCGGCTCCGGAATCGACCAGCCTGCCTGCGCTCTCGGCGTAGAGGTCGAGGCGCAGCGATTGGATGTATGGGCCATGCGGGCCGCCCACCTCCGGCCCCTCGTCCCACGTCAGCTCCAGCCACCTGAGCGTCTCCAGGATGGCGGCCTCGCTCTCGGGGACATACCTCCCCTGGTCCGTGTCCTCGATGCGGAGCACGAAGCTGCCGCCCGTGGAGCGCGCGGCCAGCCACGCGAAGAGGGCGGTGCGGACATTGCCGAGGTGGAGGAAACCGGTGGGTGAGGGGGCGAACCGGGTGCGGATGGGCGCCACCTGACGGGGCTCAGCGCTGCGCGAAGAAGAAGACGGAGAGCGCGGTCCAGATCAGCAGGACGGCCACCAAGATGGCGGCATCGAGGCCGGAGACCGAGAAGCCGACCAGGCGGGGCGAGCCACCGCCGCGTGGGCGTCCGTGGACCGGCACGGCGCCACTCCGGTCGTGACCCATCCCCCACGCGGGGATCGGTCCGGCGGTGGCGGGGGGGATCGGGGGGACCTCGTCGCGGGCGGGCATGGCACCTCAGCGTTGGGGGATTGCCGATATGCATTCGAGTATACCGGCGCCAACTGGGGGCAAAGGGTGCCGGGCAGAGCCGGATCACGCGGTCGTGCCGAGCGCGGGCCCACCGGGGTCGTCCCTGTCAGGAAACGCGCGTAGTCCCCTGCCGATAAACTCGCCGGCGATGGCGTCCCTCCTCGCCGCNNGGGTCGGCGCTCCTCCAACCCTTCGCCCTCTGGGACGGTGGCGCCTTCACAGAGATCGCCCAGCGCGGCTATCCGAGCGGGCCGCTGAACCTGGCGGTCGGCGGCACCGGCCACCTCTGGGCGTACTTCCCCGGCTACCCTTTGCTCGTCCACATAGCCGGTTTCGTGGTGCCCAACACCATCCTCGCCGGCATCGTGGTGAGCGCCATCGGCGAGCTCATCGGCCTGGTGTTTCTGGCCAAGCTGATCCTGCTGGAGCGCGACGACGAGGCGTCGGCGCGGTTCGCCTGTTGGGCGCTCGCGGTCTTCCCGTACGCCGTCTTCCTGACCGCGGTCTTCTCGGAGAGCACCTTCCTCGCGGCTGCCACCGCTTCGCTCTACTACATGCGCCGGGGCAAGGACGGGCGCGCCTCCGTCGCCGCAGCCCTCGCCATGCTGGTGCGCATCACCGGCGTTGCCCTGATCCCGGCGCTCATCGTCGACCATCTGGTCCGCCGGCGCGGCCGCCCCGGACGCGGCCTGATCGCCATCCTCGCGACCCCCCTCTCCCCTCTCCTCTTCGTGGCCTACGGGTGGATCTCCACCGGGAACCCGCTCGTCTACCTGCAGGTGGAGCGGTCGGCCTCCTTCAACCGCCTCTTCGCCTGGCCGTGGGATGGGGCTCGAGCCACCTTCCAGTCGTTCGTGGGCGGCTTCAACGGGAACAGCTTCGTCTTCGGGATGGAGCTGCTCTTCGGCGTGGCAGGACTCGTCGCCGTCCTGTGGCTGGCCTGCCATTGGCGGACGGTGGCCCCCTCGCTCACGGTCTTTTCCGCGGTCGCCTGGCTCATGTCCACCTCCCTCATCTACTGGCTGAGCGTGCCGCGGTACGAGATGACGGTGGTGCCGATCTACCTCGCCCTCGCGGACGTCACCCGGCGGCACCCGCAGTCGCGCACGGTGCTGATCGCGGTGTCGGCGGGCTGGATGGGCTTCCTGGCCACCCTGATGGCGACCGGGCAGTTCGTGGCCTGAAGCGGGCGTACCCCCGCGCGGCCTCGGACCCTACCATCTCGGCAGCGCCCGCATCGTCTAGCGGTCAGGACCTCACCCTTTCAAGGTGGCAACCGGGGTTCGACTCCCCGTGCGGGTACGGCGCGATCCGAGCCTCAGCGGCCCCACTCCACGTCGCCGCAGAAACCGGCCGGCTTGGGATGCCGCCGGTAGGCGTCGCGACCCGCCGTGGTCTCGGCGATGGTGGTGCTGTCCCCGTGGCCCGGCAGCACGATGGTGCCGGCAGGGAGCGGCAGGAGCCCGGCGTCGATCGAGGCCAGGATCGTCTCCAGGTCGCCGGCGGCGAAGGTCCGTCCCGGGCCGCCGTTGAAGAGGGTGTCTCCGGTGATCACCGCCCCGCCCACTCGTAGCGAGATGCTGCCCGGGGTGTGGCCGGGGGTGTGGAGGACATCGATCCGGATGTCTCCTACCCGGAGCTCCTGGCCGTCGGCGAGCCGGCCATCGATCCGCTCCTCGGGGATGTTGATCTCGGCGTCGCCGACCAGGACGGGGGCACCGGTCGCTGCGCGGACCGCGTCGTAGGTCGCCCAATGGTCCAGGTGCCAGTGGCTGGCGACCACCGTCTGGACGCCCCCCTCGGCGGCGATGGCCTCCAGGAGAGGGCCCTCCTCGAGCGGCATGTCCACGAGGAGGCCGGCATGTGCGGAGGTGTCGCGGACGATGTAGGCGTTGTTGCCGTAGGGGCCCATGGGGCCCACCCTGACGATCCGGACGTCGCCGTCCTCGAAGACCTCGACGGACGCGGAGAGGGCCGGGGTCACGGCTTCGACGCCGGAGAACGCCGGGCCCCGGCGGAGCTGCGCCCCGACCCGCCGTGTGAGGCTGTGGCACGCGCGGGCGTCCGGTGCACCGGCCCCTCGGCGCCCTGGGCGCGCATGGCTGCCTTGTGCGCCCGCTTGGCCGCCTGGTAGGCGCGACGCTCGTCGGCGGTGGTGACATCGGCGAGCGTGGGGAAATCGGGAACGACCTGCTCCCAGCCCGGCGGGGTCACCCCGTAACGGCGGACGAGGACGCCGGTGACGATCCGCGCCTTGAGTGGCCCGAAGCCCGGCAGTGCCGCGAGCCGCCGATGGATCTCCGCAGCCGTACCGGCCTCGCGCCACAGGCGGGAGGCGTCGCCGCCATAGGTCTCCGTGACGATGCGGCAGATGCCCTGAGCGCGCTGGGCCATGCTGCGGGGAAAGCGGTGAATCGCCGGCGGGGTGCGAAAAGCGGCGGCAAACACCTCGGGGTCGGTGGCGGCCAGGCGCTCGGGATCGAGGGTCCCGAGGCGCTCGCGCATCCGCAGCGGTCCGAGGAACGCCTGCTCGATCGGGAACTGCTGGTCGAGGCAGAAGCCGACGAGCAGGGCGAGTGGGTTCTCGGCGACCAGCCGGTTGGCCGCCGGGTCCTCCGTCCATTCGAGGGTGGGCGCACGGTCAGGTGTGGGCATGCCCACTAGCCTACCCGAGGGGCCACCGGATGTCCCCGCCGGGCTCGGGGGCAACCGACTCGCCAAGGTGGTATCTCGATTCGGTCACGACGGCCGGGACGGGACCTCGGCGGGTGGTAAGACCGGGGGCACGCCGGCCCACCAGAGGGCCGCGCTGCGGCTTGCACTGCGAGGTCATGGCAATCACGTCTGCGCTGGCGGTCCCCCCGGAGGAGATCGACCGGCGTCGCACCTTCTGGGTGGCCTGCGCGGGGCTCGCGATCGTCACCGCCGCCCTGATGGTCGCGATCGTGGTGCTGACGCGCGGCACCCTCACCTACATCATCGACGACGCCTACATCCATCTCTCGATGGCGCGGACCTTCGCGACCACGGGAACCTGGGGTGTGGTCCCCGGGGACTGGGAATCGGCGGACTCCTCACCCGGCTGGATCCTGCTGCTGGCAGCCCTCATCAAGGTCGTGCCGGCGGTGACGGAGTGGCTCCCCTTCATCATCAACGGCCTGGCGGCGCTGGTCGTGGTGTGGCTGGTCACGAGCCGCCAGGAGCTGGTGGTGCTCCGCCGCGACGGCAACTCGCCGGTGCGCTACCTCGCGGTGATGCTGCTTCCGAGCGTGCTCTTCCTGCCCGAGCTGATCGTCCTCGGCATGGAGCACACCGTGCAGACGGCGCTGATCCTCGGGCTGCTGATCGCCTTCGAATGGCTGATCCGGGATGGTGTCACCGCTCGCCGGGTGCTCCTGTACGCGCTCTTCAGCCTGCTCGGCAGTGCCATCCGCTTCGAGACCCTCTTCCTGAGCGCCGGCTGCGCTCTCGCCCTGGTGGTCCCACCCCTCTGGTCGACAGCCCGTCTGCGACGACCCGACCCCGGGCTGTGGCTGCGGATCGGGGCGGCGGCGGCGGGGACGGCGGCGGCCGCGATCCCGATCGTGGTCATGGGGGTGGTGGACCTCGCCCACGGCGCGTTCTTCTTCCCCAACTCGATCGTCGAGAAGACCGCCCTGCTGGGACACCAGAGCCTGCTGCAGACGCTGGTGCCGACCTGGTCCGCGATCAGCTCCAACCTGGGGCTCGACCCCTTCCTGATCGTCCTCCTCGGCTTCGGGATCGTCATGGCGGTCCGGAGCCCGGTGCTTCGGCCCCTCTGGGCGGCCTGGGTNNCTCCTCCACGCCAGCTACGGCCAGTTCGGGTGGGACGACCGCTACCAGGCGTACCTGGTGATCGTCGGAGTCTGGCTCACGCTCCGCACGCTCCCGCGGATCGAGTGGGCACCGGTCCGCCAGCACCTGGTGCTGGCCCTGGTGCTGCTGCTGGTGGTGCTGCCGGTCGGCAAGTTCGACTACATGGTCTACGCCCCCGAGTCCGCGCTGATCCAGACCCAGGTGCAGCAGCAGATGGCCGGCTTCCTGGCCCGCTACTACGACGGACGGACGGTGATGGTCAACGACATCGGGCGGGTGACCTGGGAGCACCGGGGCGGCCTCCTGGATGCCTGGGCGCTGGCGAGCGTCTCGGTGCTGCGCCTCCAGTACGACGGGGAGTACAACTCCGCACACACGACCGTGCTCGCACGGGAGGACCACGTGGCTGCCGTCGCCCTCTACTCGCCGACCTTCAACTTCCTGGTCCCCCAGGGGTACGTCAAGGTAGCGGTCTGGCAGATCGGGGCGGGGGCCAACCAGGACGCCACGGCGGTGATCTTCTACGCGCCGGCGGGAGCGCCGGCTCAGGCGATGGCGAGTGACATGCGCGCCTTCGCGCCGGGCATGTTCCCCGGCTCCGGCTCCGTCACCATCTACGGGTAGCCGCCTCGGGCACTCCCCGTCGGCCTCGAAAAGCGCGTGGATGCCAGAATGGCCAACGTGCGCGAGTACCTGGTCGACTGCGGCACGCAGCACCTTTCGGTGCGCGAACACCCGGGTGGCAGCCCGCCGATCCTGGCCCTCCACGGGCTGGCGAGCAACGCCCGCTGGTGGGACCTGGTGGCGGCCCGGCTCAGCCCTCGATGGCGGGTGCTCGCCCCCGACCTGCGCGGCCACGGCCGCTCGGACCGGCCCGAGACGGGGTACTCCTTCGCCGAGGTGGTCGAGGACCTGCGCGGGCTGTGCGATGCGGCGGGCCTGGAGCGGGTGATCGTGGCCGGCCACAGCTGGGGGGCGTCGGTCGCCCTCTGGTTCGCGGCCGCCCTCCCGGAGCGCACGGCGGGCTGCATCTGCGTCGACGGCGGCGCCGGCTCGATGCGGGAGCACTTCCCGACCTGGGCCGAGGCCGAGGAGCGCCTCCGCCCCCCGCGGATCTCCGGGATCACCGAGGACGCGGTGCGCGAGTGGGCCAAGAACGGGCCCCTGGCCGAAGGCGGGGATCCCGCGGCGGCGGGGGAGATCCTGCTCGGCAACTTCGAGGCGGTGGGAGACGGCACGGTGCGGCCCCGCCTTCCCCTGCAACAGCACATGGAGATCGCCCGCCGGCTGTACGAGCTGGACGCCTTCGACCTGATGGCACGGATCGAATGCCCCGTGCTCTTCGTGCCGGCGAAGGGAGGGCCCTGGCCCCTGGAGGAGAAGGCACGGGGACTCCAGCGCGCCCAGGACGTGCTCGGCTCCCGCGCGCACATCGCGTGGGTGGACGGCGGTCACGATCTTCCGGTGCAGCGCCCCGAACAGCTGTCGGAGGTGATGGCGGGCTTCGTGGCGAAGCCCGGCTGAGACAAGGCGCCCCGCGGACGGCGCTCGCCGCACCCGGTTCGGGCGCCGCGGGCTCGCTGGCCGGGCTCGCAGGCCTGCCCTGCCTGCGGGGCCCGGCGTGGCTCGCGGTCAGGATGGGTCGATCCCGTAGCCCGGACGTCATCTCGGCGCGCGAAAGCCGTCGCTGCCATGCGACATCCCCCGGTCGTGCGGCCCCGAGCGGCGCCGATATGATCGGAGGCGCGATGGCAGTGCCTCCCGTCCGAAGCGTTCGCAAACGGGCTTTCCGGAGCCCTCGCAGGCCGGCCCGGCTCCGATGAGCGCCCGATCCTACGGCCGGTCCGAGTTTCAGGTCGCGGGGCGGCCGGTCGGACCCGGCCATCCGTGCTTCGTTGTCGCGGAGGCGGGCTCCAACCACAATCGTGACCTGCCCACCGCGCTGCGACTCATCGAAGTCGCTGCCGAGGCCGGTGCCGACGCCGTGAAATTCCAGACCTACACGGCGGAGGGGCTGTACTCGCGGCACACGCCGACGATGACCTACCTGAAGGACCAGGGGATGGTCGGGGAGGGCGACTCCGTCTGGGGGCTGATCAACAGGGTGGCACTGCCCTGGGAGTGGCACCAGGAGCTGGCGGAGCACGCGCGCGACCTCGGCATCACCTTCCTGTCGACGCCGTTCGAGGAGGCGGCGGTCGACGTTCTCGAAGGGATCGGGGTTCCCGCCTACAAGATCGCCTCCTACGAGGTCACTCACCTCCCGCTCCTCGAGCGGGTGGCGCGCACAGGCAAACCGGTGTTCCTCTCGACCGGCATGGCGGCGCTCGGCGACATCGAACGCGCCCTTGACACGCTCGGCGAGGCCGGATGCCGGGAAGTCCTGCTGATGCACTGCGCGGTGAACTACCCGGCTCGCTTCGAGAACCTCAACCTCCGTGCCATCAGCACGCTGATCTCGGCGTTCCAGGTCCCCGTGGGCTGGTCGGACCACACCCTGGGCTGGACCGCGGATGTGGTCGCGGTGGCACTCGGAGCCTGTGCGGTCGAGAAGCACTTCACGCTGGATCGAAGCCATCCGGGGCCCGACCATCCCTTTGCCCTCAATCCACCGGAGCTGGCGTCAATGGTCACAGCCATCCGCGAGGCCGAGGCGGCCCTGGGTTCGAGCGTGAAGCGGGTGACCGAAGCTGAGGCGGAGCTGTACCGGCTCGGGCGGCGCAGCCTCGTTGCCGCAGGCCAGATCGCCAAGGGGAGCGTGATCACCCGCTCTTCGATCGCCGTGAAGCGCCCCGGCTACGGCATCCCGGTGTACGAGCTCGAGCTGGTGCTCGACCGGCGTGCAGCGCGAGACATCGAGGCTGACGAGATCCTCACCTGGGACGATCTCGTTCGCTGAAAGGCGACGATAGGCGTCAACTCGAGGCACGGAACGCGTACCTGGATCAGGGAGATCCGGCGATTCCTCTCGCGCGGACCAGGCGGCGCAGCTCGGCAATCTCCTCCCTGGACACCGACCAGCGCAACGCGACTGCGCAGTAGAGCAGCATCCCCGCGCAGACGCCCAGGACCAGCTTGACGATGGGGGTTGTGGGCAGCTGCAGCGCCAGAGCCGCCACCGCGGCCATTAGGGCGGTTGGCATCATCACCGGAAACACTCCCCGCCGCAGGAACTCGAGGAAGCCCCCGCCGAGCTCGCGCAACGCCAGCCTGAGCTGTGGAAACATGAAGAGCGGCAGAGTGACCAGCGATGCCGCGAACGCCCCGGCCGGCCCCAGCCAGAAGACCAGGAGAATGGTCAGACCGAGGTTCACGACCGTGGTGACGGCGTACACGGGAATCAGCGCGCGAGCCCGTCCGACTCCCTGGAGCTCGAAGCTGGCCACCTGGATGGTGCCCGCCACCAGGACATAGCCGAGGGCGAGCACCGCCGGGATGACCGCGGCGTGGTATCCGCCGCCGAGCCAGATATCGATAGCTGGACCGGCGAGGACCATGGCGCCCACGGTCACGGGGGCGGAGACCAGGAGAGAGTATCGGGTGCCCCGCAGCAGCAGCTCGCGCAGCTGAGCGTCGCCACCGCGGGCTCGCAGCCAGGCCGCCCCGGGAAGCACCACCGAGGTGGCGGACGCGAGCACCGCGTCTGCCCCTGACTGCACCTGCGAGGCGATGTCGACGAGGGTCACGCCGACAGGCCCGGTGATGATGCCCACGACGGTGCGGTTGATCGCTCCCTCCACGATGCCGAAGGCCCCGGCGGCTCCCACAGCGGCTCCATAGCCGAGGAGCCGCCGTGCCTCGGTGACCGAGGGAAGGGCGGGGCGCACTCGGCGGCTCAGCACCACGACGCCCGCGATGCCCGCGACGACAGTGGCCCCCAACGACGCGACGGCCACTCCGGGCAGCCCGCCGCCGAGCAGGGCCGCTGAGATGGTGGCGATCGCGACCAGGGTTCGCCGCGCCGCATCGAGAGCACGTCCGATGTCCAGTCGCTGCAGTCCGCTGAGGCAGTCCCCGCAGCCGTCGGCAACCAGGTCACACGGCACCTGCATGGCGAAGAAGAGGATGGCCGTGTCCATTCCCCCCCGGTCGGGGGCGGATGCGTGGAAGATGGTGGGGAGCACCAGGGGGCCGGCCAGTGCCAGCACTGCCCCGGCGACGATCCCGAAGACCGCGAAGGTGGCGAGTGCCGTCCCCACCACGACGCGTGTGGACACCTTCTCGCCTGTGGCCGCCCTCAAGGCGATGGAGCGCGTCGCCGCTCCACCCAGTCCGAGATCGGCGATCGCCAGCCACCCGCGTCGGGCTGAGAAGGTCTGAAGTGCCGCCCAGAGCCCGTACCGCACCGGCCCGAGACAGTGGAGAAGCACTGGCAGCGTGACCAAAGCCACCACGATGGCCCATCCGTTTGCGGCGCCGTGAGAGGCGGTGTTGAGCACGAGACGGCGCCGGAAGCGTCCCGGCTGGCCGGTGCCGGCCTCAGCGGGGTGCGGCCCTGCACCGGTCGGGGGGGGGCTCACGGCGATTCCGAGGCCGGGTCGGGGCTGGCGTCGGCGAACGAGCTGACTCGGCCCTGGAGAACGGACACGAGGAACGGGCGTGAGTAGAACTTCTCACGCTCGATCAGGGGGACGGTGACGCCGCCGAAGCCCCGCTTGAAGCGTGCAATGGCGACGTCCTTAGCTGTGGGCACCTCATGCAAGAGTGGCCGGCGTGGCTGCGCGCCAAGCTCGTAGTCGTGGTACCCGTGGTCGTGAAGCCACTCCCCGACGGCCCCCTGGATGGCGTGGCCGATGGGGAGCGTCGCTTCGGGAAGGTTTGCCGCCGACGCGTAGTAGGCGCCGTCAGCGTGGAGAAGGACGTAGGCGTACCCCACCTCCGCGCCCCCGTGCCGAGCCCGTGCCAGAAGGGCCCGCTCCTCATGCAGCCAGCGCTCCATGAGATCGAATGTCCGGCGTGGTCGGGTCACCCTTCCGGCGGCGAGAGCGTGCATGGCGACATATCCGGCGAAGTCCGAGGGGGAGACGTCCTGGCCGATCAGCGCATCCACCTCGAGCTGGCGCTGGGCGCGGCCGATATCCGCTCGATGCCCCTTGGTGGCATCCGCGCGCCGCGCCACGGCCGACTGCGACACGTCGATGACCTGGCTGATCCCGCTGACGTCCACGTAACCGAGGCGCGTGGTGGCGGACAGCAGGTGCGCGAGCTGAGGGAGGAATCCGTGTCCGAGGGGACTGAGGCGCCATCGGACGCGGACGACGCCAAGGCTCCGGGCAAGGCTGTCGACGTGGACCAGAGCAGCCTCGAGAACGTGCAGGGCGTGCCGCGGCCCGAGGCCCGGGGCCAGCGCCGGCGACCAGCACGCCGAGCCACCGAAGGAGAACTCGAGACGGTCGGGCTCCCGGTGCCGTTCCAGCATCAGTGGGACCGCAGCCAACGTCGCGCCGGCGTCGCGGACCATGAAGGCCATCGATCGGCTCTCCAACTCCGGCCGGTAGGCGATGGTGTAGTCGCGCCAGCGCGTGCCGTGCCAGAACCACGCGGCCTCGGCGGCTGTGCAGAAGCCATCCCAGGACTGATCGGAGGGCGGGTCGACGAATTCCAACTACGCCGTCTCCGGCAGCGGGGTCAGGACACGGTCGGTGCCGTCAGAGATTCCCTGGACGATCCGGTCGAGGGAGGCGCTGCCCCCCTCGCTCAGCCGGACGGCGTCGGCGACGGTCACCCGGGGACGGCTGCGCGCCTCCTCATGAACGACGTCCAGCATCTGGTGAAACCGGAAGAAGAAGAGGTGGACGTAGCGCAGGGCGAGCTCGCGGCGGCGCTCCCGCTCGGTCGCGCCCTCCGGCATGTCGACCGCCCGATCCAGAGCTGCCCGGTACCCGTCCGCCGTGTCCGGATCGACGGTGAATCCGCGACGTCCGTAGTGGGCCGCCGCGCCGCAGATGACCGTGACTCCCCGAGCCGCCATCTCCAGCCCCATGGTCGAGGTGTAGACCAGGCCGACGCTGCACATCTCGATCAGCGCGTAGGAGCTGATCGCGCTCTCGGGGGGGATGACCCTCACATTGGGCGGCAGCCGGGGAAGCGCCTCGGCGATGAGATCCTGCATGGGCTCCCGGCTGACATGGTTCGCCAGCCGGACCTCGGCGGGATGGATGCGCACCACGAGATCCACCTTGGGGTGCCCTTCCGCCCACCGGACCGTCTCCACCAGCCACTCGGCCATCGAGCCGAATCCGGTGTCCTTTTCCTGAGTGGCGCTGTCCCACAGGATGTTGGTGAACAGTCCGACCAGGGGCCGTCCCTCACGAAGGCCCAGCTTGTCGCGGATCTCGGCGAGCTCCTCGATGCGATGAGACCAGAGGTTGTCGAAGGTCCGTCCACCGCGTACACGTTCGCCGAGATACGTCTCCACGCTGGCGCGCTGACCGTCACTGAGAGGAGCGTCCCGGGCAGCGGCCCAGGCGTCGTCACCGGGGTCCAGATCGTCCACGCCGCGGCGCCACCGGCTCACCAGCACGCTGTCGGTGAGGAAGCCCTTCTCATATCGGGTCACGACGACGCCGCGCTGGTCGGCCAACTCGGCCAGTATCCGCTCGGCGAAGAAGGCTCCGTTCAGGAGAAGAACGCGATCCGGCCGCACGCGGTCGAGCAGCCGGGTGAAAGCACGCTGCAGGACGATCCCGGAGACCAGGAAGGCGCGGTAGATGCGCAGCGTCTCGACGTCCTCGCGCACCGTCCCCCGCGAGAGGAACCAGGCGACCGAGGTGCGGACCAGCTCACCGAGGGACAGGCCGCCATAGGTGAAGGAGGCGCAGTCAGCGACCGACTCGAGCCGGCCGGTGAGGGAGCGGGCGGCCAGCCGGACCGCCCTCACATCCACGAGGTCGCTCAGTGTGACCGGGTCGAGACCGGCGGCCTCGAGGGCACCGGTGGCGTAGGCGCGGCACGAGTGACAGGGCATCGGCGGAGCGCTGTGGATGGGCGCCACGTCGCACACCGGCAGCCGTCCGCCACAGGTGGCGTTGACCACGCGCCAGCCACGGACGCGGAAGGCGTCGGCGACCACGGCCTCGGTGACCACGTGTGTCGACCAGCCGCGAAAGGACATCACCAGGAGCACCCTCGGGGGCTCGGTAACGGCGGCAGGGCTGATCCGGAGGCGGCGAAGGTCGCCGAACTCGGCGGGCTCGAGAAACCCGGGGAGACCGCACCGCGATCCGACCTCGCGGAGCACTCCCCACCCCTCGCGCAGCGTCATCCGGAGCCGCGGGCGGCCATACGTGAGGCCCAGCACCGCCTCGAGCAGGCTCCGCTGGATACGGGACGGACCTGCCCTTGCATACCGGGGCCGAGCCGGGTCAACCGGCCCCGAGGGCGGACGGTCCGTCGACGCCGTCATGGCCTCCGGGAGACCTCCCCCGGGGGAAGGCCACGCAGGGTCTCCCGAACGTCGTTGCGGCGGAGGGCGGCTCCCGCCTCGGCCAGCGCGTACTCGAAAGCCTCGACGGTGTGAGCCACGGCGGCGTCGTCGTGAGCGTAGGAGACGAAGTTGGCGTTGCCCAGCAGCACTCCCCGATCGATGCAACCCTGCCAGATCAAGCCCTTGAGAGCGCTGGCGTCGACCCCGTCATGGGGCGCGATCTCGAGCACACGGCGAGGCGCCAGCCCGACCATCCTGGCGGGCACCTCGTGGGCCGCCGCGAGCTGGTTGAAGCGGTCGCGCAGCACGGCCCCCTGCCTCCACAGGTGCTCGCACACCGGTTCACGGCGCAGCTTCTCGAGCGTGGCTCGGGCCGCGGCCAGTGAGACCGCCTCCCCCCCGAAGGTGCCGGAGACGAAGGTCGCCGACGTCACCAGCTCCATCACGTCCGCACGGCCCGCGACCAGACCCAGGGGGTATCCGTTAGCGACGGCCTTGCCGAACGCGGCCAGGTCGGCAGAGACGCCGAAGTGCTCCTGCGCCCCCCCGCGGGCGAGGCGGAAGCCGGTGATGACCTCATCGAAGATGAGCAGGGCACCGGCCTCGTGGGCAAGCGAGCGCACGCCCTCGAGGAAGCCCGGCTGCGGTTCCTCGACCCCCACCGGCTCCATGATCACCACGCCCACCTGCTCGGGATACCGAGCCAGGACGCCCCTCAGCGAGTCCAGGTCGTTGTACGCCCACTGATGGGTCAGCGCGCGGACCGCCTCGGGAACGCCGGCATTGCGGGGGGTGTGCCCCACGCACCACTCGTGCCAGCCGTGATATCCGCACATCGCCACGTGATCCCGACCGGTGAAGGCCCGGCCGAGCCGGACTGCGGCGCTGGTCGCTTCCGAGCCGGTCTTGACGAAGCGCACCATCTCCGCGCTCGGAACCATCTCGACGACCAGCTCGGCGACCTCCACCTCCAGAGGGGTCCCGAGCGAGAAGCTCGGGCCGCGGTCGACCTGGGCGTGGACGGCGAGGTCGACCTCGGGATCGCGATAACCGAGCACCACCGGACCCAGCGCGCACGGGTAGTCGATGTACTCGTGGCCTTCCAGGTCCCACACCCGGCAGCCGTCGCCGCGCACCAGGTACGCCGGGTAGACCCCGGGGACGTGCTGGTCAGGAGCCTTGCTGTACGTCTGGGTGATGCCGGGCAGGACTCGCCGCGCCCGCTCCAGCAGGCGCTGATCGGCTTGGCTTGTAACGGCTACCATCCGGCGACTCCCTGGTGTCGCGCCCGGTCGCGCTGGCGGTGATACCGCTCGTCACGACCGGGCAGCTTGCTCTGATCGGATAGGGCCGGGTCGGCCTCGATGGCAGCGACCACGGCGCTCAGGCCCGGTAGTGGATCGCCGTCCAGCGCGGCAAGGATGGACGCCATGCGAACGAGGTCCTCCGGCACGTCGACGGTCAGCCGGATGCCCGAGAGGTCGCGATCGCCCGCCACATTGACGACACTGAACAGCTCCGGACGCTCCCGAACCCGGGCGGTGACGTGCTCCCGTTCATAATCGTAAATGACCTCACGAGCGAGCCTCTCGAGGCACGCGGTTGTGAGCGCCTCCGCGTCGTACCCGTCAGGGTATGTTGGAGGCGTCAGATTGCTGGCATAGTCGGCCGCCTGCTCGGCACGGGCACGCACCACCGCGTCGATGATCGATGGGTCAACGAGTGGGCAGTCGGCGGTGACGCGTACCACGACGCCCGCGCCATGCTCGCGCGCCGCGACGACGAAGCGGCCCAGCACGTCGTCGACGGGGCCGCGCGTCACCGCCGCCCCGCACCGGGCGGCGAGGTCGGCGACGGCATCGTCGGCGGGGAGGTCGGTGGTCGCGACCACCACCCGATCCACGGTGACGGCTCGGGTGACGCGTTCGATGACGTGAGCCAGCATCGGCCGGCCGCAGAGGTCGGCGGTTACCTTCCCCGGGAACCGTGTCGATCCGCTCCGAGCCTGGATGACCGCAACAGTCCTCATACGATGATCCCGTCCCGAGCCGTCAACGCGACCGAGACCGCAGCCGCCGCCCGCGCGATGTCATTGCAGGTCGCGGCTCGCCCCTCGATGGCGGCCAGCAGATGGCGCATCTCGGCGACATACTGCGCGTTGGGATCGCGATCCACGCCGGCCGCAAGGGTCTGCGGGTCCGCGCCTGCCTCGGTGATCAGCTCGACCCGAGCTCCGGGGACGTCCCACCTCAGCTCGCCTTCTGTGCCGATGATCGTGCAGCTGCGCGAGTAGCGCCGGCGCAGGTAATCAAGGTGAAGGTGGGAGTAGACACCGCCCACATGCCGTATGGCTATGTCTGCCACGTCTTCGACGTCGACTCCAAGCACCTCGGTGCAGGCACCGCGTGCGCTCACCGTCTCAGCCGGACCGGCCACCGCGAGAGCGTAGTCGATCTCGTGAATGGCGTCGAGGACGATGCCCCCGCCGAGAGACCGCCGCGCACTGTACCCGGTGCGGTAATCCTGCGCCGGGCGCCACGCCGGCAACCACCAGCCGTAGTCGGCCAGCAGTGCCGCCGGCCGGCCGACGGCACCGAGATTCGCGGTCAAGGACGCGAAGCCCTCGGTGAAACGGAGGTTGCAACCCACCATGACCACCCGATCGCGGTGATCGCGGCCGAGGGCGCGAGCCCTCTCCAGCTGATCCCACGACGCTGCGAGCGGTTTCTCGACGAAGACGTCGGCGCCGTGGGCCAGCGACCAGGCCAGATCGTCGACGTGGTTGACCGTCGGCGTGGCGACCACAACTAGGTCGCACCGCGGCGGGTCGTCACGGGTGGCGAGGCTCGCCCCGACCCGCGCAGCGAGGCCGGCCGCCGCTCGCTCGTCGAGGTCGGCGACCACCACCTCGACGCCCAACCCGACGAGGTTCGTGGCATGCCGGCTGCCGGCCGAACCGCAGCCGAGAACCATGGCCCTCATCACGGCACCGCGGTGCGGAGGAGGGCGCGCACCGCGCCGGCCACCCGCGCCGCTCCATGGCCGTCAACGAGCTCCCGGCCGATCCGCGCCATTCGGTGGCGAAGCTCCGGTTCGTCCAGCAGATGCAGACATGCAGGGACGAGGTCCTCGGGGGCCGCGGCGACAGCGCATCCGGCCGCGGCCAGCGCTGTCACCTGGGCTGCCTGATTGGCCACCGCCGCGGTGAGCACGGCTGGGATGCCAACACATGCTGCCTGGAGTGCGGTCGTGCCGCCCGCGCCGACATACACGGTCGCCAGGGATAGCGGGCCGGCGAGCGACGAGGGCGATACCAGGACTTCCACTCGGGGATCTGCGAGTTGGGTGGCTGCCATCTCGGGACCCACGACGACGGCCACGTCGACTCCCGGATCGGAGCGCAGCAGCTCCGCGACGACGCGGGTCGTGATCCCGTGAAGATCCATGGCACCGGTGGACACCAGGACGGCGGACTGCGCTCCGGCGCGGGACAGTGTTCCCGCCCGAGCCTGAAGGTAATCCGAGCTGAGGAGAGCGTAGCGAGCTCCTCCGAGGAACGCGTCGCACCCTGGGGCACGGCGCCGCTCACCTCCGGGGGAAGGATTGACGGCGAGGTCGCAGTCCGTGTCGAGACCGAGGTCGTCGACGACGACCAGTCGCGCCCACTTCCGCAGCCGACTCTGGGAGGCGACGTCGAAGCCGTATCCGTCGAGGACGATCACGTCCGGGCAGGCCTCCGGCGCCGCCGCCACAGCGCGTTCGGCTGCCGAACCCGGTGCCTCGAGAGGCGGATGTCCACGGGCGCCGACCCGCCGTCGCAGCTCCTCATCCGCCAGAGGCACAACAAGCGCAGTGGCCAGGGAGGGACTGAGCTCGTCGGCGAGGGCGAGCATGCGTTCCAGGTGCCCGAGGCCGACCCCGGATCCGCAGTCGGGGACGAGCAGAGCGCGGGCTTTCACCGCAGCGCCGGTGCGGTCGCGGCCCAGCGCTGGATCCTTGCCAGCGCCACCACGACGTCGTCCTGATCCGATTCCGACATCGCCGGGTGGAGCGGGAGCGTGACCAAGCGGCTGCACAGCGCCTCCGCCCTCGGGGCGGTCCCGGGGCCATATCCGCGACTGCGGTAGAGAGACAGCAGGTGAACGGCCGGGTAATGCAGGGTGGCCTCGATCCCCTCGGCGCGGAGGGCATCGATGACGGTATCACGATCGCAGCCGAAGGCCTCCGCAGCGACCTCGATGGCGTACAGATGCCACGCGCTCTGCCGCCCCGGCGGCCGAGGGGGAAGGCCGACGCCCGGGATATCGCGGAGCATGGAGTCGTATCGGTCGGCCAGCTGACGGCGGCGGGCGAGCACCTCCACCAGCCGGTCGAGCTGAGACCGGCCCAAGGCGGCCTGAAACGCGGTGAGCCGGTGGTTGCTCCCGAGGCAGGTCACGTCATAGCGCCATTGCATCCCACCGCGCTCCTCGGCACTGCTGGTCATGCCGTGGTTCCGGAGCCGTCGGATCCGATCCGCGAGCGCAGGATCAGCGGTCAGACAGGCGCCGCCCTCTCCAGTGGTGATTTGCTTCACCGGGTGGAAGCTGAGCGTCGTGATGTCGGCGAGCGAGCCGACCGGACGCCCGCCCAGAGACGCACCCAGGGAATGGGCGGCATCGGCGATCACCGGAAGCGGGCGCGGTAGAGCCGCCCGCAGAGCCTCCACGTCGGCGGGCAGCCCGGAGTAGTCCACGGTGATCAGCGCCCTGGTGCGCGATGTCACCGCGCGGGCAGCGGCCCCCGGATCGAGGCAGCGATCGTCCCCGACGTCGGCGAACACCGGTACGGCGCCGGACCGCACGATGGCGCTCGCAGTCGAGACGAAGGTGACCGGGGTGGTCACCACCTCGTCGCCTGCACCGATGCCGAGGGAGGCGACCGCTAGGTCGAGAGCCGCGGTGCCGCTGCTGACGGCGACCGCGTGAGGAACATCGCATCGCGCTTCCAGCGCGGCTTCGAACGAAGCCACGTCGAGACCTCCGGTCAGGGTTCCCGAGCGAAGCGCCACGACCACGGCGTCGACATCGCGATCCGTCAGCACGTGGCGCCCATAGGCCAGCGGAGACGATCGCAGTGGGGGGCCCCCGGCCACAGCCGGAAGGTTGTCGGGCGTCATACCACCGCGGCCGTCGGGGCCTCGCGGGTCATCGCACTTCCGTCGAGCAGGCGGCGCAGCCCCTCCACGTCGAGCCATTCCGTGTTCTGATCGCTGGTGTAGAGGAAGTCCTCGGCGACCGGCGTGGCGTGGGCGATCCGCCGCTCCTCCCAGAAGGCGTGTTCCGGCTCGACCACGTAGCACCAGCCGGCGTCCACGGTGCGGCGACTTTCCTCCCCGGTGATCAGAGACTCGTGTAGCTTCTCGCCCGGGCGGATGCCCGTGTAGCGAACCGGGACGCCGGGTGCTACCGCCTCTGCCAGGTCAAGAATCCGTGTGCTGGGTATCTTGGGAACGAAGATCTCACCGCCCCGCATCTCGACGGCGCTCCTGGCAACGAAGCGCACCGCCTGATCCAGCGTGATCCAGAACCGGGTCATGCGCCGGTCGGTGACTGTCAGCTGGCCCTGAGTTCTCTGATCGCGGAAGAGAGGCACGACGCTGCCACGCGAGCCGACCACGTTGCCATAGCGGACGCACGAGTATCGGGTGTCGTGTCCGCTCGCATAGACGTTGCTCTGGACGAAGAGCTTCTCCGCGCACAGCTTGGTGGCACCGTAGAGATTCGCCGGGCTCACCGCCTTGTCCGTGCTGAGCGCGACGGCTCGTCTCACGCCCGCCTCGAGGCAGGCCTCGGCAACATTCTGCGTGCCAAGGATGTTGGTCCGCACGGCCTCAAACGGATTGTACTCGCACGCGGGCACCTGCTTCAGTGCCGCCGCGTGGATGACCAGATCCACGCCCTCAACGGCGCGTCGGAGCCTGTCCCGATCGCGCACATCACCGAGCAGGAACCGCAGTCGTGGGTCGTCGATGACCCGTGCCATCTCCGACTGCTTCAACTCGTCCCTGCTGAAGATCCGCACGGCGGTGGGGCGGCACTCGGTGAGCACCCAGCGGGCAAAGTGCTGGCCGAAGGAGCCGGTCCCGCCGGTGAGCAGGATGGTTTGGCCGTCGAATGCGTCGTCAGGCATTGTGGCCTCGCTGGAACAGAGTGATGCCGCTCAACCGAAGGGTAGGGTTTCCCCTTGGGAAGCACGGCTCCTTCACCGAGACGTTGCCGCAACGTGATGCCCCCTCCGTATCATTGGGGTCGCCCGTGACACGCACTGGGCAGACCCCAGTGGGAGGCTACGAGGCGGAACGATGCCGTCCGACGGTCAGGACCTACCGCAGCACCCTCGAATGCGAGCCGGTGACCAAACGCGCGCTGTCCCTCCTCCACTGCACGAACGTCAGGGCCACAGAGGCCCGACCGGGCTGGGACTGCGTGGGGTCCGATCGGTGCTCACGCTCCGCCAGGCCGGAGCGAGCGACGCCGACCTGCTCTCGGAATGGCGCAACGACCCCGAGGCGGTTCGCTTCTCCGTGAGCCGGCGCGAGGTCGGTCCTGCGGAGCACCGGCAGTGGCTGGCCCACGCGCTCGCAAGCCCGACCACACGTCTCTGGATCGCTGAGCGTGGCGGGATCGCCGTGGGCCAGGTGCGCCTCGACCCTCGGACCGACGGCCATGAGGTCAGCCTCGCGGTGGCTCCCCGAGAGCGCGGAAGAGGCGTCGGCCAGGAGCTTGTGGGCGGTCTGATGGCGCTGGCGGTCACAGAGGGTCTCCAACCCTTGCTGGCCCGCGTCGACCGTGACAACGTCGCGTCGATTCGCGTCTTCCTCAGGGCTGGCTTCGTCCAGACACGAGCGGACGCGCGGATGATTCACCTCCGCTGGCCCCAATGACCGGGCACACCCCGGAGTTGCGGCTGAGACCCACTCCGTTCGTGAGCGTGGTGGTCCCCGTCTACAACGAGGAGCGCCACATCAGGACGTGCCTCGCCTCGGTCCTCGGACAAGACTATCCTCAGGATCGCTACGAGATCATCGTCGCTGACGGTGGGTCGACGGATCGTACCCGCGACATCGTCCAGGAGATCGCCTCAAGTCATCCCAACGTGAGGCTGATCGACAATACCGGACGGACCCAGGCAGCCGGTCTCAACCGGGCTATCCTCGCCAGCAGCGGAGACTTTGTCGCTCGGCAGGACGGCCATGCCGAGTGGACGCCACACCACCTGAGCCGGTCGATCGAGTTGCTGTTGCAGAGCGGCGCCGACAACGTGGGCGGACAGCAGAAGGCGATCGGAACGACCACCACAGGTCGCGCCATCGCGTGTGCCATGTCATCGCCATTCGGGGTCGGTGGGGCGCGGTTCCGGTACTCCCAACAGTCGGAGGAGGTCACAACGGTCTTCCTGGGTACCTTTCGCCGCACGGTCTTCACGGGCGCCGGCATGTTCAACGAGGCTTACCCGCCACACGAGGACTACGAGCTGAACCACCGCATCCGGGCCCGTGGGGGTCGGATCCTCTACTCTCCCGACATTCCCGTCCGGTACCACGTCCGCGAGTCGCTTCGGGAGCTGGCACGGCAGTACTTCCTGTACGGACGCGCCAAGGTCCGGGTGGCGTGGGCCAGCCCGGGAGTGATGCGCCCGTACCACCTGGCGGCGCCCTGTCTCGTCGCCGCGGTGGCGGGCACCCCGGTGTTTCTGGTCACGCGCTCGGGTCGGCGTCTGGGAATCTGTGCGGCAGCGGCGTACGCTGCGGCTTGCGTCGCGGCCGGCGCTCGCTGCACCGTTCGCGAACCTGCGGCCGTCCGGCTGCGCGCGCCCTTCGTCTTCCCCGTGCTGCACATGTCCTGGGGTGCTGGGTTTTGGATCGGAGTGTTCGAGCACCGGGGCGGCCCCCGGCGATAGATCCCGACGGTCCCTTGGCCGAGGTGGAGGGAGCGGCAAAGCCTTGTGGACGGCGGGTTCGGGTCAGCCCATCACGACCTGCGACGGTGGGCGGTCACCAGCCACGCTCGTCTCGGCGCCTCATCTCCCACTCAGGGAGAGGACGGCCATGATCGTCCGGGCCAGGATGATCAGATCGAGGCTGAGCGACTGGTGCTTGACGTAGTAGAGGTCGTAGCTCAGCTTGACACGGGCATCGTCGACGCTGCTCCCGTAGCCCGAGTTGACCTGAGCCCATCCGGTCAGGCCGGGCCGAACCGTCAACCGCGTGTTGTAGAAGTCGATCTCGGAGCGCAGCTGTTCGACGTACTGGGGCTGCTCGGGGCGGGGGCCGATCAAGGACATCTGGCCACGGAGGATCGACCAAGCCTGGGGGAGCTCGTCGAGATGGAGGCGCCGGAGGAGGTGGCCGACCAGCGTGATCCGACGGTCGCCCGCCTCGGTCCACGTCGTGGCCTCAGCTGGCAGATGGCGCATGGTGCGCAGCTTCACCACCGTGAAGGGGCGACCGTGCTTGCCGACGCGGACCTGGCGGTGAAAGACCGGACCACCGTCCAGCTTGACAACCGCGGCCAATGGGAGAACCAGCACCCCAAGGACGATCAGCACGGGGATCGCGACGACCACATCGAGGGTCCTCTTGATCGCGGCGTAGATGTGTGACGTCTGGCTCCGCATCGGCAGTCCGAGGAGCCACGTGTGACCGAGCTGATCGAGGAGAAGCCGCCCCGTGAGCTCCTCGTAAAGGTCGGCCAGTGACCTCACCCGAATGCCGGCGTCATTGCAGGTGAGGAGGCCTCGGAAGAGTTCGCGATCGATGTCGTCCCGGACTCCTAGAACGACTTCGGTGACCTGGCGCCGCTGGACGACGTCAAAGAGCCTCTGAGTTGGGTCCTCCCGGCGCGGGTTGACAACGGCGGCAACCTGGTACAGGCCGCGGATGTGGCCCTTGACCTCCGGCCACACACGGGTCAGAGCGTCCCGGTCGGCGACCAGGGCGATCCGGGCCGGGGGAGAGGATGCGGCCACCAGCCGGCCGTACAGGAGGCGTTCCCCCATCACCAGCATCCAGGCCAGCGGAGCCCAGATGACGATGGTGGGTCGGGTGATCTGATAGGGCACGATCAGGAACACCACGAGCAGTCCAATCAGGGAGATGCCCAGCGCCGTCGACACGCGCGGAAGCGTCAGTCGCATCGAACTGGCCGTCCTGACGTTCCAGGCGTCGACGATGGTCGCCGAGACCACCCATAGTCCGAGCGCGACGAGGGTTCCCAACCGCGGCACGGAGAAACCGACGTGCCGGACCTGGGCTGTCCAGAGATTGAAGGCGAGGACGAAGGCGAGCGCCACCGCCAGGGCGTCGAAGCCCATCAGCAGCAGCCGGCGCTCGTGGATCGACAGCCCGCGCCGCCGCGTCGCGGGCAAGCTGAGCGTGAGAGGGGCCTGCTCCACGGGGCTGATCCTACCGGCGGCCCGAAGGCTGCCGGTGATCCGGCGGCGACATGGTGTTGACAGGATCGCGACGGCCCGCCCGAGGGTCCGTCACCATCAGCCGACCTAGTCCGACGGTCAGCCGGTGACGAGGAATCCCGCGGCTCCGGAGGTCGACCCGGCCACAAGGCGCAGCCCCGGGATCGCTGCGATGCATGCCGCATTCCAATGACGGGAGCCGGTCGCCCCCGCTTCGGAGCCGACGAAGACGGCCCGGACGCCGCTCAGAGCGGCTCGAGCGCCCGAGGGGTCGGAGCACGCCCCCGCGAGAGCCACCAGCCGCCAGTCGTTGGGGAAGGATTCGGCATAGCCGCGGGGCTCGACCTCCACGTCATCGGTCAGTGCCGTGATCCACTGCCCGGAGTCCGCCACCCCGTCATTGAGGACGAGCGAGGCCGGCGGAAGCTTGGCGGCGAGCTCATCGATCACCGTCACGTCCTGGGCCGGGACATGCGGCGACATCGCGAGTATCGCGGACAGCATGTCGGAGGTGCGGGACGCACCGAGGACCAGCCCGCCGACCGCGAGGACGCCAATCGCCACGGCGGACCAGGCGGACATGCCCCGGGAGCGTTCCGGCCTGCGCCGGGCGGCGCGGCGGGACAGCAGGTCCACCAGCCCCACGGTTCCGATGGCGGCGATCACGGGAACGATGAAGTACTCGAGCCCGTACAGCCGGTCCAGGACCGTCCACGGATAGAGCCTCACCCAGAGGGGATGCAGCCACTGGGGGCCAGCGACGTCCGCGACACAGATCGCGGGAATCGCAAGCGATCCGAGGAGCCAGCGCCAGCGCCGCGTCGACACCACGATGACGGCGCCGGCGCACAGGAGGATTCCGCAGATGAGCGAGAGGTCGAGATTGATGAATGGGGTGAGGGCCCCGACGCCCGCGTTGCGCTGCCCGGCGATGTAGGCCACCCCCTCGTCCGGCACGGACCGAGGGGAGAGATGGGCCAGCGGAAGGGAGGGCGCGCGGGTCAGGACGTATCCGGCGCCCACTGCAATCACAACTGACGTGAGCGCAATGGCGGCGCCACCCAAGGCTGCTCGCCTGCGACTCACCAGGATCGAGAGCCAGAGGAATGCCCCGACGGCGATGGCGGTCGGAATCTCCAGGCCGTGGATCGACCACATGGCCAGGACGGCGGCGCCCGTCATCACCGCGCTGCTGACCATCGCCTTCCCCTCCAGGCAGCGGGTCACGGCCAGGATCAGAGGCACGACCAGCGTGGAGTCGACGAGGTAGGGGTAGTCACCGTAGCCGACGGGCCAGGCCGGGAAGATCAGACCGAGACTGAGCGCGGCTACAACTGCCGCCACACGCCGATCCTGAGTGACGTGATGCGCGAGCACGGCGACGCCGAGTGGCAGAGCCAGGAGACTCACCAGGGCGAGTGGGATCATCACCTGCGCGGGGCCGCCGGCACCGAGCTCCGAGGCCAGGGCGTCGGTGGCCTCGAAGGCCGCCTGGGTGCGCACGAAACCAGATCCGTCCGCGGGGACCGGAACGACGGGGAGGACGTCACGGTCCTGAACGATGGTCGCGGCAACGGCGCCGTGGAGAGCAGGGTCGTTGGCCGGCGGGAGCACATCGCCGCTCATCGCGGCCGCGGCGATGCCGACCAGCACCGCTCCGCTCGCCAGGGCAACCGCCGCCACCGCCCAGCCCGCTCCGGCAACTGGCTTCCCATGCCGCCCGCTCATGAGCTGGCGGCCGATCGCGGCTCCGAGAAGCACGACAAGGATCGGAATGGCGGTGGGCGGATAGAAGGGCAGCCCGAGGAGATGGAGGACGAGTCCGATGACTCCGATGCAACCCACCGACAAGCCCGGTGCGGCCGCCAGGCGCTCAGGCCAGGAGAGACGGGGAGCGATCAGGGTCGCCAGGGCCAATCCAGGGACGGCTCCGAGAAGGAGGATCAGGGGAAGTGCGCGGAAGAAATCGGCCAGCGGCACTCCGCGGATTCTCGGAGGCCCCGCCGACCACCGGCTCGGCCGAGCCCCTTTCTCTCCACCCTGTAACGAAGATGTGATGGCCGTCACCGAGTCGTCAAGGTTCGCGCAATGCGGTGAGACGGCCCGCCTCGGCCTCGTATCGTCGGGCACCGTGACGAGCAAGCGATCCGGGCCGCTCCTGGCGGCCACCCTCTGTGGGGCGATGGTGGTCGCCTACCTCGTCCTCTGGCTGGGCGTGGGAGCCTTGCAGATCGGCCGCAGCGACTTCACCTCCACGTACGTCGGGGCGACCCTCCTCCGTGAGGGCCAGGGCGGCTCGATGTACGACGAGGCGCTGCAGGCTCCTCTCCACGCCGCGCTGATCGCACCCGATCGGGAGGGCAACCTCCCCTTCGTCAACGCGCCGCTCGCAGCCGCGGTCGCGCTCCCGGTCAGCCTGCTCAGCCTCCAGGCCGCGTACCGGATCTGGTCGCTCGTCCAATTGGCCCTGCTGGTGGGGGCGGTGATGGTGGCCATCCGCGCCGCACCCGGCCGGCGGACCCTGCCACCGCTCACCCTGGTCGCGGTCGGGCTGGGCGCGCTCGCCTGCCTGGGCACTTTGGCCACCCTTCTCCTCGGTCAGTGGGACGGGCTCTCCGCCCTTGGCCTCGCCATCGCATACGCCTGCCTGCGCGGGCGACGGCCGGCGACCGCCGGCGCCGTCCTGGCGGTGACCGCGCTGATCGCCAAGCCGCACCTCGCGCTGGGGCTCGCCGCCTTCGTGATCGGGATGCGCGACCGGCGCCTGCTCCTCGGCGCGGCCGGCGGGGTGGTCGCCTCGCTGCTGCTCTCCCTCCTGGTGGCGAGCCCGGCCGGGATCGCCGGCTTCGTCGGCGCCGCGATCCACTCCACGACGCGCTGGCAGCTCGCCAACATGGTCAGCCTGGTCGGGATCTCCGGTTCGATCGCCGGCAACGGCACCGCGTCCCACGTCCTGGCGGCGGTGGGGTCCCTGGTCGCCATGGCCACCGCCGCGGCGCTCGGCTCCGCGGCGAGAAACCGGCCGGCGCAGCTGGAGGCGGCGCTCGCGGGAGCAGCCGTGCTCTCCCTGCTCGCGTCGCCGCACGCCTACTGGGACGATCTCGCCCTGCTCGTCCCCGCCCTGGCGTGGTCCTACACGGCGCTGGCGGCGCGGCCCGGCGGTGCCCGCCGCCTGGGTGCCGGGGTCGTCGCGGCATGGATCGCCATCAGCGTGGCGGCTTTCGTGGACATCGCCAGCGATGCCGCCAGACCCTGGGGGGTCCTGACACCCTGGGTGCTGATCGGCGCCGCGGCTCTCGCCATCGCAACCTGCTACCGCCAGGGAGCCACGCCCCCCTCCGCGATCGTGGACGGGGACGCTCCGGAGGTGGGGCCCCCGGCTGGGCTCGCCCCCGATGTCCGGCCGTTGTCCGTCCACCCCGCGTAGCTTCTGGGTCGTCGCTCCGGGAGGGCTGGGG